>NVXL01000007.1 GCA_002746115.1 Alteromonadaceae bacterium
AAAAGAAAGAGTGGGTGTATCGGCCTTAGATTTAATACTCGCGTGTGCCTTAGTTGTGTTTTTGAGCTTGTTACCCTTTGCGCTTGAGTATGCAGCAGGTAAAAGTAATCGAGCCTATGATGCGGCGATTATGCGCTTAGCTTCAGCCGTTTTTTATGAGCGTTATATTGTATATTCTCTTATTATTGCCGCTTCGTCAGTAGCAATAGTGCTGTATATTCACTGGTCCAAGATTGCTCGTTTATTGCTTTGCGCGGTATTGGCTTTGGTGTCGTTTAATTTTATATTAGCGCCGGTTGTCGCCCATGCACAACAACAGCCCTTGCGAGATGCGGCAAACTTTATATTAAGTTCACCCAAACATGCTAATAAGAATATTGTGTATTACAAATTGAATATGCCAAGCTTTAGCGTATACCTGCAGCGCTTGGTCACTAAGGTGGCGCCAAAAGCGGGAGATTTAGTGATTACAAAGATTAGTGCAGTCGATTCTTTAGCGAAGTTAAATACTCGCATCGAGCTGATTTTGTTATTTAGCGAAGGCGGTATTGCCTTGTATCAATTTGGAGCTGACCATGAAGGTGGTACGCGTGAGTAGACCTGTATTGAGCAAGCGCTTGCTGTTAGGTCACCTGCGTTTATATCTCGCTATGCGTGAGCGGGTTTGGCGACAGAACCGGCAGGATGAGTTTAGATTGCTTATTTTAGCTGGTGTATTTTTTATTTTGGGTGTGCTGGTGTTTTCCGTCGAGGGTTATGTCACCGGGTTTATTCCGGTGCAACGAATTGGCTTGGCCTTGCTGCCTCAAGCGGTTTGGGAGAACATCACTTTTTTTGGCGATGCTCTGGTCGCGATGGTAGTTGTATTGCTATTTAGTTACCGTCACCCCCGTATTGTCATTGTGGTACTGGCGTCTTTGTTGGTGGGGACTATATGTATTCATGGGCTAAAGGCGCTCCTGCAAGTGTCACGACCCGCTGCGGTTTTTGGTGAGCATGCGATTACAGTGATAGGGCCCGCGCTGAAATACGGGAGTATGCCCTCGGGGCATACGGCGACGGTGTTTATCCTTGCTTCGCTTTTGTGTCGCTGTACACGTTTACTGAGCGCAAAAGTGTTAATCTTTACGATGGCTGCTGTAGTCGCCTGCTCGCGTGTTGTGTGTGGCGCGCATTGGCCTGTGGATGTGTTTTTTGGCGCGAGTGTTGGTTTGGTTGTGGTGTGGGCTTGCTTGCGTTTTACTCAGCGCATTCCTTTGTCCGTTGGCCTTTATGGGGGAATTTGCACGCTACTCGTAGCCTGTGGTTTGTACCTGTACGGCTTTGATGGCGGTTTTACCTATACGAAGACCACTTCGGAGTTATTAGCCTTTGCGGTATTATTTTATTGGTTTTTTTCTTGGGTGTTAGAGTTAGGGTTTCGCCCTTTAATTCGTCAGCGTCGTAAATTAAATTTAAGCGTCTGACGCTGTCGTTATCTCGTTTGAGATGATTATTATCTGAGGTCATTATTATCAATGGTGCAAGCATGAATGGCACAAGCTTACCCAAAATAGTCTGGATGTACTGGCACAAAGGTAAACCGCCTTTTCTGGTGGAGCAGTGCGTGAACTCGTGGCGGGTTCGTAATCCTGGTTGGGATGTTCGTTTATTAAATCAAGAAACTTTGTCCGAATATGTTGATGTGTCTGAGTTTGCTGCGCGTGATGATATGCTCTTGCAAATTGTGACGGATATCGCGAGGATTAAGCTGTTGTTACTGCATGGCGGTGTTTGGGCTGACGCCACGCTTTTTTGCAGTACGCCTTTGGATGAATGGTTGCCTTCATATATGGATGATCACTTCTTTGCCTTCGCAAGTGAGCGTAAAGACCGCTGGATGACGAATTGGTTTTTGGCGGGAACGGAGCACAGCGAAACCTTAGACCTTTGGCTGGGGGGGTTATTAAGGTATTGGCGTGGACAGCGTTTTCGTGACGCGCGCAGTGGTTGGCCTAAAAGAGTGATTCGTAAGTGTATGAGCTTACGAAAGCGTGGGTTTATTAATAACGATTTTTGGTTTTCTAAGTTGATATTAAAGCGCTTACGCTTACATCCGTATCCGATTAACATGTATTTGTTTGAAAAGTCTTTACAGACGCAGGTCGCCCTGTCGGAGCGTTGGTTTGCTCGCGAGACTCTATATGATATTCCGGCGGAGAGTATACAGATGAAATTTGGTATGAATGCTCCGCTGACGCAAGCATCTAGAGCTTATATTGACGATAATCTGACGCCGGTGCATAAGTTAAATTGGCGCCAAGATCAAGGTGAGGCTCCCGTGGGCTCAAACTTTGAATACTTGCTGGAAGGGCTCGCGTAGCATAGTGCTGCGTGTGCTTACGCGGTATCGCAGGTTCCTACCTTCATGTGTAGTAATGCTGCGACTCTAGGTAATAACTCTGCTTTAGATGTTGGTTTTGTTAAGAAGTCGTTCCCTCCGGCAGCAAAGCCATCAGAAAGAGCATCGGGGGTGGTTTTTGCGGTTAAAAAGAGTATCGGTAATTCGTGCATGGCGTATTTTAGTCTAAGCTTCTGGCAGACTTCGAATCCGCTCATTTTGGGCATCATGACATCCAGAATTATGAGGTCAAAAGGGTCAGCACCATGAATTTTTTCTAAGGCCGCAGGTCCGCAGTCTGCTTCGTCAATGCTATAGTGTTGGGTGTTTAAAAGCCCTCTTAATACGATGCGGTTTACGGCATCATCGTCCACCACTAAAATTCTAGCGCCTGGCTGCGTGGGCGATTTGTTTGCTGGCGTTGCTTTTTCTGGTATCGTCTTTGCTGATGTGGTCGGCGGTAGGTCGATTTGTTCCGGCGTGTGTTGGGTGGTTTTCGGTGGCTGATCTGAGTTGTCGTCGCTGTGTGTTTGATGTAGATCTACGTGTGACAATACCGCAGTGACAATTTGTTCTTTTGACGCAATTGGCAAATCAAAGGTAAAGCGACTGCCTTTATTGAGTTGAGATTCTACATGCAGATGGCCGCCGTGTAATTCGATTAGTTTTTTTGTTAATGCTAATCCTAGGCTTGCCCCTTGCTGTTCTTTTGTGTGCACATCTTCTTGCTGATCAAAAGCTTGGAAAATGAGCTCTTGATTTTCTGGTGCGATACCAATGCCAGTGTCGGTGATGCTGATGTATATTTTGTTGTCATCATCGATCTTATAATTAATGTCTATTTTTCCTTGTTTTGTGTATTTTATAGCATTAGTTAATAAGTTATTTAATATGTGTTGGAAGCGCTCTTTGTCGGCAATGACGTGTATGTCTTTATCCTTGATATAATTGTTTATTGTAATAGGTTTGCCGATTACTTGCGAGGCTAGGATCTCAATTGCTTCGTCTGTGATGGTGCCGAGGTTTACCGGTTGTAATTTCAATTGCATGCTGTTATCACTGATTTTAGAAAAGTCTAAAATGTTGCCAACTAGGGCGGCTAAGCGTCTACCGCTTGCGGTAATCATATTGGCGTGCATGTAAGATTTTTCGTTACTTCCTCGCAGATCTGCACTTAATATTTCGGATATCCCGATGATACCGTTGAGCGGTGTTAGCAGCTCGTGAGAGGTATTGGCAAGAAAGTCACTTTTTAAACGGTCAAGGTTTATGAGTTTTTTGTTGATTTTTTCTTGTAGATCTTTTTCATATTGTAGCTTATGAGTTTTTTGTCGGTATATCCATAGTAATAATAATGCAAATGCACTTAGGTATAGGGTGTAAGCCCACCAAGTTTTCCATGGGTGGGGGAGCTGTTCAAGGGTAATGGATTTGCCTTCTTCATTCCAAACATCATTGTTATTGCTCCCTTTTACCCGGAAGGTGTACTTGCCCGCATCTAAGTTGGTGTAAACGGCGGTACGTTGTTTACTGCTGACGTAGCGCCAGTCTTTATCAAAGCCTTCAAGTTTATAGGCGTAATGATTTTTAAATGGGTCTTGAAAGTTTAATGCGGAGAAGCTAAATGAAAACATATTATATTGGTGGTCGAGGGTGATCTTGTCGGTGTTGTTGATTAAGGCTTTTAATAGACCGTTTTTTTGGTAGGGGTATACTGGTTTTGTATGGACGCCAAATTCGGTTAATACTATATTGGGTGCGTGGGTGTTTTTAATCAATTGATCGACTTTAAATATTTGCATGCCATTAATGCTACCAAAAGCTAGCTCACCGCGACTGGTGCGTAAAACGGCATTATTATTAGCTGCGCCATTTAGCCACCCAGTATTGTCTTTGTAGTTGGTGATTTTGTAATCAGAAAAATTAATGGAGGCTAGCCCATTACCTGTACCTACCCAGAGGGTTCCGATTGGGTCTTCGATAACACTTCGTATGTTGTCGTTAGCAAAGCCATCATTTTTTCGTAGTGTTTTAAATTTTGTTGTGTCGTGTTTATACCAGCTCAAACCCGCGATGGAGCCTATCCACAAACGTTGTTGACTGTCTTCAAATAACGTCGTTATATGTTTGTCGTGTATGATCTTGTTAATGTCGGTGTCGTCGACGGTTTTAAATTTCCCTGTTTCGCGGTTGAGTAAGTTCAAGCCGTTGTTACTTGCGACCCAGAACCTTCCTTTAAAGTCTTCTAGAAATCGTCTAACAAAGTTACCTGATAAAGTGGTGGCGTCATGGAGGTTATTTTTATATTGCGTAAACACTTGGTTGTGCGGATTGTATCTATAGACGCCGTGATCCTCTGTGCCGATCCAGAGTTCGTTATTGCTATCCTCATAAAGCGCCCAAATGGAGCGTGTTTTTAGTTCTTGGTAAATCTGTTCACCTAGTGGTTTTCGGTTAAAAGTTTGTGTTTCTGGCTGGTAGAGGTTTAGCCCTGCGGCCCAGCTGCCAACCCAGAGTTGTTCTTGGCTGTCGATCAATAATGAGGTAATAGCATTGCTACTGATTGAGGTGGGGTTGTTGGCATCATGGGTGTAGTGGGTGAAGGTGTTGGTTTTACGGTTAAAGTAATTGAGTCCACCTGTATCTGTACCAATCCATAGGTTGTCGTTTTTATCTTCGCTAAAAGACAGAACGGAGTTGTCGTTGAGGCTTTGTTGGTCGTCGGTGTGGTTGGTATATAGGTTAATGGTCGAGGTGTTTCGGTTGTAATAGTTAGCGCCATTGGGGAAGTTGGCTACCCAGATACCGCCTTGCCTATCTTCCATTACTGAGCGAATGACGTTTGAGCTGATAGATGTGGGCTTATCTGGGTGGTGCTTGAATCGTACGAAATTGTCCGCTTCGGGGTTATAGATGTTCAGGCCGCCTTTGTCGGTGGCGATCCACAATACACCTAAACTGTCTTCGGTTATATCCCATACGCTATTTGCACCGAGACTGTTGGGATCATCCTGCTGATAAAAGTAGTGTTTGAGGGTATTATTTTCCAAATTGATTCGGAAGAGCCCGCGTGTTAAGGCTGAAACCCAATAATCGCCATTGCTTTGTTGAAAGATACTACGAATTTCATTGTCGCCCAATTTTACGAGGCTACCGTTAGCGAAGGTGAGTGGGTTTATTTGGCCTGTCTTCCAATCCATTATATCTATGCCGGTAGCGGTGCCGATTAGAAGGCGCTGATTGCGGTCGAAATAGCTTGTCCAGGTGCTGGGGTGGCGCAGGTGATTGCGCCTATCATGGAGGGTTTTTTTTTCGTGTTGGTTCGCGTTTTGTCTGTTTTCTGCCTCAGGACTTGAGGTGTAATATGCAACCTTGTTACGTTCGGGGTTGATGACGGTTAAGCCGTTGAAGCTAGTAGTGATAAGTTCACCCGTCGTGGCTAGATTAACGCTAGTGATGAAGTTGTGACTCAGTGTGATATCTGTATTGCCGTTGTCAGTGTGTCGTATAAGGGTATTGTCGTTGCTGTCATACTCGATTAAGCCATTGTTTGTCGCGAGCCAAAGTGTGTCACCGTCAAATAGCATGTCGTTGATGTTGGTGGCGGTTTGGTTCGGGGTACTGGAGCGCGCCATAAGTTGTAGTTCATAACCGTCGAAACGGGCGAGTCCTCCTGCACTACCAAACCAGATAAAACCATGTTTATCTTGGGCGATACCACGTATATCGCCTAATGCGATCTCTTGGTTATCATTAATGTGGCGAAAGTGTATCTCTTGAGGTATGAATGCGAACAGGGAGGCACACGGTAGGCTGCTAATGAATAGCAGTACCGTAAGGCGAAAGCTGTGTCGCCATTTCTGCTGGCTACGAAACCAGATCAAATCATGCCTCACATGTTTTTTTTGTTCGTCATGAATATATATTAGACTATTTGGCTTATATGCCGCGTGCTTAAACGGCACAAGAATTATTGTTTACTCTCTTCGTTGCGCGCAGTTATTTGTAGTTTTGGTGTCTTATTGAGTTTTAAAATGGCCTTGTATGCAAAAAGACAGTAACCTTTGCGAATAGGCTCCTGTTCTATTAGCCGGTATTTATCAGTGAGGGTGGTATGTCTAAAAGTCCGTTAGTGAAAAGCGCGTTATTTCTTTGGCGTCATATTCAACATGTTTTTTTATTAGCGGTGTTTTATCTGTCTGCTTGCGGCACCATGGATACGATCGACGATCCGGATGCTGGGCGAGTATTTTTGCCTGAAAGTGTGAGTGAGGTGGGGCCTTTACTCTCGGCAGAAGCGCTATCAGATCCTGCTCAAGGAGACCTTGTTGTCTCTGACCGTGTTTCTGGTGGTGCTTCGGACAGTACTTCGGACAGTGTTATTGGGCATGTGGAGAGCAGCGAGGAACCTGAATTAAAAAAGCCATTATCCGAAATGGGGCAAGCTAATAAGGTTAAAGTGTCGCCTGCTCAGGCGCAAGGTGAGCCAGCTGAGAGCAAGGTTAGGCTTGGAGCTAGCAGAGCATATGTGAGCGAAGCTAAAAGCGCCGACAGCGTCGTAGAAGCGGCTGTAGAAGTGGTTAATGTAACTTCAAACGCCAGTTTGTATGGACAGGTTGCTTTGGTGGGGGTAAAAAACGCCATGCCTATATTATCCGGTATGATCATAACGTTAACCCCAAGTGATGGCCGTACTTTGCCGGTGCTTGCTAGCGGTACACGGCATATTGTTGATATGGAGGATAAAACGTATTCACCTGCCTATATGGCCTTAAAAAAAGGGGATCAGGTGAGCTTTGTCAATAAAGATAAAATTAAACACAACGTGTTCTCCTCTTCTGGTAAGAACGCGTTTGATTTAGGTACGTATAGTGCGGGTTTACAACGTAGCGTGACGTTTAAACGTCAGGGTATTGTGAAAATTTATTGCAATATTCACTCTGAAATGGCCACATTTGTGGCAGTGGATGACAATAGTCTTTCGGTTGTTGCTAATGCAAATGGCGGCTATCGCTTTGAATCTGTTCCCGCTGGTACTTACCAGTTGCGAGTGTGGCATTTGCGGGGCGAAATGATGCACTCTGTGAGTTTGATTGCTAAAGAAGATAAGCGCGTAGATTTAAGTTTTGATGTGAGCCAGTTTAATAGCGTTAAGCACAAAAATAAATTTGGCAAAAAATACGATAAAAACGCAGCGTTATTTGATGATGAGTTTTATTGATTGTCTTTAAGACTATGACGGAAGAAAGTTATGACGAAAAATTGATGCCGTAGCTTTTTGTTTGAAATTCCCTTACTCAAAAGAAACTCCTATTTTCAAAATAAACCTTTTTTTAAAGAAAGAACGCTTGGCCTGAGGTGATATGCATTGACAGAGCAAACCAGAATACGATTTAGCTTAAGAAAAAAACTCTTTACCCTAGTGTTGATCGGCTTTACGACCATGATTGTCGCCACCTCGTGGCGTATTGGTCAGCAAGCCGATACGGTGGCCGATACAGCCCGTGGGAAGTCGCTCAGCCAATCTAGCCTAGCAATCAATACTAAAATCGACAGTCGTTTCGCCTCCGTAAAAGAGGTTGCCACAGGCATCGCTAAAGATAGTCGAGTATTACCCTTAGTCTTTGATGCTGAATCGCTGACCTTGCAGGATCTTAGTCTTGAATTTCAACGGATTATGGCTTTTGATATCTTATTTTTTACCGATGCCGAAGGGACTGTTTTAGCGCGCTCGGATAGGCCTGAGGCGATTGGACGCAACATGTCTGGCCGCAGCTCTCTTTTTGACGTCGCGTTAGAAGGCGAGGTCGCGCGCGGGATTATTGTTAGCAAAGGTAAATTATTACAAACGGTGGTTGTCCCTATTTTTGATAATGTTGTATCTGATTTGGTTCGCGGAACAGTGGCACTGTCTTATGCAATATCAGGTGATTTAGCGAAAGAGATCCAGGCGCTTACTGCCAGTGATATCGGTTTGTTTGTCTTCACTCGTGATAAGTCTCGTGTGATCGATGGTGTGAAAAGTAGTTTTAATACGCGTGCGGATCTTACTTCTTCGCTAGAGAGTTATTTCCGTCAAACGCCGTCGGCGTGGCGGATGATTGAAAAAGCTGATCAGGACGCAAGCGACCTAACGGTGAATTTGAATGGCGAGGATTATTTTGCAGCAGTGCATCGTCTGGTGAATAGCGATGGTAATAGTATGGGTTTTGTGATGGCACTGCGTTCGCGTAGTGAGCTATTAAAACCATTTTTGGATATTCAGCGCTCAGTGATTGTGATTGGTTTTCTCTGCCTGATTGGTGCATCTGTTTTCGCTTGGCTTTTTTCTACTAGTATTAGTCGCCCTATTATTCGCTTGGTCTCGGTTGCGCGAGCCATCCAAGATGGCGACTATCCTGAAAAAAAGGCTTTATCGGTGGCTAACGATGAGGTGGGCGTACTTCGGAATGCGATTATCTCGATGGGGAATACACTTCGAGAAAAGGCGGAGCTTGAAAGCTATCTCGCCCAATTAGCGGATGAGATTGATATCTCAGAGTCTATTTCTCAAGCCGCTGCAGATGCGACATTTGATCCTGTAGGGGGAGATAACACGTTTATGCTGCCTGAGAGTGACGAGTCGCCTCAGTTATCCTCCAAATCAGGCGCAACTCAGTTTGATGGTACTGACGCTACGGTCACGCTTGCTCATACCGTGTCGCTTGATGTGGGGCGTGCGATTGTTGCGGTGGATGCTGTTGTTGATGAGCGATATAAAATTATTCGCAGCGTTGGCTCGGGCGCGATGGGCGAGGTTTATTTGGCTCATGATTTGGAGTTAGATGAAAAAGTCGCTATTAAAATGATGGCCAAGTTACTGTTTAGTCAGCAGGAAAGCCTTAATGTTAAGGAGGAGATTCGTCTCGCGCGGAGAATCACTCATCGTAATATCTTACGAACCTTTGATTTTGGTAGCTGGAATGAATATTACTATATCACTATGGAGTATATGCCGGGGCACGACTTAGGCCAGCTCCTTAAAAGCAAAGGTGCTTTTGATACACAGATCGGTTTATTGATGGCCAAGCAAATTTGCTCCGCCATACATGCCGCACATGAGCAAGGCATTATTCACCGAGATCTAAAGCCTGCGAATATGATGATTAACCGCCAGGGTATTCTTAAAATTATGGATTTTGGTTTGGCGATGAAAGTGGTAAAAAATGCGAGGGATGAAGCTGATAATACTAACACTAGTGGCGTGATTGCCGGTACACCTAAATACATGGCGCCGGAGCAATTCTTTGCTTGGACTTTGGATGAGCGTACCGATATTTATGCGATAGGGGTTATTTTACATACGATATTTTCAGGAGAGCCGCCGTTTAACTTTAACGATATTAAGGTCTTGGCTGATCATCACTTGAGTCATGCCCCACCAGAAATCGAAGGTAAAAGCGGGGCTTTTCCTCCTAACTTACAAAATATCATTCGGGTGGCGATGGCGAAAAAACCGGAAGATCGTTACCAAAGCGCTCGCAGCTTACTGGATGATTTGAACGCGCTTTAATGGGCAGTCGTTAAAGATTGACTTGGTAGCGGTCGCGGCTCTTGTAGAAATGATCTAGCTTTTTCTTATAAAGGCTTGGTTGCCCTCGTTCGGTAGCGGCTTTGTTCGCCGACTGAAAGTACTTTTCAGCGAGATTATATTTTTTCTGTTTGAAGTATAAGCGCGCTAAATCAAAGTGAAAGCTATGTTCTTCGGGCTTAATATGTATTGCTTTTTTATATAAGCGTTCAGCTGTCTTGAGGTCATTAGAGGCAATGTTGATGGATGCCATCTGGTTGAGTTTATAGGGGTTGCGTTTCAAGTAACGACTGACGCGTTTTTCGTATTTTGCGGCTAACTCGGTTTTGCCTTGTTGAGTATACAAAATATAAATATTTGTAATCAAAGACGGATCGCGTTTATTAAGTTTGTACGCTTTCATGTAGGCTATTTCGGCTCTGTCGTAGTCGCCTAAAAATTTATATACAACGCCTAGGTTAGACCAAATCGCATGTTGCTTTTTGTAGGTTTTAACGGCTTTTTTGAGGTAGGCAAGAGCCTTTAGCTTGTCACCACTAGAGAGGTGCTCCATAGCGACGTTGCTGTAGTATTCAGCTTGAGCCAGCTCGTCAGGCATTGTCTTAGGGCTAAGTTCTTTACTCACGTAGGAGTCGACGAACTCGACAGTTGCGGTAGCGCCGCCCGGCAAGTTGACGAAAGCATTAACATGGCCGGGAACAATGTAATAGTTGTCTTCTTTTTCCCACTGGCGATCGACTTCGACGAGTTGAAAACGTGCTTTCAGGCCAACGTAGCGCGCTGCGGCTACAAACAAGCTGGCGTGTGATAGGCAGTTGCCATTGCGGTCGTCAAATGTTTGTTGTGCTGTCTTGGTTGCGCTGAATTCATAGCCGATGTTGAGGTACTGAGAATCGAATAGTAGCTGGTGTAGCTGTTCAACACGGGCACTTTTACGTTCGATAGGTCGAATATGGGTATCGAGTAGCTCTTTGATTTTGTCGTCAAGTGCGAGTAGGTCGACTTCGGGGACTTCTGGTAATACTAGTGTCGAGGTGTCGACTGATTTGGGGAGTGTATTAGCGTGGATAGCAGGGCTGATGATGAGTGTGCTTAGTAAAACGATTGACGCTAGTGCTGAAAGCCAATTGAGTATCTGGTGAGGAATGATATGCATAAAGTAGACCCTCTCCCTAAGATGCTGATTGTGTTGAGATTCCGAATTAATTAACTAAACAACCAATAATAAGACCGTACAGCTATAATAAAGTTTTTTTTGATAAAGTTCTTATATTTTAGCTGTTTATACTTTTTTCCGCTCAGAGTTGATCTTTTTTTGTGCAGCTTGTTGCGCTTTTCCGGCATCTATAAATTCATTGTGGTCTCTATGCGACCTAAAGGTCAAGTTTGGGAAGGCAATTAGTCTTAAAAGTGCGTAAGCCCTATTTTAATCGAATGGCACTGGGTACTTTAGTAATATACATGTTTAATGTAAATAACTGTTAGTTAGCATAGCGAGTACCTCTGGAGGATTGTTATTTTCCACTTAGTTTATGGTGGATATTTGGTCATGGATACTAGAAGATATTTATCTATATTTGAATGTGGCTGGCGGGTGTTAACTGTGCGGCTTGCTCTTGTCAGAATCACTGATTACACTGCCGCCTCACAAAAATATGAATTTGAGCACAAATACTATGAACACAGTTGAGCTTGCTTTGGATGTTAAGGCCCGTTTGGGGGAGTGTCCTCGTTGGGATGAACAAAGCCAATGTTTGTATTGGATCGATATTAATGCTTTCCAATTGCATCGTTTTGATCCCGCGAGTGGTAAAAACGATACGTTGACTTTTGGTGAAGAGATTGGTTGTTTCAGCTTGCGTGCTGACTCCGGGTTTGTATTGGCCATGCGTAGCGGATTCTTCTTAATCGATGGTTGGGACACAGATTTAAAGCCAATCTGTGACCCTGAAGCGGGCTTGGACAAAAATCGCTTTAATGATGGCCGATGTGATGCGCGTGGACGCTTTGTTGCCGGTTCTTATTACCCACCGAAAGACCATGATGGCGCTAACTTGTGGAGTTTAGATCAGACGCTTGAGGCTAAGCAGTTGGAAAAAGGTCTGCTGACATCGAATGGTGCTGCGTTTAGCCCTGACAATCGGTTTTTTTACCTATCGGATACGCCTAAGCACGTGATCTATCGTTATGACTATGACCTTGAGTTAGGTGCTATTAGTAACCGCCAGGTGTTTCACCAGTTTCCGAAGGGAAAGGGGCGTCCCGATGGCGCCGCAGTTGATGAGGAGGGCTTTTACTGGACGGCTCTATTTGAGGGTGGCCGTATTGCGCGCTTAAGCCCTGAGGGGGAGATTGTTCAGGAGATTACTGTTCCAGCTAAGTGCCCGACGATGGTGGCTTTTGGTGGCGAAGAGTTAAAAACCTTGTTTATCACTACGGTGGGGGATCGTCCAGAGGAAGAGTTGAAGGTTTATCCAAACTCTGGTGCGATTTTCAAGATCGATGTTGATGTCGCAGGTTTGGTTGAGCATCGCTTCGCGAAGTAGTTTTTAAGGCGTTTTTATCAGAAGGCGGCTTTTGTCGCTAAGAGGGCGTTGTAAGGTGTTAACGCTCTTGCATTGCTTCATACATCTGCTCGGCGAGGCCTTCTATCTCGGCGAGTAGGTAGTGTTTAAATTTGGATGAGTAGGGTTGTTTTGTGCATGCTTTCAGCATGCAGCTTAGCCATGTGTCTTTCTCCTCCATAGTCATGGAGTGGATAATGTTCATGGCGGGGATGCGCAGGTCATAGATTGAGCGATTATACTTGCTGGGGCCACCGAGCCAACCAGATAAAAACCGATTAAGTCGGCGCTTACTTTTAGCGCGGTCTTCCGATGTTGTTGATTGTAGAAGGATATTATCTTCAGGCAAGGCCTCAATGAGTGCAAAAAAGGTATTGATCCAGCGAGCGATGCCTTCCACGCCTCCAGCGGCTTGGAAGGAGGTGTCTTCAAAGCCGTAAGGCATTATGTCGCGAATTCTCAGTGTATCGGCATTCTTGCTAATTTTACTCATCTCCAAGGTTGTTGGAAAATATACACGGTTTCTGCGAATATATTTTTGTTATTAGTTTTTATCTATTACTTACTTTCACTGAGGTGTTGCGCGTGAAAACGCATGTGCTGTTCGATAAAGCTCGCGATAAAGTAATAGCTGTGGTCATAGCCTGTGCACAACTGCGCTTCTAATGTGTAGTCATTTTTCTGAGCGCTGGCAACCAAGGCATCAAAATTTAGCTGTTCTTGAAGAAAATTATCTGCACTACCTTGGCTGACAAGCAGAGGTGGTGGGTTGTCGGTATTAGCGAGTAACTCGCAACTATCGTAGCTTAGCCAATCGGCGCGATCTTCGCCCAAGTATTGGCTAAATGCTTTTTCCCCCCAGGGGCATTGGCTTGGGTTGGCGATGGGGGCAAAAGCTGAAGCGCTAGCGTATTCGCGTGGGTTTTTTAAGGCGCACACTAAGGCTCCGTGGCCGCCCATGGAGTGACCGCTGATGGATTTCTTTGTACTGACCTCAAAATGTTGCTCGATGAGCTTAGGTAGCTCTTGAGAGACGTAGCTGAACATTTGATAATTCGTAGCCCAAGGCGACTCTGTGGCATTGACGTAAAACCCGGCGCCGAGGCCAAAATCCCAAGCGTGCTCAGGGTCGTCAGGTACGTGAACGCCGCGCGGTGATGTATCTGGTGTTACCAGTACAATACCTAGCTCTGCCGCAATGCGTTGGGCGCCTGCTTTTTGCATAAAGTTTTCGTCGTTACAGGTCAGGCCTGAAAGCCAATAAAGTACCGGTAGCGGCCTCTGTGTTTTTGGCAAGAAAATCGAAAACGTCATTCCGCAATCATTGCATGCGGATGCATGTGTATAGCGCTCTAAACTACCGCCAAAGCATTGGGTTTGTGCAATGCGGTCAATACTTGTGTCGCCCATTAAAAGGTTACCACTGAACGAATGCTTTTGCCGCTGTGCATTAATTCAAAGGCTTTATTAATTTCCTCTAGTTTTAATTCGTGAGTGACAAAGTCATCAAGGGGAAAGTCACCGTTTAGATAACGCTCAACATAATCGGGTAGCTCGGTACGGCCTTTAACGCCGCCGAAAGCCGTGCCACGCCATACGCGTCCTGTAACGAGTTGAAACGGACGTGTCGAGATTTCTTTCCCTGCGTCGGCAACACCGATAATAATCGACTCCCCCCAGCCTTTGTGGCAGCACTCTAGAGCCGAGCGCATAACGTCGACATTGCCGATACATTCGAAGGAGTAGTCGACTCCTCCTTCGGTGAGTTCGACGATATAGTCTTGGATAGAGCCGTCTACTTTCTTTGGGTTTATGCAATCCGTGGCGCCTAGGCGCAGCGCCATTTCAAACTTACTCTCATTAATATCAATGACGATAATGCGTTCAGCATTGGCCATAACGGCACCAATAACAGCAGAGAGGCCGATGCCGCCGAGCCCGAAAATCGCCACGCTAGCACCGGCTTCTACTTTGGCGGTATTCATCACCGCGCCGATGCCGGTAGTTACGCCGCAACCGAGGAGGCAGACTTTATCGAGTGGTGCTTGCTTGTTGATTTTTGCGAGTGCGATTTCCGGCACTACGGTGTATTCGGAAAAGGTCGAGGTGCCCATGTAGTGGTAGAGCGGCTTGCCGTCGAGTGAAAAACGGCTGGTGCCGTCTGGCATAAGCCCCTGCCCTTGGGTACGACGAATGGCTTGGCAGAGGTTGGTTTTACCGCTTTTACAGAACTTACATTCACGACACTCGGGGGTGTAAAGCGGAATGACATGGTCATCCACCGCAACGCTTGTCACGCCTTCGCCAACTTCGACCACAACACCGGCACCTTCATGCCCCAAAATACAGGGGAATTTGCCCTCGGAATCGGCTCCGGATAGGGTGTAAGCATCGGTATGGCAAACGCCTGTGGCGTGTATCTTGACTAAGACTTCGCCTGCTTTAGGACCGTTAACGTTTACTTCGGCAATCTGTAAGTCTTCTCCGACTGCAAAAGCGACGGCGGCACGCGATTTGATCATGGGTCTTTTCTCTTAGGCATTGGATGTTTAATTAACATGATATATCAGCTGACAGGCTTTGCAATGATACAAACTCGGCCAAAGGGATTTATTGCTAGAAAATAAATCCCTTTGGCTGGATCCTGCTCTGACCAGCTCAGCACCTTATATAGCTTGCGAGTGTTCCTTTCTTATACCCCTCTTAGACCTCTCTCAGCACGTGTAGTGGTGGTGTATGTATCACTTTGCGTGTTGACATCCATCCGGTAAAACCAATCAATAGGCTTGCACTTAAGGGGCCATAAACAAATGCCCACCCATTAATGACATATTGTAAGTTAAAGATATTCGTCTGTAAAAAGTACATGCTTAATTCCGCCCCAACGCTTGCAAGTAAGCCTGCAAGCAAGCCCATTGTGCAAAACTCCACTAATAACGAATCGCGCACTAGGGAGCGGCTGGCACCTAGTGTGCGTAAGATGGCGCTTTCTTGAAAGCGTAGATCCAAAGTCGATTGAATACTACTGATCAATACCAGTAAGCCTGAGCCGAGAATGAGTACCATAATAAATTCGATGGCGCGTGATATTTTACTAATGACTTCTTGGATTTGTTTAATAGTTTGGTCTATCTCAATGAGGGATACCGTTGGGAATGTGCGAGCAAGCTGATTGAGGAAGTTTTTATTCTCTGGTGCCAAATAAAAACTTGTTAGCCAATTCCCTGTTGCGCCGTCGAGAGGGGCTTGGTTGAAAACCATGTAAAAATTTGGGTTCATTGAGTCCCATTGCACTTTGCGCAAGCTGGCGACTTCAGCGCTGACAGTTTGTCCTGCGATGCTAAAGGTTAAAGTATCCCCCACGGAAATGCCTAGGCCTTCAGCATATTCATGTTCAGCTGAGACCATGAGTTTTTCTGTTTTTTCGCCTTCTTGCCACCATTGTCCGGATTTAATTTTGTTATCGCTACCGAGTTGATTCGACCAAGTTAAGTTTAATTCACGTCGATAGTTTGCTCTTCCCTTGTGTTGCTTGACACGGTCACTGAGTGTGTCTTCGTTGACTTTGGAGACGCGGCCTCGTGTCATCGGGTAGAAAGGGCTGAATTTAACGTCGGCGTCACTTAACATGGCACTGACGGCCTCGATGTCATCAGGGTAAATATTAAACGCGAAATGATTGGCTGTTTCGGGGGGGAGTTGATCGCGCCATTGGTCGAGCAGTCGTGTGCTGGCGGTGAGTATGACTAATAGGAGTAAGAATAAAATAGAGAAATTCATGATTTGCAAAACGTTGAACTTGTGATGACGCTGCAAATTCGTGAGACCCAATTTTATCTGTGGGGGTAGTTGTAAACTGAGGGAGCCATCATTTTTAATTGTTTGTGTGCGCTTTAGTATGGCGTTAATAACGATAATTAAAAGGCTTGAAATAAGCCCAACACCAAGGACGCATGCGAGTGCACCAAAGGTTAAAATTAGAGTGAGTTTAATATCTTGGCTGTAAAAGTAGACTAACGAAATTGTCGCCATAAACCCGATAAAAAAACTCCAGCCTGCGTGCAAGGCACTACTGCTTTGTTCGCGTAAAATACTCCCGGGTGAGGTCTTGCGTAAGGCAAGCAATGGCGGCGCAGCGAATGCCCAAAGTGATACAAAACCTGTGACGCCACCGACCCAATATGCGCTGAGCGAGGCTTTGGATAGGCCTTGCGGCATAAAGCCTGTTAGCAAGCGCAATAATAATTCATGCAAAAGCCAACCTAAAGCGCTTCCTATGACTAGTGTTATGAGGCCAATAGTTAATAACTGCACGATGTAAATCAGCGTAATGTCGCGTGGGGTTTTACCGAGTGTTTTTAATAGTGCTACTTGAGTTTGCTGCCCTTTGCTATAGCGTCGCGCGGCGAGGGCGATCGCTACAGCCGAGAGGATAACGCTTAGGCAGCCTGCGAGTAATAAAAACCCACGAGCACGCGCCATTGTGTTTTGGAAACTTCGGTTTGCCGAGTCAATGTTAGTTAGGCGATGGTGCTCGCCAAGTTGCGGCTCCAGCCACTCGCTGAATGTGGCAATCTCGCTGTTATCTGCTGCGAGCAACCAATGGTAATCAATACGACTGCCCACTTGTACTGCTTGGGTTCGGGGGACATCGTCTAAGTGGATCATCACTCGTGGGGAGCCGCCAAATAAACCACTGCGATTGTCTGGCTCTTTGTTTAATGAGGCGCCGATGCTAAATTCAGCTTCGCCAATAGTGATGTTGCCGCCAGTGCTTACCGTGAGCGCATCGAACAGTCGTGGCGCCACCCAGGCCACTCCGGGAGGTGGTCCATGCTTTACTTTTTGACTGGCGATATATGGCTGATCGGAAATACTTAATTCACCCTTTAGTGGGTAAGTGTCGGAGACGGCTTTGACTTGGCTTAATTGCATGCCTTCTTCAGAAAATACCATTGCTCGAAAAGCGATAAAATTAGCGCTCTCTAAGGGCTGTTCTTGGGCGCGCTGTCGCCATTCTTCCGGAATTGGTAGGGTGCCAGAAATGCTGATGTCAGCGGCGAGTAAATGCGAAGCTTCGTCGTATAGTGAGTGCTGAATTCGGTTGGTAAACAAACTGATGCTTGTGACCGTCGCGATTGCTAACAGCAGTGATACCCAAAGAATATTGAGTTTCCCGCTACGCCCATCGCGAAATAATAAGCGCAGTGCTAGGCGTATATTTAAGCGTAATCTCGGAGCCTTAACCTCTGATGGAGTGTCTGATGGCATGCTCATTAAACACTCACCTCGCTTAGTTCGCCGGAGCGCATTTCGAGTTGGCGTTGGCAGCGCTTTGCAAGTTCTGGTGAATGTGTGACCAAGACTAGGGTGGTATTGGATTCGGCGTTCATGGAAAATAGTAAATCACTGATTTTACTGCCGGTCTCGGTATCAAGGTTGCCGGTAGGTTCGTCGGCGAAAATAATAGGCGCCTCGCAGGCGAATGCACGGGCGAGGGCAACACGCTGTTGTTCACCACCCGATAGTTGTTTTGGGTAGTGGTGGGCACGCTCCTGTAAACCGACACGTTCTAGGTACTGCATGGCCTTGGTTGCGGCGGAGCTCTCGCCTTTGACTTCAAGCGGGAGCATGACGTTCTCAATGGCGTTTAGGCTGCCGAGTAGTTGAAAGCTTTGGAAGACAAAGGCCACATATTGACTACGGATACGTGATCGGCCTTCTTCGTCGAGCGCAGTAATATCGCAATTATTTAAAAAAACCTGCCCTTGTGAGGGAACATCCAGCCCTGCAAGCATACCTAACAAGGTGGATTTACCGGAACCTGAGGCGCCGATAATAGCGACGGTTTCGCCCGGCTTGATTTCTAGGTCGATTCCTTTCAATATGCGTAGGCTGCCGCCGTGAGTGGGCACTTCGTGTTGTACATTTTGTGTTTTTATCATCGTCATATGGCCATCTATCATGCTTATCAGTGCTTGTTTTACTTTGTGTTCAAATTTGATTAATGTTTTAAACCTAATCGTTTTGGGTGGTCTTCGGCATGCATTCCTGTATGTGTTGTCGATATTGCATTACAAGGTGCGCTGGCGGATGCTGTGGTGCGTGTTGTTAGTACTTCCCGTATTTGCTAGCGCTCAAGTTGCTCCGGTATCAGGCAAAAAGCTACTGATTCTAGGGGATAGTCTGAGCGCGGCCTATAAAATGCCGATCGATCAAGGTTGGGTGCATTTGCTTTCCAATCGCCTTGAACAACAAGGTAGCAATGCTCAGGTGATTAATGGGTCAATAAGCGGCGCTACAACAGCGGCAGGCTTACGACTTCTACCTAAGCTGATGGAAAAGCATCAACCGGATGTCATTATTATCGAGTTGGGGGCAAATGATGGTTTGCAAGGTAAGCCGGTGAAATACATTAGTGAAAACTTAGCGAAATTGGTTCAGATCGCTAGAGGCGACGGCGCTAAAGTTATCCTGTTTGGTATTCGCTTACCGCCTAATTTTGGTGCTCGTTATACCAAACCGTTTTTTGAGCAGTTTGCAAAGGTTGCTGAGGTGCAGGGCGTGGTTTTATTACCCTTCTTCCTGAGCGGCATAGCAGGAAATATAGATTTGATGATGAATGACGGGCTACACCCTAACGCTAAAGGGCAGCCACTTGTGTTGGATAATATTTGGCCTATGTTGATGCCGTTATTAGAGTAAGTAAGTAGCATTAAATAATAATAGTGTTATATTCTTTTGGAATTCAAAAGGGCAAAAAATAAATATAGATGGCTCTTATTACTTTTTGTGACGCTAGGTAACACTTCTATATGACCCATTTAACACTTTAAAGTTAGCGGTCACTTATTCTGTGATCAAGTCATCATAACGGCTACGCCGGGCTGTCTATTTTGTGTGCAGGCGCTAATCTATAAGTGAATCACTTTTCTCTCAAACGTGTTTGAACTTTTAATATGAAAAAGGTATAAGTGGTGGGCGCTTTAGATCAGCTGCACCTAACTCCATCGAACGCTTTTAATAAAAAGATTGAATTATGAAGACAGATGTTTTGACGATTGCCGCCGTGATATTTTTTGCTAGCCTACTACTGAGTAGCGTTAGTTTTTCTGATTACTTCAGTGCCGAGAACGATGATGCTCCAGCCGCACTACAGCAAGGCGTAGCACTCCGCTAGCTTCTAGGCTAAGCCGTCTTAATTTACTGCACTCTTACTTTCTTTATTCGCGCACTTGTATTACTGCACTTTCCGTAACCACCGCGGTTAGCGGTACATCCCATTTGTTTCGTTTGATTCTCTGAACCTGCTGAAAGCTATGCGCAAGCCCCACTAAATGAGGGGGCATAACGGTGCGTGTTTCCTGCTGTTTAAACGCAAAGGTTCTGTCATAAAATCCGCCCCCCATGCCTATCCGGCTGCCACGCTTGTCGAAGGCGACCAGGGGTACGAATACTAGGTCAAGCTGGCTTGGTGGGATTGTTTTTGTGTGTGAACTTGGCTCTTTAATGTTAAATAGGTTGGCTTGCATTTGAGCGAAAGGGCGATACAGTCGAAAGTGCAGTGGTTTAGTTGGCTGATCTATACAGGGTAGGTAGCAGTCTTTATTTTGAGCTAGCGCAAGCTTGAGCAGCGGTAATGCCGATATCTCCCCGTCGTTGGGTAAGTAGAGGGCGATGCTTTTGGCTTGAATGAAAAATGCTTGTCGGCTAATGCGCTTGGCGAGTTTGAGTCCAGCATTTAGTTGGCGTACTTTGTTTAAGTTTTTGCGGCGTTTGCGCAGCTGCTTACGAATAGCCGATTGGCTTAGCGTGTTAAGTGCTTTTTTGTTTGGCGTGTTAATAGATTTTAATTCGCGTATACGGATAAGAGATAGGAGAAATCACCCAAAGTGCCGCTGTTAACCTAACCTTGAACCGAGGAGTTCAAGTGGGAGGGAGCCGTGTATGTCGGGCTTTCCGTCTAGCGGACATGCGCTCCAATACATCAAGCTGCCTCCTGGGGTAGGATTATCGGCTCAGGGATTCGGATAACTGGCGAACACCTCAGGATGGGTTCAGTATAGCAAACAGAAACTTTCATACCAGTCTTGACAAGTCGGTATTTCGATAAAAAAAGGCTGATTTTTTGGCCGAAATATCTGAAAGTTTGCTTGCTGCTTCGAAAGAGCTAGTGAATGGAATAACTTATGTGAAACGCTTCGAATTTCAGTTTGTTTTCAATTTATTGCGCGGAGATAAAATGGGATTAGCCTTCGGGCTTTACTTCTGGTTCTGAACTGTGGGGTTCGCTCTGCTTTAGTTCATCAAGACCAAGCAGCTCTAACTTTTCAGCGATGCGCTCTAAGCTTGCTTGTGCTTTACCTTCACAGTCGTTTTCTTGACCAGTTTGCAGTTCATGGCAGAGGTTAAGTGCCGCCATGACGGCAATCCGCTCTAATCCGATGATATTGCCGTTAGCTCGAACCGCACGCATGCGCGCGTCGAGTTCGGTCGCAGCACGATCGAGCCGCGCACGCTCATCTTGAGGGCATGCGATTTGGTAATCTTTACCGAGGATGTTGATGTTGACAGTCGCAGCGTTAGTCATAGGGAGGTCTTAGGATTCGCTTTCGAGGCTTTTAAGGTGTTTAATCATCGCTTCAACACGTGTTTTAGCAATTTCATTCTTATCTTTAAGTAGCGTGCGCTCCTGCAGCAGGATTTTTTCTCTGGCTGTAAGTTCAGCATTATCTCTTTCCAAGCGTTGGCAGTGCTGGATGAGCGCGTCCAGCTTATGTTCTACCTGCATTGCTAGTTGATCAGCCATAAACACCATAATAGGGGGTTGTCGAGAAAGTTAATTGCCATTGCACATGTTATGTACGGTGGCTTGTGCGCGACTGCTTTCCAGTTTGCTTCCGGTTTTTTGTCCGGAGGTAAGTCCAGGTTCAGTTTCGGGCAAAGTATAGCTTTTTATTTTGCAACTAGAAAGCGAAGGGGGAGTGTGTTTTGCCGTAATTTTAAGGCTGTGACGGAGATAGCATGCTTTTCCGGTCCTTTGAGGCATCGATAAGCTAAGGAAAAGTGGTAGCATTCTCTTTTGGGCTTACAAAGTGGCTGCCCGCCTTCACTAACTAATGTATACGTAATGACTGACGAATTAGATTTTTTATTGCTAAATGATACTTTTTTGAACATGGGGGCGGTTAATTCGCCAGCTGAAGTGCAGGGTTTTTTGTGTGGTTTGCTCTGTGGTAAATCCGAAGAGATGACCGAGGTGCTGTGGTTCGAGAAAGTGCTGCACTTTATGGACTTGGAGCACATGGTGTTGGAGCCTGAGCAGCATGATGCCTTGGCATTGCTCTATAGTGGCACAATGCGTTTAGTTGAAGACGTGAACTTTTCTTTTACGCCCTTGCTGCCGGACGATGATGCGTCAATTGAGCGTCGAGTGCAGGAGCTAGGTTTTCTGTGTCAAGGTTTTTTACATGGCGTCGGCGTGTCTGATGTTGGTGCTGAGACTGAATTCAGTGCAGATGCAGCCGCTGCACTGCGCGATATTGCACAGATTAGTCAGGCCGATGCGGGTGAAGACGGTGACGACTCAGATTGGGTTGAATTGGTTGAATATGTCAAGGTGGCCATTTTGATGTTGCTGGCTGAATTGAAGGGCGATAACGTTGATAAAGGCAGCGACTCGGTTAATACTGTTCATTAATGCGCGCTCGGTAAGCGCTACCAAAACTAAGGTAACTTCAGCCAGATGAAAACTGCAAAAAAAGAGTTTGCTCAGCGTCGCAAAAGCCTCATGGCGATGATGGAGCCAGATAGCATTGCGATTATTCCTTCTGGCTGTGAAAAAACACGCAGCCGAGATACCGATTTCCCTTTTCGCCAAGACAACGATTTTTATTACTTATCGGGTTTTGATGAGCCCGAAGCAGTAATTGCTTTGATTCCCGGTCGAAAGCATGGCGAGGTCGTGTTTTTTTGTCGTGAAAAAGACAAAGAAAAAGAAATATGGGATGGCTATCGGGCAGGCCCCGAAGGGGCGTGTGATGATTACGCTGCGGATGATGCTTTTCCGATTAGTGATATTGACGATATTTTACCTGGCCTAATTGAAGGGCGTGTGCGCGTTTATTATGCCATGGGTAAAGACTCCGAGTTTGACGGTCGTGTGATGGCTTGGATTAATACCATTCGAGCAAAGGTGCGTTCTGGCGCTATTCCGCCAGGAGAGTTTTTAGATCTCGATCATTTTTTGCACGACATGCGCTTGTTCAAAAGTGATACTGAATTACGAATAATGGCGAAAGCTGCGGCAATTTCAGCTGCGGCGCATTGTCGTGCAATGCGTGTCTGTAAACCCGGAGTGTATGAATATCAACTAGAGGCGGAAATTAGTCACGCTTGCGCAATGGATGGTGGCCGTCATGCCGCTTATAATACGATCGTTGGTGGTGGTGACAATGCCTGTATTTTACATTATGTTGAAAATTCGGCAAAACTAAAAAAAGGCGACTTAGTACTTATTGATGCGGGTTGTGAATATCAACATTACGCCTCGGATATTACTCGAACGTTTCCCGTTAGCGGTCACTTTAATAAAGAGCAAAAAGCCATTTATCAAATCGTGCTTGATGCACAAGAAGCGGCGCTTACGTTTGTTAAGCCCGGTAACCACTGGAATGAACCGCATGATGCATCCGTTAAGGTAATTATTGAAGGCTTATTGGCGCTTGGCCTCTTAGATGGTGATGTAGAGAGCGTAATTGAAGATAAAAGCTACAAAGCGTTTTATATGCATCGTATTGGACATTGGTTGGGTATGGATGTGCACGATGTGGGTGATTACAAAGTAGGTGGTGAGTGGCGTGTATTAGAGTCTGGCATGGTGATGACTGTGGAGCCGGGTATTTATATTTCACCTAGCAATAAATCGGTGGATAAAAAATGGCGCGGTATTGGTGTGCGTATCGAAGATGACGTTGCTGTAAGTGACGATGGTTATACCTTGTTAAGCGGTGATGCGCCTAAGACTATCAGTGAGATTGAAGCCTTAATGGCGTCTTAAATATTATCGTGCTATTTACCTTATTAGCCTATTTAATGGGTAAAATTTGTTTCATAGGTAGAATTTGTCGGGAGCATTTTTTTGCCACACGTGTACGCTGAACATAAAGACTGGATGCTCTGCCGAGGTTGTGGCGAGTTGCAAAAAATCGTCGCCGTATCGACAGAGCATGAAATGGTCTGTTGGAACTGTAATAAGTTGCTGCACCGTGGGCATGGTAATTGGTTACAGAGCGCTAGTGCCTTGGTTTTTACGGCTTTTATACTGTTTTTAATTAGTCAGTTTTTTCCATTTTTAACATTGGAAATTGGGTCTCAAAGCCATACGACGACAGTGATCGATGGTTTTTGGGCGCTGATGGAGCGTGATAGTTGGTTGTTGGCAAGTTTGATAATTACCACAACCTTTTTATTCCCCCTGCTCGAAATTTTGGCATTTCTCTATTTGTTGATTCCTTATAGCCTCAATCGCCGGGTTCCTGGCCAGGCAGCGGTATTACGTTGGTTGATGGTGGCGAAGGCTTGGAGCATGCTTGAGGTGTTTTTGCTGAGCGTGGTTATTTCCGCAGTAAAAATGGCGGATCTTGCGGTGCTGCATTTAGGCCTTGGTTTTTACGCCTTGTTACTATTGGTTGGTGTGCTGTTGATTATGCATCTCACCATGGATCGCCGAAAGTTATGGTCATGGATCAGTACGAATAACTATTTTACCGTCCATGAGGGCGAGACCGTTTACGATTGTCGTATCTGCCAAGCAATGGTGGGCGAGTCAATTGTTGAGAATGAACAGCGTTGCCCGCGCTGTTGTAGCGAGATACACAAGCGTGTACCCAAAAGTATGCAAAAAACATTGGCCTTGATTGTCGCGGCGACAATATTGTATGTTCCGGCCAATATATTGCCGATCATGACATTCTCGACACTTGGTGATGTGAGCACCAATACGATAATCTCCGGCGTAGTGGAATTGGTGGTTGATGGCTTATATGGTATTGCTACCATCGTATTTGTTGCGAGTGTTTTAGTGCCAATTTTAAAATTAGTGGTATTGTATTATCTGGTTTGGTCTGTGTATGCTCGCTGGCAAATAGGCGCAAAACACCGAGCGATTTTATACCGCGTCATTGAAGTGGTCGGGCGTTGGTCAATGGTGGATGTTTTTGTTGTCACCGTTTTTGTGGCCTTAGTGCAGTTCGGGTTTGTCTACACGGTTGAGCTTGAAGGCGCTATTATTGCGTTTGGCGCGGTCGTAATGTTGACGATGATTGCCGCAGAGACTTTTGATTCACGTCTAATTTGGGATGCGCGCAATGCCCAAATCCAAAAAGAGCGCGAGCAAGTAGAAAGCAAGCAAGTGGCGATGAGTCAGCAGGCTAATCCCCTTAAATGAATAACCCTCAAATGAATAACCCTGAAGATAACTTAACTCCGACATGAGTAAATATTTAGCTGTTCATAAAAACCCGTCGATTTCACCCGTATGGATTGTGCCAGCGGTGGCGCTTATTATTGCTATTTGGTTAGCGGTTCAGGCGCGCATGGAAAAGGGCGAGATGATCGAAATTGCTTTTTCCAATGCCTCGGATATTATTGCCGGGCAAACCTTAGTCAAATTAAAAGATGTAGAGGTCGGCTTTGTAAAACGTGTCGAGCTAAGTAAGGATTTACGCTCGGTGATGGTAAAGGTGGAGCTAGATAGTAGCGCCTCAGCTTACTTGGGTGAAAATACACGCTTTTGGGTGGTGACGCCGCGTATTAGTGCTGCGGGGGTGTCGAATTTAGGCACCTTGATTTCCGGTGTTTATATTGTCATGGATCCCGGTGAAAAAGGGCGTTACACCACAGCGTTTAAAGGCTTGGATGAGTCGCCAGCCTTTGAGTCGGATGAGCCTGGTCGGCAGTACACTCTTAAATCAGATATTTTGGGATCGCTGGACACCGGGTCTCCTGTCTACTTTCGTCAGGTTCGTGTGGGTGAGGTGACGGGCTATAAATTGGCGAAAGACTACGCAAGTGTTGATGTGAATATCTTTATACGCGCGCCCTATGATGAATTGGTGCATACCAAAAGTCGCTTCTGGAATGTGAGTGGTTTTGGTTTTAGTGTTGGTGCGGAAGGGGTGAAGGCTCAGATGGCGTCTTTGGCTTCAATATTAAACGGTGGCATTGCCTTTGATAACGCAGTACCGTTTGAAAGTCGTTCGCGTGCAGAGGCGGGTCACCTATTTCATTTGCATCCTGACAGGGAGTCCGTTGTTGATGGGCAATTTAATATTGAATATTATTACTTGCTGAAGTTTAGCGGTACTGTGCGTGGCTTAAATGTCGGTGCTCCGGTGGAGTTTCGGGGCTTAAAAGTTGGTGAGGTCATTAATATTGAGTTGGCCAATTCTGAAAATGCTGATAATACCTTACATGTTTATATTGCGATGGAACCTCAACGTTTCGATTCTGAGGCCTCACCCACGCGGGAGCAAATGGATAATCGAATCGACGCTATGGTGCGTGAAGGGTTGCGCGGACAAATGAAGACGGCGAGCTTGCTAACAGGTTCACGGTTTATTGATTTGTCTTACGTTGATATAAACGACGACTCGGTGGCGCAGCAAACGTTAACGAGTGGTGAGAAGTTCTCGGCAATCCCTACTATCGATGACCCTGCCGATCAAATTACTAACCAGTTGGTCGATATTTTAACGAAAGTTGAAGGTATTCCGTTTGAAGATATAGGCACTGATTTAGCTGATAGTATGGCGAGCTTGAGCGTTATTTTAGGGGTGTTTGAGCAACAAAACACGGCTGTTAAAGTGGATGGCGCGGTGGCTAATTTGGAGCAAACTTTGGCGAGTGCCAATGATGCGCTAAGCCAAGTGGCTCAAGCGATGAAAAGTGTCGATCAAATCTTGGCGCCGGATTCTGAACTGAAATATGAGTTAACTAAAATGTTAAAATCTATTCGTGAGGCGGCACGGTCTGTCGATGCTTTGGCGGATGAGCTGAGCCGTCATCCCAGCGCTCTAATTATGGGGGTAGATAAGGATGAGTAATATGTATCGCTTGTTAATGACCGTGGTCGTTTTAAGTCTTGTGGCATGTTCATCGAGTGGCCCGAAAACGAGTTATTACACCTTGTTTGCCAATACGGATCCAGCGGGTGCAAGTGGCTCATATGCCATTGAGGATAAGTCACTCTCTATTGGTGTGGGTCCTGTTGTACTGCCTGAATATCTTGGAAATACCAGTATTGTGAGCTTAACGCCTTCACAGAAACTGTATGTCTCCGGGACTCATGTTTGGGCTGGGGATTTATCTGAGGCAGCGGTTAGGGTTCTTGCTGGTGATTTGGGGCAGGCTTTGGCGCTGGAAAAAGTTTGGGGCTTTCCTTGGGATAATCGAGTTCGTCCTGATTACCAGTTACGTATTGTGGTTGAGGAGTTTTCGGGCGTGCGTGGAGGGCAAGTAAATTTACGTGTTAAGTGGACTCTGCTTAATAAAACAGGCGATACCATGTTGTTAAGCGGCGCGGAGCATGTTCAGCAAAACACCGCAACGGCTGGAGTTGATGACTATGTGGCGGCCCTGAATGTTAGTTTGCACAACTTGTCGTTAGCGCTAGCTGAGCGCATTAGTGAACATCTAAACTGACTTGCTCGTTGAGTTAATCCTTACGACTTGGTAATAACCGGGTTTTGATCCAATGACAGAAACTGTTTCCGTGCAATAGCCAAGCATGTAGTGCATTTTGTTGGTCGAGATAATAGCGCTCGTCGGCATTTTGAAATAAAAACTCGCGCGATAGCATACGCCTTTCGGGTTTAAGCTGTTTAATGATTTTTGCGGGATTGCCGCCGACGACGCAGTTGTCCTCTACGTTGTTAACTACGATTGAACCTGCTGCGACGACGCTGTTCTTTCCGATCGTGACGCCTTTACCTATTATTGCGCGGGCACCAATCCAGACATTGTCTTTTAAGTGCACGGGAGCACTGCAGCGGAATGGGCGAGTGCGGTTATAGAGGCCGTGCCAATCACTATCGCTAATGCTGACATCGGCGGCAATCATACAGGCCTTGCCGATGGTAATACCTACTGCGGAGCTAATATTCACGCCGGGTGAAATCAAGCAATAATCACCAATACTGATATGCCCTTGTTGCTGTTTACTCGACCAAGTACTGAGGCTTACTGGTTTGTTTCGGTCGCAGATAACATGTAGGTGGTCACCTGCATTCAGGTGTTTACCTGTAAGTTGTAAGTGTCGGGGTTTTAGCAGGAATGGCGTTTTACCAAGATGATCAAACTGTGGGCGAATATTATACTGAACATAGTAATGGTTACACCATTGTTCCAGTCGCTTTATGAATAGAGGTTTGTGTTCTTTTCTCACCAGCTATTTCTCACCAGTTATTAGTCAAAAGTAGTTACTCATTTTTTATCTTTTCAATTAAGCATAGAGTGTGAATTTCAGCATGACAGTATCAGCAGCCGCATTATCAGAGTTAATTGATCAAAATACAATTAAGGGTTTTTTAGCGGAAGATGAAGGCGAGGCTTTATTTCGCTTGGCACGTTCCGTGGGCGATATCGGCCCTTGCTTGGAGATTGGTAGTTACTGCGGTAAATCGACGGTGTATTTAGGCACCGCGTGTAAGCTTGCTGGTAATACGCTGTATGCGGTAGATCATCATCGTGGCTCGGAAGAGCATCAGTTGGGTGAGGAATATCATGACACTGAATTGTTTGATGCCAATAATGCGCTAATGGATAGTTTTCCTAGCTTTCGTCGTACCTTAAAAATAGCCGAACTAGAGTCGTCTGTGGTACCAGTTGTTGCGTCATCAGCATTGACAGCCAAGCACTGGGCTACGCCTTTAGGTCTGGTGTTTATTGATGGTGGCCACAGCCATGAAATGGCGATGAATGATTGTCTAACTTGGGCTAAGCATATACGCCCAGGTGGTTTTTTGGCTGTGCATGATATTTTTGAGCATCCTGAGGACGGTGGGCAAGGGCCGTTTTTAGCTTTGCAACAGGTTTATCTTAACGGTGGCTTTGAGCGCTTGCCGCAGGTTAATTCTCTTGGGATTTTACAGCGCGCCTAAGCCTGCTCAAGCGCGCTAAAAAACGACTCAGCTAATAGTTGGCTGGGGGAGGTGAGCAATTGATAGGCGGGTGTTATTTGGTAAATTGCGTCGGCCGCTAATAATATTGCGCCACAAGTCCAGGTGGTTTTTTCTTGTGGCCAAATTTGTTTGTCTCTAAAGACATAACCAGTCCAAAAGCCACCATCATCATCTTGCCAGCGCAGGAGCTGCTGATAAATTTGCTCTGCTTTTTGTCGGTCATTGCTTGCGATTAAGGCTAGGCATAATTCGCAAGACTCTGCGATGGTAACCCAGGGTTCATCGCTTACGCAGCGACAGCCTAAGTCGTTCTCTACAAATTCTTGCCAGCGCGCGGCTAATCTAGCCTCTGCTTCAGGGGGCGAATAGATACCTGCCAATACTGGGTAAAACCAATCCATCGAGAAGCGCTCTTTGCTCTCCCAAGTCCTGTCAAAACGCCAAGGTTTGTTTTTGAGTGCCTGAGCTAAATTTGTGTGTGCTTCTTGCCAGTGTTTAGTGCCCTTACTTTTAGCGCCATTGATTTGAGTGTTATTTAACAGGTTTGCAATATTTACCGCACACTCAATGCTACGCAATATTGAGGCGGATGCGGTGATCAGTGCATCTTTTGGCAGTGTTTGCCGTTCAGATAGTGCCCACTGAATGTCGCCCTCTGGGCTTTGCTGACGGAGAACAAAGTTGATGGCTTTTTGCACCATGGCAGAATAGCGTTCGACTATGTGACGCTGCCCCGATACACGATAGGCGTGCCAGAGTCCAGTGGCGCAATAAGCGACAAAGTTAGTGTCAATTTTTGCGCGATCGTCTGCATGTTCGGGGTTTTGTTCGTCGCCGTAGTAATGGGCGTACCAGCTGCCGTCGGTGTTTTGATTTTTTTCGAGCCAAGAGTAGGCGCTGTCCCAAGCTTGCCATTTGCCGCAAATAGCCAAGCCCATTGCCGCTTCGATGTGATCCCAAGGGTCGAGTTTACCATTTTCGAACCATAGGATGCGGCCGTCGTCTAGCTGGCAGCTTTCTATGTATTGCCCGGCTTTTGCCAGCTGCTGCTGTAGCTTGGTTGGCAGTTTAGTCATGGTGGTAGGCTGTTTTTTCTCAGTTGGCATCGCTGGGTTCTTGTTTTACGGCTTTTAGTTTTGGGTTTTTTGTTTTAGAACTTTTTGTTTTAGGACTTCCTGTTTTAAAAAGTACAGGGCAATGCTTTTACCCATTATTGGGTTTAATAGGCGGTCTAGTGTCTGTGTCAGCCAAGGGCGCTTCATAAGATCCCAAACTAGCATGTGGTGATACCAGCGGGTTAGAAAAAAATCATTGCCCCAGCGCCAAAAGGCGCAACGCAGCCACCAATAGGGCACGTGTAATGCATGTGCCCAGTGGTGATGTTGAAACTGAAACGGGTACTGCTCGATGGCTTTGCGTAATTGTTGGGTGCGAAAAATTCGCACATGTCCGCCCGGCACTTCGTGATAAGCGCGGCTGAACAACCAACAGATACGTTCCGGCCAGTAGCGTGGGACGCTAACGGCAAGAGAGCCTCCAGGCTTGAGTACTCGGTTGATCTCGGCCAGTGCTTTTGGGTAGTCGTCTAAATGTTCAAGTACTTCCGAGCAGATGACGTGGTCAAAGCTGTGATCGGTAAATGGTAGCGAATAAGCATCACCTTGACTATAAAGGCTTGATGGCTGTTGGGGGAAATCGAACTCTTCTTGCCGCTTTGCTGCTTTTTGCAAATCGGAAAAACTGAGGTCGATCCCAATAACCCGTGTATTCGGGTGCTCGAATAATATCCCTAATGTGTGTCGTCCTTCACCGCAGCCTAAGTCGAGTACGGTTTGCTGGGCTTGTATATTCAGGTGTTTAAAATTGATAGTCTGCACTGGGCTTAGGTTTTTCCGTCAATAATATTCAAATAATGCTGTGTTAATTGCAGGGCAACGGTTTGCCAAGAAAAATTATCGCAAACACGCTGCCTTGCTTGTTTACCAAGTGCTTTTTGCTGTTCAGGGTGTTTGAATAAATGCCGAATTTGCTGAGCCAAAGCTAAGCTGTTGGCTTTCGGGACGGTGATGCCAGCTTTGCCAACAACTTCTGGGAGTGCGCCGCCATCAGTGACAATAACGGCTAGGCCGCAGGCCATCGCTTCGCCAGCGGGTAGGCCAAAGCCTTCGTATAGTGATGGGCTGATGGCGATACTTGCTTTGGCGTATTGCTCAACCAAAGCTTCGGTGCTAATCCCGTGACAAAACTCGATATGCTCTGCGAGCTGTAAACGCTGTATGGTTTTCTCGGTGTTACCGCCACTTTGTAATTTCCCGACAACTTGCAGGCAAATTTGTGGGTATTCGGTTTTTAATGTGTGTATTGCTTCAAGTAAATAATTCAGACCCTTAAGGGGCTGATCAGCGGAAGCTGTGGTGATGAGGCGCCAAGGTTGTTTGTTGATTGAGCTTAAAGGGCGAAATGTCTCAGTGTCGATGCCATTAGAGATGACCTGGACTTGCTCGTGAGGGCGACCAAAATAACGATCAATGTCATGGCGAGAGGTTTGAGATACGGTTATGACATGTTTGAGTTTGTCGACAACCTTCTCCTGCATGGATAAAAAGCTGTACCAGCGTTTGGTTAAGAGCTTCAGGCCTCTGGTTTTAGCTGCATCGATAGCAATTTGGCGATCACGGTGAATTGGGTGATGAATCGTCGCTAACACGTGATGTTTTTTTTGTAATTTCAGTAAAGCGTAACACAGGCTTTGATTGTCATGAATAATGTCATATTGTTGATTGCGCAACAGTTTGTGTACGCGTCTACCAAAGGTATAAGGCTCGGCAAATCCGCCTGTGAGCATCGCCCACCACTCAAAGGTGTCAGTGTAGGAGCGTAGGTGCTTAAGTTTCAATGCTGTGACGTGATTGCGCTGCTCGAAGAGTTCAAGGCTGGGCACTTTTATTAACTTTACACTTTGTTTGAGTTGCGGGTAAGGCGGCCCTGAGTATACGTCTACTTGATGGCCTAATGCGGTAAGTGCATGTGATAAGTATTGAATATAAATGCCTTGGCCACCGACAAAGGGGTGGCTACGATAGCCAAGTAGTGCGATTTTTAGCGGGCGTTCGGCAGCTGGAGTTACAGCTGTATTACGGCTAGTTGTGTATTTGATATTAGAATTACTGGCAGTCATTAGTTTGCGACACTAAAAAATGAACGCCAGTCTGTCAAAACCCTTGTCTGAGAGCAAGGGGCAATCCACGTAATCTAAATTTTGATCATTTGAATAAAAACATCTGGGTCAAAGGTGAGCCCTAATTTGCGAATTTTGGCACCTTCTTGATCAAGCACTAATAGCGTTGGGAATCCACGCACATCATATTTATGCATAAAAGCCTCGCCTTCATCAGACTCGTATTCAACGCGAGCAAAGACGTAGTTTTGCTCAATGCTTTCCCTAACGCGGGGGTTTGCTAAGACGTTATTGTCCAATTTTCGGCAGCTCGGGCACCAGATTGCAGATATGTCCGCAAGGACTAGCTTGTTTTCAAGCTTTGCTTTAATGATGGCTTCGTCAAGTGACAGCATACTGATGCCAGTATTCTTTAGAGCCTGTCTACCAAGTGCGCTTTGAAACTCGGTATACCCAAGATATAGCGCTACGAAGATGAGTAAAAAACTGTATCTTTGGAACAGACTTTTTACTTTGTCGAAATAGTGGTTCGTCGTCCTTGGCTCGAGCTCATCCGTCGTTTGGCTGCTGGATTCGTTGCTCATTGTAGTGACACCTTTTGATTGTAATAGTCAATCTTTGCTTGGGTTGATTATACACCAAGTGACACGGGAGTTATCGTTGCATGAGCGCTATTGAAGCGTGGTGAAAACATATTGTCGCTCAATGTCATTTTGTGTCGCTTCAAGCTTCTTAGTGAACACATCATGATTAGCGCTAGCAGCGTTAGTGCTAGAACCGTTATAATCTGCTTTTGCTCCTTGCCCGCAATTGGCGGTTGAGAGGCCTGATTTAATTGACTACTCGAGAGCGATAATGAGTGATAGAACAGCGACGATAGGTCGTGACACCCTTGAAACAAAAATAGCGGTAACATTAAACTTGGATGGCACAGGCCAGTCAAAGTTTGATACCGGCGTGCCCTTCCTTGAACACATGATGGATCAAATCGCTCGTCATGGCTTGATTGACCTAGATGTTTATTGTGATGGCGATACTGCAATTGACGATCATCATAGCGTTGAAGATATGGGGATTACCATTGGCAAAGCGGTATCTAAAGCACTTACAGATAAACGTGGTATTCGTCGTTATGGGCATGCGTATGTCCCACTTGATGAGGCTTTGTCACGAGTTGTGGTGGATTTCTCGGGGCGCCCTGGCCTTGTAATGAACGTTCCCTTTACACAAAAGCGTATTGGTCAGTTTGATACAGAGCTGTTCCGTGAATTCTTCCAAGGGTTTGTGAACCACGCTAAAGTGAGCTTGCACATTGATTGTTTGCGCGGCGACAATGCACATCATCAAATTGAAACAGTATTTAAAGCTTTTGGTCGAGCCTTGCGGATGGCACTTGAGCGCGATGAGCGTTTAGGGAATATTATGCCTTCTACTAAAGGCAGCCTCTAAGCAAGTGTTTTAAACCTCGGCCAGACGCGGTATACACTTACTATTCTTTACTAGGCAGCTCTTTACTAAGCAGTGAAATTTTATGAATGCTAAACACATAGCGATAATTGATTACGGTATGGGGAATTTACACTCGGTAGCGAGTGCGGTGCAGCATGTGGCGCCGGATGTCAAAATTGATGTTACAGCGGACCCTCAGCGCATTGCTGATGCTGATCATGTGATATTTCCGGGTGTCGGCGCTATTCGTGATTGTATGGCCGAAATCTTACGTTTAAATCTCGATAAGGTCGTTGCCGACGTAATTGCGCAGGGTAAACCCTTGCTTGCAATATGCGTGGGTATGCAGGCCTTGATGAATCGTAGTGAAGAGAACGACGGTGTTGCTTGTTTGGGGCACTTTGATGGTGAGGTAAAGTATTTTTCTGACTCAGAAGAGTTCAAGGTGAATGCTAATGCCCAGAGTACTCAGTCACAAGAGGTGCAGGATCATCTAAAAGTCCCACACATGGGGTGGAATCAAGTGAATCAAAGTATTGACCACCCTTTGTGGGCTAACATCGCAAATGACAGTCGCTTTTATTTTGTGCACAGTTATTACATTGAGATGCAAAATGCGGAAAAACGAGCTGGAGAGTGTCATTACGGGCTTGGTTTTACGAGTGCAATTTCGGATAAAAATGTCTTTGCGGTGCAGTTTCACCCTGAGAAGAGCCATAAAGATGGTTTGCAGTTATTAAAGAATTTTGTTCAATGGGACGGTAAAGTCTCTTAATAAGCGAGTAATCGATGATAGTTATACCAGCAATAGATTTAAAAGACGGCGCATGTGTACGCCTGCGTCAGGGTGTTATGGATGATTCTACCGTATTTTCTGATGATCCTATTGGTGTAGCAAAACGCTGGGTTGAGCAGGGCGCGCGGCGTTTGCATCTAGTGGACTTGAATGGCGCATTTGCTGGTGAGCCGGTTAATGGCGAGGTGGTAACGGCAATTGCTAAGGCTTACCCTGAGCTGCCAATTCAAATTGGTGGCGGAATTCGTAGCTTAGAGACGATTGAGTATTACCTTAATGCGGGCGTTAACTACGTCATTATCGGCACAAAAGCGGTGAAAGAGCCCGAATTCGTGAGTGAGGCCTGCAAGGCATTTCCTGACACCGTTATTGTTGGCTTGGACGCAAAAGACGGTTTTGTTGCAACAGACGGTTGGGCTGAAGTGTCGGAAGTTAAGGCGACTGACCTTGCTAAGCGCTTTGCTGATGACGGCGTTTCTGCCATTGTTTACACGGATATTGCTCGTGACGGCATGATGCAGGGTGTTAATGTCGAGGCTACACGAGAAATGGCGGATGCTTCGGTAATTCCCGTGATTGCTTCTGGTGGCATTACCAATATGGATGATATTCGTGGCTTGCTTGATACAGGGCATGCAGGAATTACAGGCGCAATTACAGGCCGCGCTATTTATGAAGGCACCTTGGATTTGCAAGAAGCACAAGCTTTTTGTGATGATCGCCTAAAGGCGTGAGGAAATTAACATGGGGTTAGCAAAACGTATTATTCCTTGTCTTGATGTCGACAAGGGACGAGTTGTAAAAGGTGTGCAGTTTGTTGATATTCGCGATGCTGGTGATCCGGTTGAAATTGCGAAGAAGTACAACGAACAAGGCGCGGATGAAATTACTTTTCTGGATATTACGGCCAGTCATGAAGATCGTGACACGACGGTACATACCGTGGAAAAAATCGCTTCTGAAGTGTTTATCCCGTTAACGGTCGGCGGTGGTATCCGGGAGTTGGCTGATATACGTAAAATGCTCAATGCCGGTGCTGATAAAGTATCGATCAATTCGGCAGCTGTTCATAACCCTGCGTTCGTGGGTGAAGCAGCGGAAAAATTTGGATCGCAATGTATTGTGGTCGCGATCGATGCCAAGCGCGTAAGCGCGCCCGGAGAGACGGCCCGCTGGGAGATCTTCACTCATGATGGTCGTAAACCGACAGGTATTGATGCCGTGGAGTGGGCTGTGTTGATGACTAACTACGGGGCGGGTGAAATTCTGCTGACTAGTATGGATCGCGACGGCACAAAAGATGGCTTTGATTTGGGCGTGACTCGTGCGATCAGTGATGCGGTGCAGGTGCCGGTAATTGCCTCGGGTGGCGTAGGGTGTTTGCAGCATCTAGTGGATGGTGTGAAGCAGGGCGGCGCTGACGCAGTGTTAGCGGCGAGTATTTTTCACTTCGGGCAATATAGTATCGAAGAGGCAAAGTTGCACATGCGGCGTGAGGGACTTGAGGTTAGGCTTTAGCCGTGGCTGAGAATGTGAACTAAAAACCCCCAGTAGGCGTACCTAATTGGAGGTTTTTAGTAGGCCAAATACGCTTACAAGCTTAGATTTCTAGAGCCCGTAGTATTAGACGGATATAGTATTAGTACGCAGATTTCGGGCTTAGGCGTCGAGGGCTTTTAGGCAGCAGCGCTATCACCATAACGTTGAAGTGTCTGGAGTGTGTCGTTATCTGCGTGCATAACGAAGTCTATAAATTCGCTGGCGCCACTCTCTGCTTTACTGTGTGAGTCAAATGGGCCGATATTGAACCCTTCGCGAGTGCTGTAATACCAGTAGTCCGCTTTTTTGAAGAATCGATTATTTCTTAGGTGGCCGTTGTTGGCTTCATCATTTGTTCTGATCATATGTTTACCTCCACATCTCCATTGTTCCCTCTGCTACTACGCTGCCCCCCGGGTGGTATTCGTACGTGGGTTTATCGCTCAGCGTGTGTCGATCAGCAGATCTCATGGAAGATTGGTATAAAGGGCATTGCCGTCATTACTGGCAACCGTTTAACTTCGCGAGGTGTCTAAAGCGCGAAGAGACGGCCGAAGTATAGTCGTAAATATCGTTTCTGTATTGATATATTTTTTGTATGCACGAAAAAACCACTAAGGTGATTTTTTAAAATCTTTATGATATATAAGGTGTTGTTTTTAATCGCTTTTTGGCCTAACCGTGGGTGGTTTATTGTTTTGCGCTTTGATCAGTGACAGCCTAATTTCCGTATGTTTTTTGGTCGTTTTGTATGTTTTTCCGCTGTGATTCTGATAGCTCCACACGGTCTAAAATACGGTGTTTAGGTGTGGCTCGTAAGGCTGAAACCTTAACAATCTCGACTTGTTTTTGGCGGAATTCGGGGAGTTTTTGGGTAAGTGCTTGGATAGTTTCAGGGTAAGGGTGGCCGATGCCAATTGCTTGCCCTTCGCGTAGCGCAAGTGCAAGTAGCTTGTCTAGCTGTTTTATTATGGCGGTAGTGTCTCGATTATTATCGAGGAAAATATCACGATCGTGATGAGGTATTGCTGCTTGAGCGGCAGCGGTGCTTGCTTGAGTTTCTGCGGTAGTGCGGCTATCGACGAAGTACAGTTGATGTCTTGCGAGTGAAAGCATAAGCCAGTTCATGCGCTGGCGGTCTTGAGTGAGCTTACTGCCACCGTGGTTGTTGAGGCCGCTGACGTAAGGGATGTCCAATAACATTTGCTGTAGTAGGGTCGTAAATTCATCTTTGCCCATAAGGGTGTTTAGGCTTTGTTCCCATTTGTCGGTGCTTAGTGTTTCCATAGGGGCGTGTAGCATTATTTCGCGCTGAGATTGGTGAGCGATAGTTGCGAGTTGTTTGCCATAGGGGGTAAACGGGATAATGGCTAGAGTCAGGTTGTGCGGGATATCAATAACGGATTGGCCGCTGTGGAGCGAGTAGCCGATATCATCAATGATGATGGAGACGATTGCGCGTTTAGGCTTTATCTCTTCGGCAATGCTGTACACAGCACTTACTAATAATGTAAGTGCGGTGACAATTGCGGCTAAAAGCTTTAGGGCGCTTGCTGATAATTGGCGCCTGTTTGAGGTGGGGGCTTTTTTAACTGTCGTCACTTGTGCTGTGATGTTTACGGGCTTTTCTTGGTTTCGCTAGGGCTATCGTCTTGTTCTGCTTCTTGTTCTTGCGCGGCCTCTAAAGCTGCTTGCTTAAGGGCTGCTTCTTTAGCCGCTTTAGCGTCTAGACGCTTTTTCTCTTGTCGGATAAACAGATCAAGCCCCTTAAGTAAGGTGATAGCTTCGTATAGCTGGCTATCGGTATCCGCAATAGATGCTGTTTTTTTATCGTCATTGGTGCTAGAGCTGTTTTTATTGTTTGATTTGGACTTGGATTTCTTTTTCTTCTTCTTCTTTTTCTTTTTCGTGTTGTTCCCGTTCGCAAGGTGGCCGCTGAGGTTGGATTCCTTGATTCGACTGTGTTGCTCTATTGGCGAAACTTTGAATGGCTCAACTTCGATATCAGGGGTAATGCCTTCGGCTTGAATTGATCGCCCTTGAGGCGTGTAATACAAGGCCGTAGTGATTTTAATGGCTCGGTCGTTAGTGATGGGGATAACAGATTGCACCGAGCCTTTACCAAAGCTGCGAGTGCCGATAATAATGGCTCGACCTTGATCTTGAAGTGCTCCCGCGACAATTTCTGAGGCTGAGGCTGAGCCTCCGTTAATCAATACAACTATGGGTAAGCCGTCGGTGATATCACCGGGGTTGGCTTCGTATTGGACGTTAGAGTCTTTGAGCCGCCCCTCGGTGTAAACAATTAGGCCATCTTCAATGAATTGATCTGCTACCTCGACTGAGGCTTGCAGGACGCCGCCGGGGTTGTTGCGCAGATCCAATACTAAGCCTTTAATTTCTGCTGATTCGCTCTTCAACTTCTCAAAGGCTTTGGCAACATCTTGGCCTGTATGCACTTGGAATTGGGCAATGCGAATGTAGGCAAAATGGCCTTCTTTCATGCTGGCTTTAACGCTGCGGACTTTGACGGTATCGCGCACTAATGTTAAGTCAAAAGGTTGAGTAAGCCCCTTTCTTAATAGGGTAATCGTAATTTCGCTGCCTTTGGGGCCGCGCATTTTCTCAACGGCGTCTTTAAGGGATAAGCCTTTCACTGTGACATCGTTAATTTTGATAATGAGGTCGCCAGCTTGAACGCCAGCAGCGGCAGCCGGAGTATCGTCAATTGGGGAGATGACTTTAACGTAACCATCTTCAATACCGACTTCAATGCCTAGCCCACCGAATTCGCCGGTGGTGTGTACTTGCAGCTCGTCGAACGAGCTAGCGTCAAGATAGGTTGAGTGTGGGTCTAGCTCGTTGAGCATGCCGCGAATGGCGTATTCAAGCAGTGTTCTATCGTCTATTTCTCGGACGTAGGCGTTACGAATATGGTCGTAAGCTTTGGTGAAAACACGTAAATCTTCGAGTGGAAGCACGCTAATCTTGGTGTGAACGTCACTATCGTTGTCTTGTGAGTCTTGTCCATGACTGACGGCGCTAAGTAGTGTGCTTAGCGTTGTGATGATCAATAATCCGAGTTTAAGTGGCGATTTCATCGCTGCGGTCACCTTGATACCTCTCCCTGTGCAGGGGTAGTTATACATCTATTGTGTTATACATTTATGTGGTAAATCGTAGTATGCAGCTTATTTGTTTAATAGACTATTTATGTTTTGCTGTTAGCCCTTGTACTTATCATATTGTACTTAGCTTGTTGCTATTGAGGTTAACCCACTAATGTATGGTAGAAGAAAGCTGTCACTATTGCAGTCAAAACCATGCATATTAGCAAGGGTTTGCCATCATCACAGCTTGAGCGGAGGTGTTTTGCTTGAAAATTTGGCGTTAAACGCGACTGAACCAGGTTTGGGGGTTGGTGGGCTTGCCCTTGTGACGCAGCTCAAAATACAGTGCGCTCTGCTTCTGGCCGCCACTACTGCCTACGGTGGCGATTTGCTCGCCCGTATCGACCCATTCGCCTAAGGTCTTAAATAAGCTTTGGTTGTGGGCGTAGAGCGACATAAATTCGCTGCCGTGGTCGACAATAATTAGCAAGCCGTGTCCTCGTAAATAATCTGAAAAAACCACACGTCCGTGATGTACTGCCTTGACTGGGTTGCCGGGCTTAGATGCAATCAGGAGGCCGTCCCATTTCATGCGGTTGGCTACTCGCGTGCTACCAAAGCGTTGTAAAACCTTTCCCTTTGCCGGCCAAGGGAGTTTGCCTTTGAGCTTGCTGAAGTTCCTCTCATGGAAGGGCAGCTTTATATCGTTGACGCTTTGGCTGATTTGAGCAAACAGTTTTTGTAGGCGTTGATGGTTCTCAAGCAAAGTCTTCAGGCGTTGATCTTTATTGGCGATGCGGGTGTTGAGCGTTGCTAACAGTTGTTGTCGTTGTTGCTGATTTTGCTGTAATTTTGTTTGCTGTTTTTTTAACGTTTTATGCTGTTCTTCAATTTGGGTCGCACGTTGAGTGATTTTTGGTGTGATAGCGTTGATTTGCGCGAGTGTGGCTCGGTACTCGACGATTTTTTCGGCACGAGCTTCAATGAAATAACGGAAGTATTCGCTATTGCGGGAGACTTCAGTCGGGTCTTGCTGATCGAGAATGAGGCGGATTTTACTGAGCTGTCCAAGCCGGTAAGCGGCGTTTATGTGCTCGCCAATGATGTGCTGTTGTGATGTTTTCTTTTCGTTAAGCTGTATTCTTTCTTGCTTTAATCCGTCCAGTTTTTTTTTGTTAGCTTTGAGCTCATTCTTTAAGCGCTTAGCCTTTTTGCTGAGTTCGCCAATGTTCTTTTCGGTACTTTCTAAGATTTTTTGGGTTTTGTCTCGGCTTTTTTGTGCGTTTTTTAGTTCTTGTTTGAGTGCGTCAATCGTCTCTCTTAGCTCTTTAAGTTGTTTTGCGCTAATTGGCTCTTGGCTCCAGCAAGCTGCGCTGAGCGATAACGACAAAACAAAAATAATGAGTTTAAGGGGCGATATCATGAGTGGGCTGCTTACTCTATTGTTTGCCTATGATGCACCATTTACGGTGCATCATAGGCTGGGGGCCTAGCTGTATTTGAGATTAGCGGTGCTTAATATTAGTTACGCTCGATAAGCGACGGTTCGTCCATTTCTGCAGGTTGCTCAAGCCCTAAAAGGTCTAATAACGAGGGTGCAATATTGGCTAGGCTACCGGCGTCACGTAGCTTAATGTCTCTGTTGCCAACATAGACTAGTGGTACAGGGAAGGTGGTGTGTTGTGTGTGAGGTTGGCCGTTGGCTTCGTCATACATCACTTCCACGTTACCGTGATCCGCAGTAATTAACGCTTCACCACCGACTTTCTCAAGCGCGGCTAGCACTTTACTTAGGCATTCATCAACAACTTCGACGGCTTTTATGGCAGCGTCATAGTTGCCTGTGTGACCTACTTGGTCGCAGTTTGCATAGTTACAGATGATGGCGTCAAACTTGCCGGACTCAATGGATTCAATGAGTTTATCTGTGACTTCGTGTGCGCTCATTTCAGGTACTTCGTCGTAGGTTTCAACCTGCGGAGATGGCACTAAGATGCGCTCTTCACCTTCGTATAGATCTTCTTGTCCACCACTAAAAAAGAAAGTCACATGCGCGTATTTTTCAGTTTCGGCGATACGTAGTTGGCGCTTGTTAGCTTTGGCCATGACTTCACCAAACGAGTTCACCAAATTCTGTGGTGGGAATGCACAGCTAGCAGGAATACTGCTGGCGTATTCTGTAGTCATCACAAAATCGCAAAGCTTGGGGCGTTGTTCGCGAGTAAATCCATCGAAGTTGTCATCAACAAAAGCGTTGGTGATTTGTCGTGCACGGTCAGGACGGAAGTTCATGAACAATACGGCGTCGCCGTCTTCCATGGAAACTTTTTGATTGTCACTATCGAGAATTGCAGTGGCTTTGACGAATTCGTCGTTTTCGTCGCGCTCATAAGCTGTAGATAGAGCTTCTGCAGCACTTGTGGCGGTATAGTCGGATTTGCCTGCGGTAAGCAGATCATAAGCGGATTGAACGCGTGACCAGCGCTGGTCGCGATCAAGCGCAAAGAATCGGCCGCAAACACTGGCGATTCGGCCTTTACCGAGCTCAGAAAACTTCTTTTCAGTTCTTAATAGTGAAGGCTCAGCGCTGCGAGGAGGGCAGTCGCGACCGTCAAGAAAAGCGTGTAGGTAGATTTTTTCAGCACCGCGGTTGGCGGCCATTTCCATCATGGCAAAAATGTGTTTTTCGTGGCTGTGAACGCCACCGGCAGAAAGTAGGCCGAGTATATGCACGGCCTTGCCTTTACTTACGGCGCTATCGATAGCTTTGCAGTAAACCTCGTTTTTGAAAAAGTCGCCGTCTTTAATGGATTTATTAATACGGGTAAAATTCTGGTATACAACACGGCCTGCACCGAGGGTCATATGGCCGACTTCAGAGTTGCCCATCTGGCCATCTGGTAGTCCGACATCGGCGCCTGAGGTACCAATAGTGGTTTTGGGTGCTTCTGCCCAAAGCTTTTGCCAGGTAGGTGCATTGGCGTTGTTGATGGCGTTGTATTTGTCGGTCTCACTGTATCCAAATCCGTCGAGAATGATAAGGACAACTGGGGTATTGATGTTACTCATGCTTGAATTCCAGATTAAATAAATAGGGCAATCGGGCGTAAAGGGGGCATTTTAAAGGTATTGTAACGCCATCAGCAACTTTACTGTTGCTTTGAGTATGGTACATCAGGAGCATCACCTCGCGTGTTGGTGTATACTCCGCCACAATTTGTCAGGTATTTTTTGGGGTGTTTGTGTGAATTGGTTAGTTTTTGTTTCAGAGCAATGGCTGTTGGTGAGCTTGTTGGCAGTTTTGGTGTCTGCATTGATTTTTGTCGAGAGTCGAAAAGGTGGAACGTCTTTGTCTTTGCATGAGGTGACTCGCATGTTGAACGCTGATGAAGCAATACTGCTTGATGTCCGTGAAGCTAAGGAGTTTAAAGCAGGGCATATTACGGGTGCGGTTAATATCCCCCATCTTAAATTGGCTAGCCGTGCAGAAGAGCTTGAAAAGCATAAAAGCAAAACCATCATTGTGGTGGATAAGGCGGGGCAGCATGGCGGCGCAAGCGGTAAGTTACTAAAAGACCTTGGCTACACAGTAAATCGTATGCAGGGTGGTATGGCTGAATGGCAGGGGCAAAACTTGCCGGTAATAAAGGGTAACTAATGGCGAAGGTAGAAATTTATACAACGCGATTTTGTCCGTATTGTGTCCGTGCTAAATCGCTTTTAGATTCTAAATGTGTGGATTACAAAGAGTTTGCAGTGGATGGCGATCCTGCGTTGCGTCAGGAGATGCTAAATAAGAGTGGCCGTCGGACGGTTCCTCAGATTTGGATTGAAGGCCAGCATATTGGTGGTTGCGATGAGTTAATGGCGCTTGAGTACCGGGGGCGATTGAATTCTATGTTGGTGCTGAGCGAATCAGGCTAGAGTCGTGTTGATGTGCTAAATCGCGCTTTTGTTGCTTTTCACTTGCAAAGTGGTTTTAGCACCCCCACATAATAGAGACATTATTTATCAGGTTTATTGTTGCGTTAGCTTCTTGATTCGTATAAACGATGGGCTAACCTTCATCCATCTAAAAAATTATTTTCACCCCCATTTTCACCCCATAGGTGATTGAGACTATTGAGGAAGTAGGCATGACTGACGAACAAAAAGAACCAGAAGCTGCAGCGGCTGATGCGGGCGCACAACCACAATTTTCCGTGCAACGTATCTATGTTAAAGACTTGTCGTTTGAGTCGCCTATGGCTGTGACTGCTCGTCCTCAGGTTCAACCTCAGGTAAGTCAAGATTTAAACACGCAAATATCTAAAGTGACTGAAGACTTATATGAAGTTGTTTTACAGTTAACTGTCACTGTCAAACTAGAAGATAAGGTCGCATTTTTAACTGAAATTCATCAAGCCGGTCTTTTCCGTGTTTCAGGTTTGGAGCAAGCGCGTTTGCAGCATATGCTTTCGACTGTTGGCCCAAATATTATCTTCCCGTATGCTCGCGAAGCGATCGATAGTACGGTTGTCCGTGGTGGTTTCCCTCCATTGATGTTGCCACCGATTAACTTTGATGCGATTTATGCGCAAGCGATGGCTGAAGCTAAGGCACGTGCCGAGGCTGAAGGTGAAGGTGGCGAGAAGAGCCACTAAGTTTTAAAGTCACTAGGTTTTAGAGACACTAGGTTTTAAATAACGCAAGTTCAGCTTGTGTTAAGTCTGACTTCTTTATTCTTGATGTTAAGTGCTGTTGTTTGACACTCCCCGTTAAGAATAAAGAGGTGGTTTATGAAAAGAGTTCTTTCCATCATGGCCTGCGGCGCTGTGATATTTATGACACAAGCTGTTGCGATACCGAATCAAGTGTTAGCGGCAGAGCGTGAGCATCAATCGACAAATGAAGGGCGGCGTGAGCGTCATACCGATCGCCAAAACCGTCAAAATGGTCGTAAGGATCAGGCGACTCATCAGCGGGAGAGTAATCACCAAGAACGCAGGCGTCAAGTGTCCAAGCCTGCAGGGCGTAAACATGGTGAGCATGCTGGCCGCCATCATAATCATCAAGATAGATCCCGCCACCATAGCTCTCGTCGGCATGATACGCATAATGACCATCATGGGCGCAATAATCATGATAGGCGTCACCATAGCGGCCACAATAGTCACAGCCGTCACAACAGCCATAATCGCCATCATGATCGTCACCACAATAAGCACCGTAAGCACAGAACACACAAGCATCACGGCTCGCAGCATCATCTCCGGCGCCACACAAGCAATCATATTTATATCGGTAGTCAAGTGCTACTAGGGGCGGTGATGCATCACGATTATTGTCCTGATTACATGCATTATCACGACGATTACGATATTTTTAACTATACGCGGGATAATTATGGGGCGTGCTTTAAAGTGGTGCATGGCCATAATGGCAAGAGGCGCATCCAAGTCGCTTACGAATACTGTTATTAGTATCCGTAAACGGAGGTGTTTGATAGTAAGCGGGGGCGCTAATCCTCGTCAGGGGTGTTCATGCCTAGCTCTTTTAGCTTTCGCGTTAAGGTGTTACGCCCCCAGCCGAGTAAGTTAGCGGCATCACGTTTACGTCCGGCAGTATGCTTTAACGCAGTTTCAATGAGCGCTTTCTCAAAGGTCGGGACTGCTTCGGATAGAATGCTGCTCTGCCCGCAAGCGAGACACTGGTCGGCCCAATGGCGTAGCGCTTTATCCCAATCACCTCTTGGTGTGGCGGTGGTTTTGTTTTCTTTCAGCTCTGGCGGTAAATCCTGAACGTGTACTTCACGGCCAGAGGCCATAACCGTAATCCAGCGACAGGTGTTTTCTAATTGCCGCACGTTACCTGGCCAGGTAAGGTTGCTGAGGTAGATCTCGGCTTCTTTTGTGAGGTTTTTTGGTTCAACATCTAGCTCTTTAGCGGCGCTGTTTAAAAAGTGTTGGGTGAGCTTGGGGATGTCTTCTCTACGGTTCGAGAGTTTGGGGAGGTGAATCCGTATCACGTTTAGGCGGTGAAACAGATCTTCCCTGAAGTGATTGTTTTCTACTAATTTTTCTAAATTATGGTGGGTTGCCGCAATGATGCGCACATCGACTTTGATTGGTGTGTGGCCGCCGACACGATAAAACTCCCCATCGGCTAAGACGCGCAATAGTCTCGTTTGAGTTTCGGCCGGCATGTCACCAATTTCATCTAAAAATAGCGTGCCACGGTTGGCTTGCTGGAATCGACCCTGACGCTGTCCGCCCGCGCCGGTAAAAGCGCCTTTTTCATGACCAAACAATTCGGATTCAATTAGATCACGTGGAATAGCAGCCATGTTAAGCGCAATAAATGGACCGTTTTTTCTTGGGCTGTGAGTATGCAATGCCTTGGCGACCAGCTCTTTTCCTGTACCGGAATCACCGTTAATCAATACGGTGATATTTGATTGAGACAGCCGGCCGATGGCTCGGAATACCTCCTGCATAGCGGGAGCTTCACCAATAATGTCGGTTTCTTCATCTACGGAGTTAACTGACTCATTGGGCTCTTCTTGTTCGTTAGCGACGGCGAGTGCGCGCTGAGTGACATCAACCGCTTCGTCAACATCAAACGGCTTGGGTAAGTACTCGAAGGCACCACCTTGGTAGGCTGACACCGTGCTATCGAGGTCGGAGTGTGCTGTCATAATAATGATCGGTAGCTCAGGGTGTTGCTGGTGGATTTGTTTCAGCATGGTTAAGCCGTCTATTCCTGGCATGCGAATATCACTAATAATGGCTTGTGGTTTTTCGTGTGCGAGAGCAGCCAGCGCTTTGTTTCCCGATTCAAAACTGGTTGTGGGGATGTTTGCCTGCTGAAGTGCTTTCTCTAATACCCATCGGATAGAGCGGTCATCATCAATAATCCATACCAAGTTACTTTTGTTCATAATTCTGCCCTAGTGGAAGGTATACGGCGAATTCGGTTGCGCCGGGTTCGTTGTTGCACTCGATCAAACCCTGGTGTTGACCGATTAAATTTTGTGAAATAGATAATCCAAGTCCGCTACCTTCTGCTCGGCCGGTGATCATTGGAAAGAAAATATCTTCGACGATATCGTCAGGGATGCCGGGGCCTGTATCGATAATGGAGACTCTGGCAACGAGCGGGTAATTATTTCTACCGATGGTGTAACGGCGTTTAATGCGAGTTGAGATGGTGATTTTTTTCCCATTTTCATTTGTCTCGTTACACTCTAGTAGCGCTTGCATGGCGTTGCGGGCAATATTCAGAAACGCCTGAATGAGTTGGTCATGGTCGCCGAGTATCATTGGGATGCTTGGGTCGTAATCTCGTTTTATACTGATTTGGCCTAGGGCTTCTAATTCAATGACGGATATAACGTGCTCAAGCACTTCGTGAATATTGAGTTCAACGAATTTTGGCGGTGTACGTGGGCCTAGAAGACGATCAACGAGATTTCTTAGTCGGTCTGTTTCATGAATAATTATCTTGGTGTATTCGTCAAGCGTACTGTCGTAGGCTAGCTCTCTTGATAGTAGTTGTGCGGCACCACGAATACCCCCAAGTGGGTTTTTGATCTCGTGCGCCATGCTTTTAATGAGGTTGCGGGAGGTCTCTTGGGATGATATCCATGCTTCTTCTCGGCTAATTTTAATTAGGCGGTCGAGGGGTTGGATTTCCAATATGATTTGGCCGTTATCGGCATCGGAGGTCACCGAGTAATCTATGGTGACTTCTCTATCGTGATGTAGCTTCCAGCTTATTTTGCGCTGCGTGAAATCTTTGCGCTCGTTGAGAGCGTCTTGCAGTGCCTTAGGCGTGCCATCTAACAGCGAAAAGCAGAGGCTGATATGCTTGGATATTAGTTGTTCGCTGCTTGCTCCGAGTAATGCTTCGGCAGAAGTGTTCACGCGCAGAATATTCAGCTGATCATCTAGGACGACAATCGCGGTAATTAAAGTGTCTAGAATTTCGTTATCGGTGCTTTGCTCTATCATGAGGCGCTCTCAATTCACTTGGAGTGATGAAAGCAAGAAACGCTCCAAGTAAGGGGTTTAATTTCCGCCGGGTCGAATTATGTAGAAATTGACGGTTTGACTATGACTTACTCGCTGTCCTTGGGCGTCGAGTAAGATTGCGGTAACGCTTTTCTTGCCGCGCATTTTAATTGAGAGTGGGACTTGTATGTTCAGCGCTGGGGAGGGTGAGCCGATGGCTTGACCGTTAAGTAGAAATTGAATGCGGTGCTCTGGCAGTAAAGGGTTTGCACTACTTACTTGTATGTCGATACTTTTCTGCACGGGGCCAATTTTTTGCCCTTCATGCGGCGCAGTGATTTGAATTTGATAATCTGTCTTTGCTTTTTTGCCCTTTTTCTGTGCGTCCGACTTTGGCTGTTGCTTAAATCTAGTGCTTTCGTTGCTTTTATAGCCCTGCTGGACATTTGTCGTTTTGAGTTGAACTACTTCCGCACCATTTTTGGGCGAGGTATCTGAAAAGGTGATATTTCCGTCTTTATCGACAATTTTGTAAAGCTCATCATTTGCCGCGTTAGCCAGATTAGTTGTGCCAGCACAGGTGAGAATAAAGGCTAAGGCTAGAAATATTAGGGGGCGCAATCGCATGGGCGGCTCGGGGGGTAAAGTGTGTGAGTGTTAAGGTTGGTGCGTTTGATGATGTGTTGAGTATAAACAAAAAAGCCCGCACTAGGCGGGCTTTGATAGCGTTTTGAATATTGCTGCTCAAGCGGAAATTGTCTAAATTAGACTGAGTAGTACATTTCGAACTCAACTGGGTGAGTTGTCATATTCAGTTTTTCAACTTCTTCTTTCTTAAGGCTGATGTAAGCATCGATAGTGTCGTCAGTGAATACGTCACCAGCATTCAAGAACTCGCGGTCTGCGTCCAATGCTGTAAGCGCTTCTTCTAAAGATGCGCAAACAGTTGGGTACTCAGCGAGTTCTTCGGCAGGAAGGTCGTAAAGATCTTTGTCTGCAGGATCGCCAGGGTGTATTTTGTTCTTAATGCCGTCAAGGCCTGCCATTAGCAATGCGGAGAATGCTAGGTATGGGTTGGCAGTACAGTCTGGGAAGCGAGTTTCGATACGACGACCTTTTGGTGAAGGCACGTATGGAATACGGATTGAGGCCGAACGGTTACGCGCTGAGTAAGCTAGAATAACTGGTGCTTCAAAGCCTGGAACCAAACGCTTGTAAGAGTTGGTAGAAGCATTACAGAAAGCGTTAAGCGCTTTAGCATGCTTGATGATGCCGCCGATGTAGAATAAGGCGGTTTCGCTCATACCAGCATAAACTTCACCAGCGAATTGGTTTACGCCGTCTTTTATGAACGATTGGTGAACGTGCATGCCACTACCGTTGTCGCCAACGAGAGGCTTAGGCATAAATGTTGCGGTTTTGCCATAAGCATGAGCAACGTTATGTACGCAGTACTTAAGGATTTGAACTTCATCAGCCTTTTGAGTCAAGGTAGCGGGGCCAACACCGATTTCACATTGACCAGCAGTGCCAACCTCGTGGTGATGCACTTCAATCTCAAGACCCATTTGCTCCATAGCGCCACACATTGCACCACGGATGTCGTGTAGTGAGTCGACTGGAGGAACTGGGAAGTAACCGCCTTTAACGCCAGGGCGATGCCCCATGTTACCGTCATCAAAACTCTTGTCGGAGGACCATGCAGCTTCTTCGGAGGACACTTTGTAGAAGTTGCCGCTCATGTCTGAGCCCCATTTGACGTCATCAAAGACGAAAAATTCTGGCTCAGGGCCAAAGAGTGCGTGGTCGCCAAGACCGGTGCTTTTCAAGTACTCTTCTGCGCGTTTAGCGATAGAGCGTGGGTCACGTGAATAGCCTTGACCTGTAGTAGGTTCAACGATGTTACAACGAATGATAACGGTTGTCTCATCGGTAAAAGGGTCTAATACAGCGGAGCTGTCATCTGGCATAAGGATCATGTCGGATTCATTAATGCCTTTCCAGCCGGCGATAGATGAACCATCAAACATTTTGCCTTCTTCGAAGAAACTGTCGCCTACTTCAGATACTGGGATTGAGACGTGTTGCTCTTTACCTTTAGTATCAGTAAAACGAAGATCGACCCAGCGTGCTTCATTATCTTTAATTAGATTCAGAGTCTTCTCTGACATAAGGATGCCTCCGGAGTATTAGTCCTAGTGTTGATGTTGATGTTGATGTTGAATTTTGATTTTAAAAAATGTACGTTCAATTCTGTTGGTTGAACGAGAGCTGTCATATTAATGCAATCTCGCAAAGACGCAAGACGAGTAGCCCGGAAAACGCAAGTTATATGCCATAATAAGGGAAATCACCCTAAGTGTGACCTTGGAGGCTTTGCGATAAGTCGAGGTTCGGTAAGGGTAATATGTGCGCACCGGAATGGTGCGCTCAGTGCCGGCTGCGCCCCTTTTGTGTGCGCTTCCTGGCTTGTGTTTTAACTGTCTAATTTGCGTGTTTTTAATGACTGAAAAGAATATTGAAGTAGTGTTTCCCTTGGTTTTTGTTGTGCGTTTGTTTCCCGAAATCACCATCAAAAGTCCATCTGTACGAAAGCGTTGGACGAAGCACTTGGTTGAAAATTTACGCTTGCTTATGCGCGGGATTTGTCCGGGCTTGCATGTGCTTCAGGATTGGGATCGTATCGAAGTTCGTGTGCCGACAGATGCGCCTGAGGTGTGCGAAAAAATTGTCGATATATTATCGCGTACACCAGGTATTGCACACTCGTTGCGCACGTGTAGTTATGACTTTGAGTCAATGCATGACATTTATGAACGCGCTTATGAGCACTGGGGTGATCAGTTAACAGGTAAGACGTTTTGCGTGCGTGTTAAGCGTACGGGGCAGCATGACTATACCTCGACGGATGTCGAGCGTTACGTCGGTGGCGGTCTTAACCAGCATTGCAATACGGCGGGCGTTAGGTTGGTCAACCCTGAAGTGACCGTTAACGTCGAGATAAAAAATCAAACTTGTTATGTGGTAGCCGAAAAGTACCCTGGTTTGGGTGGTTTCCCTGTTGGCACGCAGGAGTCGGTTTTATCCTTGGTCTCCGGAGGCTTCGACTCAACTGTTGCTAGTTACATGATGATTAAGCGTGGATTGAAAACGCATTATTGCTTTTTCAATCTCGGTGGTTTGGCGCATGAAATTGGCGTTAAAGAGATTGCCTTTTATCTTTGGCAGCGCTTTGGTTCGACCCATAAAGTTCGCTTTGTGACGGTGCCTTTTGATAAGGTGGTTGCGGAGATCTTAACCCAGATTGATCCTTCTAATGTGGGGGTAGTACTCAAGCGTATGATGCTGCGTGCAGCGGAGAAGCTAGCGAAAAGAGGGCAGATTCCAGCCTTGGTGACGGGAGAAGCGGTTGCACAGGTTTCTAGCCAGACGATGCATAATCTTGCGGTCATCGATAAAGTTGTCGATACGATGATATTCCGCCCGCTGGTAGTAACCGATAAGCGCGATATTATAAATATGGCCCGCGATATTGGCGCGGAAGAGTTTTCGGCTAATATCCCAGAGTATTGCGGCGTTATTTCGGTAAAACCTTCATCGCGTGTTAATGAAGAGCATGTGATCGAGCAAGAGGCTCGATTTGATTTTGATATCTTAGATCAGGCTGTTGAGCAGAGCGTAATGCAGCCTATTGATAAGGTGATGGCCACGCAAAGTTCGTTGCCGCAAGTTCCGCAAAAAGACTCGTTGGTTGCGGGAGATGTGGTTATCGATGTAAGGCACCCGGACGAGCAGTCGTTAAAGCCTTTGGTGTTGAGTGATAATCAGGTCTTAACGATTCCCTTTTTCAAATTAAGCACTGCCTTTGTTGCGCTAGAGAAAGAGGGAGAGAAGGGGCGGAGTTATCTTCTTTATTGCGAAAAAGGCGTAATGAGTGAACTTCACGCGGCGCAGTTAGCAAGTGAGGGTTATACTGATATATGCGTATATCGGCCTTAAGGTGTTTAGCTGAGTTTAATTTATAGCTAGTTCGTCGATATGTTCCGCTGTATTTTGACTTGAGTGAATGAATTAATGGCCGGGCCTACTAAAAAACAAAACGTCGTTGTGCTTAGTGTTGCGTTCCTGATTATTGCAGGGTCAGTGGTGGTGACTCTATATGCGACGGGCTTTTTGTTTGGTGGTATGTCATCTAAAGATAAGGGTTTTCAAAATGTAACGTTTACGGATGCGGTGATTACCTGTACCGAGCGTACTGAAGAGACTTACGGTGACAGGATTCAAAATGTAACGACGGACAATCACTCAAGCCGTTTCGATAACAAGCGCTTTCTATACAAAATATTTTTGGAGCTGGATTTACACGGTGTAAACGGCAATCCGGTCGGCAACTACTTTGTGAACTGTTTTGTGCGCTCCAGTGATGGCACTATTCGCAAGTATGACGCACTGCGTAAAGACGAGTCCAATTATCAGGCCAAACCTGACGACGGCACTAATATGTTTGGTATGCCTAAAAAGTAGCGACGAATTTAGTCGTATCTTTGAGGTTGCCTGTGTTTTGTTGTGGGTCGCTACCTGTCATTTAGTCCTTTCCTGTTTCCGGTTCAAATATGTCCGTGGTATAAACCACAGCTGAGTGGCGCTAGTAAAATGAGGCTTGAATTAATTAAAAGTTTGAGCTAAGACCATGTATAATGCCGCAGCCTTCTGCCCCCTGGTGACTAGAGGGGCATCGATTTAATGTAAGAGAACACAAATTTTGTCTAATCAAATCAAATATTTACGTAACATCGCCATTATTGCACACGTCGATCACGGCAAGACTACCTTGGTCGATAAGTTGCTCAGCCAATCTGGGATGTTGGCGCGCAAAGACGAAGGTGCAGAGCGCATAATGGATTCTAGTGACCAGGAAAAGGAACGCGGTATTACCATCCTGGCTAAAAATACGTCCATTCAGTGGAACGACTATCGCATCAATATCGTAGATACCCCGGGGCATGCCGACTTCGGTGGAGAAGTTGAGCGCGTTTTGTCTATGGTTGATAGTGTTTGTTTACTGGTTGATGCGGTTGATGGCCCGATGCCTCAAACACGTTTTGTAACGAGTAAGGCCTTTGAAAAAGGTCTAAAACCAATCGTGGTAATCAACAAGGTTGATCGCCCTGGTGCTCGTTCAGACTGGGTAATTGATCAAGTATTTGAACTCTTTGATCGACTTGGCGCGACTGATGAGCAGTTAGACTTTCCTGTGATCTACGCTTCGGCACTTAATGGTGTTGCAGGTCTGGAAGAAGATAAACTAGCGGATGACATGACGCCACTGTTTGAAATGATTATTGAGCATGTGGCTCCGCCGGAAGTTGAGATTGATAAGCCGTTCCAAATGCAAATCTCTGCACTGGACTACAACAGCTATGTTGGTGTTATCGGTGTTGGCCGTATTTCACGTGGTACTTTGTCGCCCAATCAGCAAGTGGTTGTTTGTGACGCGGAAGGCAAGCAGCGTAAAGCGAAAGTCTTGCAAGTTATGGGCTATCACGGTTTGGAGCGTGTTGACACAGATAAAGCTTCTGCTGGTGATATCGTCTGTATAACTGGGGTTGATAAGCTTAGTATTTCGAATACTTTGTGTGCTCCAGAAGCGGTTGAGCCTTTACCACCGTTGTCTGTTGATGAGCCAACGGTCAGCATGACTTTCCAAGTAAATGATTCACCATTTTGTGGTCTTGAAGGGAAGTTTGTAACTTCGCGAAATATTAGAGAGCGCTTGGAGCAGGAGCTTATTCATAACGTAGCTTTACGTGTTAAGCCAGGCGATAGCTCGGATAAGTTTATTGTTTCTGGGCGAGGCGAGTTACATTTGTCTGTACTTATCGAAAATATGCGCCGTGAAGGTTTTGAATTAGGGGTTTCTCGCCCGGAAGTAATTCAAAAAGAAGTTGATGGTGAAATTCAAGAGCCTTTTGAGCACGTGGTTATCGATGTGGAAGAGCCGCACCAAGGCTCTATTATGGAAGAGTTTGGTTTGCGTAAAGCCGAAATGACTAACATGGAGCCAGACGGAAAAGGCCGTGTGAAGTTGGAGTTCATTATTCCATCGCGTGGATTGATTGGCTTCCGTGGTTTGTTCCTGACCTTAACTTCAGGTTCGGGCATTATGACCAGTATCTTTGATCATTACGGTGCAGTTAAAGCCGGTGAAGTGACAAGTCGTCAAAACGGCGTACTGGTTTCTAATGTTAAAGGTAAAACCTTAGCTTACGCCTTGTTTACTTTGCAGGATCGTGGTCGATTATTTTTGGGTCATGGTCTGGATGTTTACGAAGGGCAGGTTGTGGGAATACACTCTCGCGCCAATGACCTTGTTGTGAACCCTACTAAGGCTAAGCAGCTTAACAATATTCGTGCTGCTGGTACGGATGAGGCGCTGACTTTGTCGCCACCAATTAGGCATACACTTGAGCAAGCTTTGGAATTTATTGAAGACGATGAGTTGGTGGAAGTAACACCGCTAAGCATTCGTGTTCGTAAGAAGCTTTTGACTGAGAACTTACGTAAGCGCTCTAAGAATTCTGGCGTTAAGTAACTCTAGGTTAAGTGCTCTAGTTTAAGTATTAGCACGGCCATTTAATATTAAGTGGCCGTGTTGAGAGCAATAAAAAGCTGAGAATAATAAAAAACCTCAACGACAAAATAAGAAAAGCTATTTTGTCGTTGAGGTTTTTTTTGGCGGCTAATTCTTTAAGCCGCATTCTTCTAAGTAACTGTCCTAAGTAATTGTTCTAAGCAATCTCTTTTTCAATACACCTCATCAGTTCGTCTTCTGACCAGGGCTTGGTCATATAAGTCGTCACACCTGCGTTGCGCGCCATTTCTTTATGCTTGGCGGTGGATCGTGAGGTGATCATAATCACTGGAATATCTTTTAGTTCATCCCGAGAGCGTATGTGATTGGTGAGTTCAAGCCCATTCATTCGCGGCATTTCCAAATCCACTAGCATCAATGATGGCTTCTTGTTTTCAATCACGCTAATAGCATCAAAGCCATCTTTGGCTGTGTACACTTCCATCCCCATATCGGAGACTAATTGCGCCAAACTGCGTCGTGCGCTGAGTGAGTCGTCGACAATGAGTGCTGCCGGTGGCGTTTTATCTGAATCAGCATCGTGAGCGCTAATCGAATCTCTGTGGCGTAACAGCTGTTGTAGCTCTTCTTGGTTTAATCCCATGCCGGGTAGTTCTTGCACGTTGATCACGGGGGATACTGTACCGTCGCCTAGAATCGTTGCGCCAATGACTCCGTCGGGTTGAAAGGTAAAGCGGTTGAGTGGTTTAATTACCAGCTCTTGGCTGGCAATAATGCTCTCAACAGCAATGGCGACTAGCGTGTCGTCGTTGCGCGTTGCAATGAGTAAGGCGTTAACTTCGGTGCCTTCGGGCGGATGCGTACCCAACAAATCACTTAACATATAAACTGGTAGGCGGGCGTCTTCGAAGGTGTAGAATTTACGCGTCCCAACTACGGTGAGTTGAGAGTCTTTAATATAAATAATCTGTTTTACGGATCGGCTTAGTATGCTGTATGTGAGTGTGCTGTGCTGGTTTCGGCAGCGGGTTACGATGGCGTGTCCTGTCAGGATACTTGTAGGCACGCTAATGGTAAACGTGCAGCCGTTGTTTCGGGTTGAGTCTATTGAGATATTGCCTTTTAGGTTTTTTATCTCGTTAGCTACAGCGTCCAAACCAATGCCGCGTCCAGAGGTTTGGTTAACTTGCTCGCGGGTGGTGAACCCGGGCATGAGTATGATCTGGTTCAGCAGTTTGGTCGTAACGTGGGCATCGTAATCAATTAAACCTTTTTGAATGGCTGAATTGCGGATGTCCTTGTAGTTTAGACCCTGGCCATCGTCACTACAGGTGATTTTGATAATTTCACCCTCTAGTATAAAGCTTAATTTAATATTGCCTTGTGCGGATTTACCGTTAGATACTCGCGCCTCACTATTGGGTTCGAGTCCGTGATCGACTGCATTGCGTAGTAAGTGCATGAGTGGATCTGCGATGCGGTTTAATACGTGACTATCGATTAAGAGTTTGTCGCCTTCCATAGTGAGTGTGGCGGATTTCCCAGTGAGCCGACAGGCTTGACGGACGCAGCGAGAAAAGCGAGCACTGTATGATTCTACTGGCAGTAGGTTCATATCCAGCAGGATTTGCTGGTTGTCGCTGTTAAATTGCTTTTGACTGATGCTGAGGGTGGAGAGCTCCTTAAGTTGATCTTCGACACCGCTAATGGCTTCGTAGGAGTCAGTTGTCAGTTCGGAAAGTTGGTTCGCAAAGGTATCTAGCTCGTTAAAACGCTCCATTTCTAATGGGTCGAGTTCGTCGGCTTCGTAAGCGCTGGACGCTGCGCGCAGGGCGCTTTGGGTTTGTACTAGTGCGTCGAATTCGGCGGCCATTGCGCGAATTTTTTTATGGTACTGATCGCACTGAGACATGTTGTTCTGGATGGACTCAATATGGGCGCTAACCTGGTTGTTCACGATCTGGGTCTCGCCTGAGAGACGCATCAATTCTCGAGAGACGCGTTCTGGGATCGTGACAATACGTTCGCTATTGTCATCAACCGCTGTGGGGGTGTTATTTGCAGGCGGACTTACTTGGCTCGGAGGCGCTGCGACTTGCGGCGGTGCTGCGAATTCTGGTTCGGGTGTGATGATTGTTGCTTGTTTACCTTCAGTCTTAACCAGTGGTGTCTCACTAGTTATGTCTGTAGCTCTAGCTTCTGTTGTCGCTAAATCGGTAGCTGTTTCAGCAGTCGTGTCGTTGCGCTGTTCTTTGCTATCTTTTAGTTGATGTATGCAATCCAATACTTGTTGTAGTGTATCTTGGAGGTTATCTGGGTACCCGCCTTGACGGTTCAAATAGTCGGCAGTGCTTGCTAAGCAGTCTGAGGTGTCGATGAGCAGCGAATTAAATCCTGCGGGTAGCACGGCATTGGGTTTGACCGCAGTTTCTAACATATCCTCAGCATAATGCATGAGGTTGGCAACGCCCTTGACAGAGACGATGTTGGCGGCGCCTTTTAGTGTGTGAGCAACCCGTTGTGCTTGCGCCAAGTCGTTAGCATCGAGTGAGTCGACGTATTGTAATATGGACTCTTCAAATTGTTCGACAAGGCCGGGTAGCTCAATGAGCATACCTTGCAGTAGTTCGGGTCTAATATCACTTGAGACGGATAAATCACACATATCCGCACCGGCTTGTCGAGGGATGACTATTTCGTCATCTTGTAGGGTTGCCGATAGGTTGGATAGAGTTGAGATGTTGAACTGTTCAATAAGCGTGTTTTGTTCGTCTTTAGTAAGAGGTTTGATCCATGATTCTACGCTAAGGCCATCAATGATATTGACGGCATGCGCATGCACACTTTTCTGATCGCACAGGTTCTGAAGGTAAGCTAGGCATTCGTGAGCGAGTTGTTGGGTGAGTGCAAGTAAAGCCGGCTTGCCAGCGACTGTTTGCTCATGCATAAGGCGATAATTGGATGCCCAGTGTTTACAGCATGATGCGAGCCCTGGTAGGCCCGCAAGGTCTAGGGCATTACCGATGTGCTCCAAGTGAATGTTGAGATCAAATAGTAGCTCGTCTTGTTGCTCAAATGATTCATTGCCGAAGAGGCTGACATCTTGGGTGTCAACTTCCGCTAACTCGTGTATCAAGAGTTCAACAATTTCTCGTTGGTCATCGGTAAGTACTGTATTGCTCATTACTAGGGTATTCCGTTAGTTCGCCGAACAATTAAACTGCGGCTTTTAGCTCAGTGACGTTGCTCGGAGGTGTTTCCAGGTCTGCAGGTAGTCTAAAGGCGTCAACCTGCTCCACTAAAGCGTCTGCAAACTCAAGTAACTTATCGGTGACGACTTTTTGCTCCAAGAGTTGTTTTTCGGTTTTTTCAGAGAAGCGTCGAATAATACCACTTCGATCGTTAATCTTATTTGCGACCGCGGCTTGCTGGATGGCTTGGCGAGAGATGTTTTGTACTGTTTCCACAAGTTCTTGCGTTGCAGTCTCGGTTACTTGCATCTGGGCACCCGCTTGTTCTGCTTGCTTGGAACCATCAGCTACCTGTGAAATCAAGGTGTTCATAATGCTCGCTGTATCGGAAGTTTCGACGCGCATGTTGTTAACCATGGCGGAAATTTCTTCAGTAGATTGTCGTGCGCTTTCGGCAAGACGCTGTACCTCGTCGGCAACAACAGCAAAGCCGCGGCCGGCTTCACCAGCGGAGGCTGCGTGCATACTTGCGTTAAGTGCCAGAATGTGAGTTCGTTCTGCAATGGTATTAATCAGGTTAACAATCCCCGAAATTTCTTGAGAGCGTTCGCCCAGGCGTTTCATTCGTTTTTCCGTTTCCGAAATTGTTTCCCGAATGGCGCGAATACCCTTTACCGTTTCACCAACAGCCTGTTTTGCTGACTGCGTGTTTTTAATAGCGCGGCTAGCGGAGTCATCCGCTTGTTCAGATTGTTTTGCAACGTCATTCATTGTGTTTGCTAATACGCGTAGAGCCTTACTTGTCGCGACGATTTGTCGACGTTCACTGTCAGCAAATTGCATTACCAAGTTGGATTGATCTTGAAGGTCGTGAGATGAGGCGTTGATCTTGCCCGAAATGCCTTTTACTTGCGTTAGGGTCTTTGCTGTCTCAGAGGTTAATAGGTTAACCGCATCGGATATTGTGCCGGTCAAATCTGCGGATACAGGAACCTTAATTGTTAAATCTTTTTTGGCGATAGTCCCGAGTGCTTGAATTAGTGAAATAATCGAATTATTCAGTCGTTCATTTTCTTTTGATTGTGACTCAAGGTGATTAATACGTTCATCAAATAAGGTGTTAAATGTTTTCCCTAAGGTGCCGAGTTCGTCGTTGCTGAGTACTTTTACGCGAGTTTTAGTTTTGCCTCGGTTAATCCGGCGAATAACGCTCTGCATGTGTGCAAGAGGCAAAACAATACTACGATAAATAAGGAATATACCGATCGCTGCACCCATTGCAACCACGAAAATCATCATCGTCACAATACCTTGTGAGAGTTGCGTTTGCTCAGTTGTACTGCGTTGTGTCTCAGTTAAAAACACTTCAGATTGTTCGAGTAGTGTCTCGGCACTAATGTTAAATTCGTATTGTATTTCCGCAAGATTTTTATGCACCTCAAATACAGCTTGCGCTTGAGATACGAGCTCTAAGGCGTTGGATAAAAAATTATCTTGTAGGTCTTGCAGAAGCGCAAGGCCTGTCTCGGGCGTTGTATCGGCGCCGATACTTTCCCCTATGGTACTTGCAAGCTTTATAAGCTCGCTATCGGCAATTGCGGCGCTAGCTATTATATTTGTCGAGCTGAGCGCGGCGGCGGCGGCTTCTAGTGAGCTACGGGTGTTCTGAGTGAAGTGCGCTTCTACCGTGCCTCGGATGCTATTAAAGGCGATTAGTGCGTCACTAGCATTGGCTACGGTCAGTGCATTTTCGAGTTCGGTAGCGCTTGACGCAAAGTCGTTTTGTACGGTGGAACCGCCTTCGAGGCTAAGCCCTTCAATTAATGAGAGTTTTTTAATTAACGTTGCATTGTAATTCTTGGCGATCAGGTTTGCTTTTTTAAGGTTGGCCGAAAACTCAACGGCGGTATTTTGTGTGGAGAATTCGATGATTTTTTCTTGCAGGGCTTTGTTGATTTGCGAGGTCTGGCTTATTAGTGTTTGGCTCCGCTGGTCAAGTAATTGCCTGTCTGTGTTTTGTAATCGTAATTCGAGCAGCTTAGCCTCAATTAGGGAGCGCTGAAAACTAAATGCGTTTACCTCTTTTTGTTTTGCTGCATTCGTAGCCTGTACTTGGAAAAAGTAAGTGGAACCAATGGCAACGAACCCGAGAACGAGTCCTATCATAAGCGCAATAATTTTGTCGGTAATGCGCAGGTTGGTCAAAAATTTCATGTTCTCACCTTAATCGAGAGTGGGCAATAAATTAGGGGGCTGCGAATTTGATAGTGGCTTGAGTTAACCGGGTAAGGAGGGCGGTTTCGTCAAATGTGTGCCATATCTCGTCGTTAATCAGATAACTTGAGTCGACAAACTCGGCCATAAACGAGGGGAGGGAGGATGGCGAACTTTCGGGTTTTTGATCCTTGGGAATGTTGAGGGCTTGGGGTTTCCCGTCAACAATAATGGCGGCACCAGATAGGGGCGTTCCGATTAGAAGCGCGTTGCCAGACTTGGGAGGTTTGTAACCTAGGAGATGGTGTATCTTATAAAGGGAGATTAGATTCCCTCGCAAATTCATAAGTCCAATCATATGCCCAGGGCTATTAGGGAGTGGCGTCGCTTTGGCTTTGCTGATTAATTCACTATAAAGACCCGAGGGCAGTAGGAGTTTTAGCCCGCCTATTTCAAAGCCATAATGTCGGGTAAGTGCTTGCTGAGCTGGAACGTTGGCGTCAAAAGCCTCGCCTCGCTCCTTAATGGAAGTAGCAAGGTTACTCGCGAAAGAAATATTCTCTGTTTGCGCGACTGTGTTTATTTGCTCTGGGTTTGCCATAGGTACCTAAACTGCTGCGATCGTCTTGATAATTTGATCCGCTGTGAATGGCTTGGATATCATTCCCTTGCCACCTTGCAGTTCGGCCCAAACACGATCAGCACGCTGATTTTTGCTTGTGACGAAATACACCGGTATATCATTGGTCGTATTGTCCGAAGCAATATTACGACAAGCCTCGTACCCATCAATACCTTCCATCACTACGTCCATCAAAATAACATCCGGACGAAATTGCTTGGCTTTGCTGAAGGCTTCTTTTCCGTCGCAAGCCGTAACGACTTGGTAGCCGGCTTCTTCCACGATAAATTTCAAGTGCTCCAGGTCTACTGGAGAGTCATCAACGACTAAAACTTTACTAGCTGGCATGAGCTTGCTCTCTCTGAAAAATTGATTCTGTGTATTTGTCGTAGACAGTTTCAAATTGGTTATGGTTAATTGGCTTAACAAGGTAGGCGTCGCAGCCCGCTAAAGCGCCTTTGATTTTGTCAAAGGATGATGAGCGGCTAGTGAGTAATACTACCGGTGTGCCGGAGTTAAGTTTGTCTTTCTTGATTTTTTTGCATGCGGTATAACCGTCCATGCCGGGCATGACGACATCAAGGAATATAATGTCGTACTTTTTCTTGGCGATCATTAACATGGCGTCTTCAGCGCTTTTGGCGATATCGAGATCGGCGTTGCGCAATTGAAATTCGACATGCATTTGCCGTCGTACGGCTAGGCTATCATCGACAACCAGAGCTGCAACCTTGGGGCCTGTGCTTGATTGTGCTCCAGACTTAAGTATGCGTAGACCGTTCATTGTATGGCCACTGAATTCGGCAGAGTCGTTACCAATTTCAAATTCGGGGAAGTAATTCAACTCACGAATGGTGAAATGGTCTAACAATTTAATAAATTTTCCGGGGTTGATAGGCGAGCTTAGTTGGTATTTTCCAAGCTTTGTGTCGCTTTGCCGCGCTAAGAAAATAATCGGGCGATTATCATTTTCCGTGCTGAACCGGGAGTCTCTCCAGGCGCCTATGATGTTTGGGTTGTTTGTGCACATCAAAATAAAATCGATTTTGTGGGGCTTGTTATGTGTTGAATTGTTCAGCTTGATTGGCCGGTAGCATCGGTTACGGTATCGGGTAACCGTAAATATTCGTTGGATGGTTTCAATTTCTTGATCTGATGCTCCAACCACGCCAACGGTAAACACCCTTTGGTTTTCAACTGGCTGTTGTTTTTTAGTAGGTAAAATTTTCATAATGTAGATTCACACTCGGGTAAATACGCGCCACTATGTTGGTTCAGGTGCCAGCTTGTGTTTTTAATCATCATACCTAGCAACCAACATTGGATAAGCATAGCCTGTTTAGCTTCGTAGCTAAACTAATTACTAACAATTCTAGATATCTTAAATGATAAGACAATACGCTAGACTAATTAATTACTTATAAGGTGCAGCGGTTAGTTGTGAATTTATATATGGCTAAGCAAGAAATAGGTTGACTGGATCAAAACTCGAAGAATTATCTGCTAGTTAGCATGCTAATAACAAGTGGCCTGTCACGTAATAAACAATGCGCTGCAATTTGACCTGTATTATCTCAATAATTCTGGGTGATAGCTGTTGTATTTGACGCAATAGTGATTGCTTGTCTTAGTTGGCAGGGGTATATTCTGGCAACAGAATCTCCCGTTTGATAAATCAGTCACAGTGTTGCATTAATCCGTTTGAATATTTCTGTACGGATATGATCGAATATTGGTATAAGCGGAATTGATTTTTTGTGACCTATATACGATTTCTGGAATCTTCTATCCATTTGTGTATCAAAATTGCCAAAGACAGCTGGCGTTACAGTCTATTTCACACTATTTATTTAATAATAATGAAACCCTAATACCTTTGAGTGAGGTGAATGTTATGAATATGGAGGCAGCTTACAGCTACAACTATTTTCTTGTCGGACTTTCTTTTTTAGTTTCTGTGTTTGGTTCCTACACGGGCTTGCAATTAATGAAAGCCGGTCGTAGTGCTAAAGGTAAATCTATGTATGGGTGGATAGCGACTGCCGCGTTAGCCTTAGGTGGCGGTGCAATTTGGACGATGCACTTTATTGGCATGCTCGCGTATGAAATGGAGATGCCTGTCGCTTATGATCCTTTTTTGACGTTTGCTTCGTTATTGCTCGCTGTTGGCGTTGTTGGGTTAGGAATTTTTATCTTAAGTAAAAACGTGGATTCCACTGTCATGTTAATGGTTGCCGGTGTTATTACCGGGCTTGGTGTTGCGGTTATGCATTACATGGGTATGGATGCAATGGTAATGGCCGCGGATATGAGTTACGACACTTTCTGGTACTACACCTCCTTTGTTATCGGAATTGTTGCAGCCACTGCCGCATTATGGTTGGCATTTAATACCCAAGGTGGTTTGCAGATGTTTGCTGCGTCCGTGGTAATGGGCGTTGCTGTTTGCGGGATGCATTACGTTGGTATGTACGGCATGAAAATGACACCTAATGGCAGCGTAGTTGATATTGAGTCCTCAATCGCCCCATTAACACTAGGTTTATTTATCTTCTGTTTCACCATGTTGGTTTTGGTTTTGTCTTTGATTGTGACGTTAAGTCAGCTGCAGAAAAAAATGTATGCGGATTTTGAAGAAGACGAAGAAGACGATGACGTAGATGAAGAGATCAACGTTAGCGCGGTTAATGCCGCATCGTAGCGTTTACCCGCTTATCCTGTTAATCGATTTTCTGTTGATTAGAGTGATAAGCGGAATGCATGATTTGTAGGTTGTTTTAGCATTCTACTTATTGGAGATGTTTTGGAAACCCCAGGGTACGATCACTCTTTTGAGTGGTCAGGGGCGGTAGTTTTTAGCGGAGTGTTTTAGCAGCTTGTTTTCCAACATTAGAATTTCACCAACAAGTGTGTACAACACCGTGCTGCAGTGACTTTTTTGGCGACTTAATGCCTTTTTTAGTTTGTCTGTCGATACCTTAGGGTAGCGGAGGTTGTTGAGTTGTTTTTGAGTGCAATGGCCCTTGAGTGGAGAGTAAGCAATGCGAGTATTAATCTTATCAACAGCATTTTCAGGAATGGCTCAGCGCTTGCTGGGCGAGTTAAGTGTGTTGGGGCATACCGTAGATCAGCATTATGATTTAGACCCGACATCGTTACGTGCGCAGTTGCGTAGTTTTCAGCCGGACGTGGTGCTTTGTCCGTTCCTAACCCAAAAAATTCCGGAAGATATTTGGCAGCAATATTTGTGTCTGATTGTGCATCCCGGTATCGAGGGCGATCGAGGAGCATCATCTTTAGATTGGGCGATTACAGAAGCGGACTCAGAGTGGGGCGTCACTCTGTTACAAGCCGCGGATGAAATGGACGCTGGTGATATTTGGGGAACGCAAACCTTCCCCATGCGCAATGGGTCTAAAACCAGTATCTATAAAAGAGAAGTTACCACCGCTGCAATGGATTTGATTGTGCGCGCTCTTGACGATATTGCTAGTGGTGATTACCAGCCCCGTAAGCTCGATTATACTAATAGCAATGTCCGTGGTCGTTTGAGACCCAACATGAAGCGCCGTGATCGAGCGATAGATTGGGATGTTGACTCTACGGAAGAAATCATTAATCGATTGAATGCCGCAGATTCAAGACCCGGTGTTCGCAGTGTTATTAATGGCTTTGACGTGAACATGTTCGGCGCGAAAGCAGAGCCGGTTCTAAAAGGGGCGCCTGGTGATGTGCTTGCGGTTCATCGTGGCGCCATCTGCTGCGGAACGACTGATGGTGCCGTTTGGATCAGACAGCTTAAATGTAATAACGTGGAAGGTTTGGCTCCAATCAAAATGCCAGCATCTACTGTGCTAGGTAAAATATGTCGCCCGGATCAAATAGGTGAGCTTGGCGGTGTGGATGGAGGGTCTGTCGTTGATGATGTCTGGGTAGAGTCAAAAGGAGATGTTGCTTACGTCTATTTTAATTTCTATAACGGCGCGATGGGTACTCAGCAGTGTATTGAGCTTAAGCATAGAATTCAGCGTGTCAAGCAATCCGATGTCAAAATCATCGTACTTATGGGCGGAGATGATTTCTGGAGTAACGGTATTCATTTGAATGTGATTGAGGGGGCCAATGATCCTGCCTTAGAGTCTTGGCGCAACATTAATGCCATTGATGATGTTGTCATGGAAATCATGAATACCCCAAATCAAATGACTGTTGCGGCTTTGAGAAATAACGCAGGAGCCGGCGGTGCGATTATGGCATTGGCTTGTGATGAGGTAGTGATTCGTGACGGTGTGGTTTTAAATCCACACTATAAAACTATGGGGCTTTACGGTTCCGAGTATTGGACTTACTTGCTGCCAAAGCATGTCGGTGAGCTTAAAGCCAAGCAGATTATGGATGAATGCCAACCTATGCTAGCGGAGGAGGCCGTACAGTTGGGAGTGGCGGAAGTTATGATGCCAGAAGATTGGGATACTTATCATCAGCAGTTGTTTAGTCATTGTGAACAGTTACTTGATGCGGTTAATTTTGATGACTTCCTATCGTCTAAAATGGCACAGTTTAATACGGATAACGAAACGAAGCCTTTCGCGACATATCGAATGGAAGAACTAAAGTTCATGCGTGAAGCTTTCTATGACCTCGATAGTGAGTATCATCTTAAACGTCATAACTTTGTTTATAAAATTAAAGAAGAGAAGCAAAGTTCGGTGGTCGAGCTGACAATGGCTTTTGCTTCTTAGCTGCTTTTAGTTTCTAGCGCCCACCTGGTTTGCGATGTTTGGTAAAACGGGTGGCGATTGCTTTTGTCGGATCATCTGGCCAAGGGTGCTTCGGGTAACGTCCTTTCATTTCTTTTTTTACATCGTGGTAACTACTCTTCCAAAAACCCGCTAAATCTTGGGTGACTTGCAGTGGGCGTCTTGCTGGTGATAGCAGATGTACGCAGAGCTTCACCTTTTGTTTTGCAACGGCTGGCGTTTCGTTACAGCCAAACATTTCTTGTAATTTGACGGCTAACACTGGCGGCTTCTGGCTGTAGTCAACGGTGATTTTTGACCCTGATGGAACTGCGTATTGTGTAGGAACAAGCTCGTTTAAATCTTGCTGTTGTTGCCATGTGAGCATGTTGTAAAGTGCAGATTGCAGCTGTATTTTTTTAATGTCATTAAGGGAGTTTACGTCGTTTAAAAAAGGTGTTAGCCAAGTTGAAATGGTGTTTAGTAGGCTGTCTCTGTTTACGTTTGGCCATTTGTTTGGTTCTAGTATGTGTAGTATGTTAACGCGTGCTTGCCACTGTTTTAATTCGTTTGTCCAAGGTAAAAAATCAAGGCCGTGCTTAATAATTAGATTAATTAAAGCTTCACTTTTTATTTCTGGTGCAATATTTTTTATTGTTTGACTATCAAAGAGTATCTGGCCGCAATAACGTTGATTTTCTGCAATAAAGCGATGGCGGTTTTCGTCCCAGAGCGCTACGTTTTTTTTGTGTAGGTACGAGGCTAAGGGGCCGTTAAATAACCTTGGGTTAAATGTTGCAGCGCTAAAAATTTTATCCTGCCCTTGGCCGTTATTACCCCCAGACTCTGCGATGGCAAGCCAGGAGTCATTGTTGAGCGGATCAGTATCATTAAGAGCAGCCGCTCTGCCGTTAGCGAGTTTATAGCTGTTCTCTTTGTTGCCACGCCGTTGGGCGATACGATCAGGGTAGGCGCAAGCGATTAGATAGCCAAGGGCGTCGTGTTCACCTATCTCGGTATTGGTGTGATTGTTTTTAGATGAACCAGAGCTTTTATATTTTTTAAGTTGATTTATATAGGTGCTTGCTTGGTTTCTGAGCCGCGCCAGCCAGGCTTGTTGCTGAGGCGAGCATTTACTGCGCCCGGTGGTGATGTCGATAGTTTGCTGGAGGTCGGCGCCGCTCGTATTGGATGGCGCCCTCTCAATGAAATACGCGGCTAGGTTTGCCGCTAGGCGCTCTAGTCGGTAGTCGATTGATTTTAATAACATATGGCTGATTCTAGGGTGTGCGGGAATCTCAGCCATTTTGTTGCCGTGTGGCGTTAAGTTAGAGTTCGAACCTTTTTCAATCGCGCCTAAGCTTTGTAACAATGAGATCGCGCTAGCGTATGCGCCTTTGGGAGGGTTATCTAACCATTGCAGTTGAGCGGGGTCGTCGACTCCCCAGTGTAGCAATTGCAGCGCGAGCGGAGATAGATCAACGTTGAGGATTTCAGGTGAATGATGTTTCGGGCGTTGCAGTTGTTCTGTTTCTATCCAAAGACGATAACAATGGCCGGGGGCGAGCCTGCCTGCTCTCCCCATTCGCTGAGTGCTAGAGGATTGTGAAATCCGCTGCATCTTGAGTCGCGTCATGGCGGTATTTGGATCGTAAACGGGTCGTTTGGCGTAGCCAGAGTCAATCACCACGTCGATGCCTTCGATGGTTAAGCTGGTTTCTGCAATATCGGTAGCGAGAACAACTTTGCGCCCGTTTTGGCTGGGCGCTATGGCTAGCTGCTGCTCTTTTAGACTCAAACCACCGTATAGCGGCCTGACCTGCACAGCTTCACCGAGAGGCGGAAGCTCACGCATGACTTGGCGTATTTCGGCTTGGCCGGGTAAAAAGACGAGTAGGCTGCCTTTATGTTTTTGGCTGGCGCTTTCAATGGTCGTGCAAATTTTTTTGATAAACGCTCGATCAAACCGTGTTTGTACAGCGGTTTGTTGTTGGCGTGTGCCTTGTTTTGACGAAGTATCGTAATGCAATGTGACTGGGTACATTCGGCCTTCGGAGCGCACGACGGGAGCATTTTGCAAAAATGTCGATATTGCGAGTCCATCCAAAGTGGCGGACATTACGATGAGTTTTAAGGCTTGCTCTTCAGTGCGAAATAACGCGCGACCATAAAGACTTAGCGCTAAGCCCAAATCGCTATCGAGATGGCGTTCGTGAAATTCATCAAAAATAACGGCGCCGACCCCGTCTAAGCTCGGGTCGGCTTGTAGCTTTCTGGTTAGGATGCCTTCAGTGATGACAAGAATACGTGTTTTCGGTCCGTGCTTGGATTCCTGCCTAATTTGGTAGCCAACCGTTTGCCCTACTGATTCTCCTAGTAAGCTTGCCATTCGCTGGGCAGCGCTGCGTGCAGCCATTCGGCGGGGTTCTAGCATGAGTATTTGCTGTTGACCTAGCCATGGCTCATTGAGTAGTGCCAGTGGAACGACGGTAGTCTTACCGGCTCCGGGCGGGGCTTCCAAAACAACATCAGGGTGTTGTCTAAGTGCATTTTTTAGCGTATCCAGGACTTCGGATATTGGTAACTTAGAGCATGCGTCAGGGAGAGTGTTCATATTGTGAGATGTCGAGTTAAGCGGTAAGTCAGCATTGATTGATTTAATTGATTTGAGCGGCTAGGCGATTATTGCCATAATAACGACCCCTCGGTGACCGGGGAAATGTTAATTGTTGTTTAACATGTATTTACCTTGTCTTTATTTTGTTGGTCGCCTTTACTGAGATTAATATTAAAGGGCTGTACTTTGATTAAAACCATTACTCTGCCAGCTAAAGGCCAAGGTTTGCATGCATTCACAGCTCAAGTGGTCAATATTGTGGGTGAATCCGGTATGGGCGAAGGCTTGTGTACCTTGTTTATGCCGCATACTTCGGCAAGTTTGCTTATTCAGGAGAATTACGACCCGTCGGCGCAAGCTGATTTGGAAAATTGGTTGAATCGCTTGGTGCCTGAAGGCGACTCTTTGTATACCCACACGCTGGAGGGCGATGACGATATGCCAGCACATATAAAGGCGGCGCTGACAGCGACGAGTCTTTCTATTCCTGTTTTGAATGGCGAGCTTATGCTAGGGACTTGGCAGGGGATATATTTGTGGGAGCATCGGCGTGAGCGCCACAGCCGTAATGTGCATATCCATTTGTCGACTTAATCTGTCGGGTTAATTTGATGGGTAGGTAGATATTCGCTCTACTGTCGTGCACCTTCAGAGTAGTGTGCTTTATAGCGCGGGATGTAGGGCTTGTTGTAGCGTTTTACGGATTCATCGATGAAGTCTTCGAGTACTTCGATATCAACGGGGTAGGGTTGGTCAAGCCAGTTGTAAGCATCTTTGAAGTGGTTGAAAATTTCGATCTTCCAAGGGAGGATATCGCCTAGCATTTTATAAAAAGAAGGTAGTGCGTTGCCTGATTTGTCGGCACGTATCACTACGGCATTACGGACTTGGGGGCAGATTTTACAAACAGATTTCATGATGGATACAAGGGCTTTGACGCCTTCTTCATCAATACTGGAGTGGGTGTAATGAGACCAATCACCTAGTACGAAGTGAGCGTTATCAAATTGCTGTTCCCCTGCAATATCTAGTGCTGATTGAATCAGCTCGTCACCGGTAATGACCCCGGTATATATGATATGCAGAAAGTTCGGCTTATCCCATCTGTATGTAATCACGTAATATCTCCTATTTTATACTTATTGTGTGGCGCATTTTCGTTATATTTGGCGCGCAAAGTATCCTTTGGAGTGAATATTAGCTTATTTTAGTTTGACGTGTTGCATAGTTTGCTTTTTATGAGTAATCCGTCTAACGGCGATACTTCTCGCGATAGTTTTGTTTTTATGAGTGCGGATAAGGGTGACGCAGGTTGGGAACCTGCGAATTTGGGTTACACAAGCGTGATTTTGTCGGGCTGGATGAGGATCTGCTTTTGTTTGTAAAGTGAGCCAAGGGCTTTCTTGTAATTTTTCTTGCTGACATTAAATTGGCGATAGATGGCATCTGGTGGGCTTTTGTCGGTTAATTGGCTGATGCCTTTGTTGTCACGTAAGTGTTGCAGAATTTGCTCGCTTAAATCGTCGCGTCCATCACCGCTAGGTAGCTGAAGGCTAAGGTCAATTTTTCTGTCGTCACGGATGGCTTTTATATAGCCTTGTACTTTTTGACCATATTTAAGCGGCTTGAAAGCGTCATCTTTAAATATTAGGCCTAAGTGGGTGTTGTTGATGATGGCTTTGTAACCCATATCGCTTTTGCCGCAGATCATTAGATCTACTTTTTGCTTGGGTTTATAGTAGTTGGCCGATTCTTGTAAGTGGCGACTAAGTCGAGATGTGGCAACAATGCGGTCGTCATATTCGTCGAGGTAGACAAACACGACGTAGGCCTTGCCTTGTTCCATTGGTCGTTGTTGCTCACCATAAGGTACTAATAAGTCTTTGACTAAGCCCCAGTCGAGAAAAGCGCCATAATCGTTAACGTCTTTAACGTCTAGTAAAGCGCACTCACCGACTTGTACTTTGGGGGTTTGCGTTGTCGCAATGAGCTTGTCTTTAGAGTCGCGATAAATGAATGCCTCTATGACGGTGCCCACCTCGCAGTCATCTGGTACGTCAGCGCGCGGTAGTAGTATTGTGCCTAGCTCTTCGGCGTCAAGGTAAACACCAAAATCGACGATTTTTGCTACGGGGAGTTGGTGGGTTCGGCCAATATCAATCATGCATGTTGCTCATATCGTGTTTCAAGTAGCCTTGCATTATAAGCCTTAGGTGAGTGCAAAGTATGCCCTAACCTGTATGGATATCTATTCAAACCGATATTTATCGACACTTAATAGAAAATGTATCATTTTTATGTGAGGGGTTTTGGTTTTGCGGTGTTTTAATGGTAGCTGCTATGACAAGATGGCAATGTATTTTATTGAGTTTGATTCACTGAACGTGACGCTATTTACTTTTTTATATAGAATCGGTCAACTTTGGTATAATGCCGTGCGAACTAGTATATAGGTCGGCGCATTTATTTTATATAAAAAGTAATAAGGCTATCGTACGGCCTCTTAGTCTTGACGATCTTGTCAGCTTACTAACATTGATAAAAAGTAATGAAAGGCAGTCAATTTTTAACGTCATTGTTTTTGAAGTATCAATCGGACCTTAAGCGTTTCGTAGCGAATAAGTTTGGTGATGTTCATGACGCGGAAGATATCGTTCAGGATACCTTTCATAACTTTTTGCGAGTAGAGTCGCCTGAAGCAATTGAAAATCCCAGAGCCTATCTGTACCAGTCCGCGCAGAATTTAGCACTGAATCGTATAAGGACACGTAACAGGCATGATGCTTACATATCAGCGAGTGACGAAACGGATGTGTCGGTGCCGTTGGAGCGAGAAATAGATGCTCAGAAAGATCTTGAATCCATTTCTGATGCTATGCATTTACTTCCAGACGTGAGCCGGAGAATATTCCTTATGAATCGGGTGAGCGGTAAGACCTATGGCGAAATTAGTCAGGAGACGAATCTATCAGTTAGCTCTGTGGAAAAACATATGAGTAAAGCCCTGCGTTTTTTACGTGAGCATTTGGATGAATAAGGTGATTTGGGTTGCCGTGAGCGGTAACAATCATTACCTCGGTCATATGTGATAAGTACTACCTATGAAAAAACAAGAGATACCGAGTAAATATAGAAAGCTTGATCAGCAAGCCCTTGATTGGTTGGTTCGCTTGCAGTCGCCTGAGTTGGATAAGGCTTCTGAGGCTGAATTCTTTCAATGGTTAGCTAAGTCTCCCGGGCATCAAGCCGCCTATATAAAAGCAGAAAGCTTATGGCAGCGAGGTGCCGTCATGAGTCAGGTGCGTGTGCCTGAAGCAAAGGCTGCGCCATGGCGGATACTTGGCATTGCGAGGGCCTGGTTTGATTTAACTGGCTTGCAGCAAGGTGGTGTCTTTGCGAGCGTATGTGTTGCGGGAATGGTTTTATTTGCTTCGGTGCAATATGGCTCATCAAACCCGATGGAGTTTGAGTCTTATCAAACGGCTTATGGCGAACAGCGAGAAGTGACCTTAAGTGACGGTTCGATTATCTTGTTGAATACGGATACTAGCGTGAGTGTTAGTTATAGCGATGATTTGCGTCAAATCAGTTTAAATCGAGGTGAGGCTTTCTTTGATGTTGAATCTGATGCTGAGCGACCATTTGATGTGCTTGTTCCATCAGGGGTTATTCGAGTTCTAGGCACTCAGTTTGGTGTGCGTCGCTCTCATGAGTATACGACTGTTACAGTGATTAAGGGGCGGGTGGGTTTGGATGCTCAGCTTGATGCGCCTGCAGGCGAAAAGCAGGTCTATCAAGCTGATCTAACTTTACAGGCAAATCAGCGCTTTGTACTTGAGGCAGCTGATGAAAACGCTGTACCAGAGACTATTGATGCGTCCTCCATATTAGCGTGGCGAGAAAAGCGATTAATTTATCGGGGCGATTCGCTTAGTAATGTGGTTGTAGATCTCGATCGCTATTTCGAAGAAAATATTCGTCTAGCGGATGCTTCAATCGCGATGATGGAGGTGGTGGCAATTATTCAGTTAAACGATGTTGATGTTACGGTTGCGGCTTTGGCGGCGTCATTAAACCTGGACGTCACTAGAAGTCTTGATGGTAAGACTATTTCGCTATCCGCAGCTTCTGAAGCTGAGGCGGAATAAAAAGTTAACTTAGTACGTTTGTTGATCAGAAATGCTCTGTCAAACCCTCAATAAATCTCTCAATACACCCCTCAATAAAAACTTATTCAAAAAAGAATGATTTTTTATTGAGGGGTTTTCTTTTTGCGGTGTTACATAGTTACAAGGACAGGATAGGGACACCCAAAGGAACTAACTTCATAAGGATGAAGACAGGATCAAAGGGTAGGGGAAGCGCTTAATAGGCGGTTTCCAGTGCTAGGGGTTTTTCCCGGTGCAAATATCACAATTAGGCTTTGGGGAAAGCCAGGGAGTTGTGGTTTTTGGCTGGGGTTAAATACCTAGTACTGCTAATGGATTAGGGGGAGCGGGCTGAACGGAATCGGCCCAATGTACCTTCACTTCTTTTTCTTCGATAATATAGCGATACTTTCTACCTAAACATCTTCCAAGTAAGCACCTTTCAATCAAGTGTTCTGCAATCAAATACGTTTCAATCAGATACGCATCAAGCAGTAGTTGACTTGTTATCTACTAGCTTAGGCTAAAGGATGTCATCGTCATCAATAATACTGTGGCGGCTTTCAGGGAGCATTGAGCGTAGTTTTTCTCGTGTGAGGAGTTTTCTCTGCACAGGCTCAGGTAGTTCGGTGAACATAATGACGTTTTTGGATATCAACAGGGAAATAAGGTCTTCCGTAATTCGAGCAATATCACTGTCGGATTTTAACAGCTCAGTTATAGTCTGTTCAGAGTCGGCGGCATTTCTCTTAGGTGGTTCAAAGCCCTCATCCATATCGAGAAACGAAACTATATCGGGGTGATGTGGCGGAATGTGTTCACTGGCGCCGTTATTCTCCTCCTTGTGGATGCTATCGATCTTTCCTTCTTTGTCTCTCGATATATAAGGCATAATGTTACCTAGTTATTCATCGTGACCTAATTTTAGTCGAAAATTAGGTCTAAAATTGGTTTGTGGCGATTATTTCAACAAAAGCGATGTTTTAAACTTTAAGCGGTAGGGCTAGTGGAAGATAACTCGATTAATGCTTCATCAGACTTGCCTGGTAGCGAGTGTGACTTATTACTTGAATCCCTGATTTTAGTAGCGAAAGCTGAGGGTGTGATATGTTCGCGCACCTCACTAACGGCAGGCTTGCCTTTGCATGAAGGGCGACTGACGCCTGAATTGACGGTTCGTTCAGCCTTACGGGCGGGCTTACAAGCGCAAATCTTTGAGCGTAAGCTTGACGATATCTCGGCCTTATTGATGCCTGTGATTTTGATACTCGAGGATAATAAAGCGGTAGTACTAAACGGTGTATCTGAGGATGAGTCAGGGGGTCGCTGTTATCAAATCACACAAGCGGATTCCGGTGAGCAAAGCACATGCACTCTTGCTGATTTGGAGAAAACCTACGCGGGCTTTGTTATTTATGTGAAACCATCCGAGGATGTTGAAGAGCGCTTAGAGGCAGGTCTGGATGACGACAATAATTGGTTTTGGCCAGTATTGGGTCGTTCATGGAAGATCTACCGAGATGTCCTGCTTGCCTCCTTACTTGTGAACCTTTTTGTACTTGCTAATCCGCTGTTTGTGATGAATGTGTATGACCGGGTGGTACCGAATAATGCGATTGAAACCCTTTGGGCTTTGGCTATCGGTATTATTGTCCTGTACTGTTTTGATTTTATCCTCAAGTATCTTCGCGTTTATTTTATCGAGGTAGCCGGGAAAAAATCCGATATCTTGTTATCGACTTATATCTTTGAAAAAGTTTTAGGGGCTACCTTTTCTTCGCATCCAAAGTCTGTCGGGGCGTTTGCAAGTCAAATGCGGGACTTTGAATCCGTTAGAGTTTTCATTACATCGGCGACGGTAACGACGGTTGTTGACTTGCCCTTTGTCGTTCTGTTTTTGATTGCCATCGGCTATATCGGCGGTTCAATCGTATGGGTGCCCATTACGGCCATTCCTTGTATTTTGCTCTATTCTTGGTATATCCACCGACACCTTAAAAAACTTGTTAGTAATACTTTTATTGCCTCGGCACAAAAAAATGCCACCCTGGTAGAAGCAATTTCGAATTTAGAAACGCTTAAAATTTTGTGCGCCGAGAGCCGCATGTTACGTAAATGGGAGGCTGCTGTTGGAAGTTTGGCTTACTGGGGAATCAAATCCCGAGTGGCGTCTTCTAGCGCTACCAATTTTGCTGGTTTTGTATTGCAGATATCCTCGGTCTTTGTCGTGGTGGTTGGGGTTTACGGCATTGCAGATAACAATTTAACCCAGGGTGGTTTAATTGCTTCGGTGATTTTGACCGCACGAGCCTTAGCGCCTTTGGCTCAAGTCTCAGGCTTATTAGTGCAGTACCATCAAAGCCGTATTGCGCTTGATTCCCTCAATAATATTGTTAATCGTGAACAAGAGCGACCGGAGCATCGCCGGTTTATAGAGCGAACCTCTTTTACTGGCGCTATTGAATTTAAGGGGGTGAACTTTAGCTATCCGGAGGAAGAGCAAGCCTCGTTGCGTGAGATATCTTTAAAAATAAATCCCGGTGAGAAGATTGGCATTATTGGGCGCATAGGCTCTGGCAAGTCAACCTTAGCAAAATTGTTAATGGGCTTATATCGCGTCGATAGCGGCTCCGTTTTGGTTGATGGCATTGATATTACACAGATCGACCCGGCGAACTTGCGCACGCATATAGGCTATGTGCCGCAAGATAGCGTTCTTTTTTATGGCACCTTACGTGAAAATATCGCTTTCAGGCACAACACCATTAGTGACGAAGCCGTCATTAAAGCGGCTGATATTGCAGGTGTTAGTGAGTTTGTGAATAATCACCCACAAGGTTTTGAACGTATGGTCAGTGAGCGTGGTGAGTCGCTTTCTGGTGGTCAGAGACAGGCGATTAATGTTGCAAGAAGTTTGGTGAACGAGCCGCCTATATTACTGTTGGACGAGCCGTCGACCGCGATGGACTTTTCGAGTGAGGCTCGTTTGGTCTCCAACCTTCGCACGCATATGCATGACAAAACCTTGGTGCTGGTGACGCACAAAGCGGCCTTGTTAAATTTGGTTGATCGTATCGTGGTGTTAGATCAGGGTAAAGTGATAGCGGATGGCCCGAAAGATACTGTGCTTGAAGCGCTTAAAAAAGGTCATTTACGTATTACATAAACACCGAAGCTTTCCAGTCAATCCAGTTTTTATTATCCAATTGTCGGACGAATTGCCATTTATGATAAAAATACTAAAAATTCTGAGCAGTTTTCGTCAATTCACCCAATCACTTGAAGAAGAGGAAAACGCGAAAGGTCGTATTTTGGTGGGGGACTTAGATTACGTGTCATCCGCCCGAGCTGCCGTGCTAGAACAGGTGCCGCAAGGCGGTCGTCGCCTGCTTTTGGTTATTACGCTTTTTTTCGTTAGCTTTGCACTTTGGGCCTCTTTTGCCGAGGTGGATGAATTTACCCGTGGCGAAGGCAAGGTCATACCGTCCCAGCAGGTGCAAATTATTCAAAACCTCGAAGGTGGAATTCTTGCGGAGCTTTATGTGCGCGAGGGAGCGAGTGTTAAGCGTGGTCAACCACTTTTACGTATCGACGATACACGATTTTCTTCCTCTCTACGAGAAGCCGGTGTCACCCGGGCACGCTTACAAGTGAAGTCCTTGCGATTAAAAGCAGAAGCGAGTGGCGGTAACTTTGAAATCCCGGAAGAGCACTCATGGCAGGGTGTTTTAGTTAAGCAAGAGCAGCAGGTTTATCAGTCTAGACAGAACGAGCTGCTCAGTAATGTACAAGTATTTAGGCAGCAAATCCGCCAAAAAAGTCAGGAAATTTCAGAACTCGAAGCTAAGCGTGACCGGTTGGGGAAAAGTTATCAGTTCCTGCTCACAGAGCTCGAACTGACTCGTCCATTAGTCGATGACGGCGCGATTTCAGAAGTAGAGCTGTTACGGCTAGAGCGACAGTTGAATGATCTGAATGGGGAGTTGCAAGCTGCTGAGCTAACGTTACCGAGAGTAAACTCTAGTCTCAATGAGATCGAGGAGAAGCTTGAGAACCTTGAATTGGTATACCGTCGTAAGGCACAAGAGGAGCTAAACGAAATCTCTCTGGAGCTATCGCGACTTTCTGAAGCTAACAGTGCCTTGGAGGATCGTGTTGAGCGCACCGTAGTTCGCTCACCTGTAGCGGGGACGGTTAAGCGCCTCTTAGTGAATACAATTGGGGGCGTCATTCAGCCAGGAATGAATATAGCGGAAGTCGTGCCAAGCGAGGAGATATTATTAGTGGAATCGCGCATACGACCCGCAGATATTGCGTTTCTATACCCGGGACAATTGGCCAAAATCAAGTTTACGGCTTATGACTTTTCAGTTATGGGGGGGCTCGACGGTAAGGTTGTGCATATAAGCCCGGATACGATTTTAGATGATAATGGGGAGAGTTTTTATTTGGTAAGAGTAGAGACTAGCGGTACATTCTTTGGTCCAGACGGCACGGCACTACCGATTATTCCCGGTATGATCGTGAGTGTGGACGTTATGACGGGGAAGAAAACAATAATTAGCTATCTTTTAAAGCCAATACTTAAAACCAAACAGTTAGCGCTTAGAGAAAGGTAGAATAAAACGATCTGTGTGAAATCTGAACAAGATAGCATCCAAATGTTACCATCAAGTGCTGCTTTTTATATTCATAGCTGCTTTTTATACTCATAAACAGTTGTCGAAGATCTTTACGATAATTTTAACGTCAAAATAACAATCTGTTTGTAAGCTGCTTAGGGTTTAGTAACCTAGGCCTTATTACTAACAACTTAGACGTTTAATACTGTTTTGAACTAAAAGATTGAACGGTTATCGAACGCTTTAGGTGTCATTTCATTGGGTGTTAGGTTTGTCACGATTTTTGCATAAGACCTAATAATGACAATAAAGCAGGTAGCAAGAATGAAAAAACAAGCGTTTACGGCCGTGACGTTCGCCTTTCTTTGGGGGGTGGCTAACGCAGGCTATAGTTTGACTTTATCTGAGGCAGTAGTTCATACCTTGAAAACGAACCCTGAGGTACTTGCCGCAAAACGTGAATATTACTCGCGTGAGTTGGAAATAAAGCAGGCTCGTGCTGGGTATTTACCTCAAATTTCCTTGCGTGCCGGTATTGGTGAAGAGACTCGTCGTTCGCCCGCCACAGGGAACCGAAATGTCGACCTTGAACGCAAAGAGTTATCGTTACAGGCGCAACAAATGCTTTTTGATGGAATGGCAACTAGCTCAGAAGTTCGTCGCCAAAAAAGCCGCGCTACCAGCGCGAAACATGATCTTGGCGCCACAGCGGAAGATCTGGCGCTACGCACTTCTAGCACTTATCTCGACGTCCTTCGTCATGCCGAGTTGCTCACCTTGACGCGTGAGTCTTTAGACGAGCATCAAAGCATCTACGATCAAATGAAGCTACGTAGCGAGACTGGTGTTGGCAGCAGTGCCGATCTTAACCAGATTGGCGCTCGCTTAGCCTTAGCGCACGCAAATATGATTGTGGCTCAAAATAATCTTGATGACGTGAAAGTGAATTTCTTTCGTTTGACTGGGTTTCGCCCCAATGTCGATCATATGCAAAAGCCTGATGCCGAAGGCACTTTGCCGCCATCGGTTGATCAGGCGATTAATCGCGCACTTGAAAACCATCCTACCTTACATTCTGCGCAATTCGATTTTAAATCCGCCATGGCGCAGCATCGTGCATCAAGGAGCAGTTTCTTGCCTCGTATACAGCTAGAAGCGGAAAAACGGTGGGATGAAAATGTCGGTGGCATACGAGGCGACGACGAAGATTTGATCATTGCCTTGCGTCTCAACTATACCTTATATAGCGGCGGCGCTAATCGCGCACGCAAAAAGCAGACGGCAGAGCTGGTAGAACAATCGAAAGACGTCCGTAATAACGTCCGTCGACAAGTGATTGAGAGTATGAACTTATCTTGGAACTCCTACCAAGCGCTATCGTCACAAATGAAATACCTTCAAATGCATGTAGACGCTGCTAGCGCTACCAAGGAGGCCTATTCAAAGCAATTTAGCATAGGCCGGCGCACCCTGCTTGATCTACTCAATACTGAGACTGAGGTGATCGAAGCTAAGCGTGCCTTTATTAATGCTGAGTATGACAAATTGTATTCTCGATACCGTGTTTTTAATGCTTCAGGCGCTTTATTGAGTGCTTTGAGCGTTGATTGGAGCGTTGAACATTGATCTCTGTGCCTTATTTGCCGAGTGCTTTCGTTCGGTATGCCAGCGTCAGTAATTAAAGAAAGATTGTTTTATTAAAGAGTAAGTCGATATGGCCAAGCCCGAAAATTCCAACTCAAATCAAGTATCTGATTCATTAGATGGTCGGGTACCTGTTGGTACTGTCACTGGCGTCCAAGGTAATGTGGTTATCATTGATATCGACGGCAGGGTACTTGAGGTTCAGGCCGGACACCCGATATATCAAGGGCAGACCTTAAAGTCTCATGAAAACAGTGCTGTAGTCGCCACAATGATTGGTGCGGGCACGGTGAGTCTTGGTCATGATGAGTCGCTTCTCTTTGATAAAAGCTTGCTTGACGCAATTAACGGAGTGCTCGAAGGTGGGCTTGGAGAGGGCGTTAATTTAGAATTATTTGCCGAACAAATTGAAAGCGGTCTAACCGTTGATGAATTGTTAGAGGCAACCGCAGCTGGCGGTGTTGGCGATGAGTCCGTCACTGATACAGGCAGTGGGAATGTTAACCCCGCACGTTTATCGTTAAGTGGTGAAGAGGTCACACCTGATAGTAACTTCGATACTGTAGGTTTGAATCGCGGCACGGCCGAGGTGAATGAATTAGGGCTTGGTGAATTAAACGCGGAGTTTTTGGCGACAGCTAACAATACCGCGCCATTAGTTACGCCTGTCCTCGACATTACTGTTGACCAAGGCGAGGCATTTTTTCTCGATCTATCGACGGTATTCTCAGATGTCGACGTTGGCCAAATTTTGTCTTTTGATGTTGAGGGCTTACCTGATGGCCTAGTCTTTGATGCTATCAATGGCACCATCAACGGAGAATTAACAAACGATGCTGCGTTTGATCAAAATGGTGATTTTTTGGTGACGCTTACTGCAACGGATGATTCCGGTGGTACTAATAGTACGGTTCAAACGTCATTTAATCTATTTGTCAATGATGTGAACGACGCTCCGCTTGCTGGTCCCGAAGTGACATTGAATGATATCAATGAAGACGGGACTATTACCTTTGATACCGCAACACTTCTTGCTGGTGCCAGTGATATTGATCTTAATGATGAATTGTCAGTCACTCAATTAGATCTTGGTAATGCACAAGGCAGCATCCAAGATAATGGCGATGGGACTTTCACCTTTACGCCTGATGCGGATTGGAATGGCTCCGTGGCCGTGTCATTTGTCGTTGATGATGGCCGAGGTGGGCAAGTAACAAACATTGCAAACTTTACCGTTAACCCAACAAATGACGCCCCAGTTGCTCAGGCCGACGACGGTATATCTACGGATGTACGTCAAAGCGTTAACTTTGATGTCCTCAGTAATGATACTGATCCCGATGGCGACACCTTAACTATTATTAGCGCTGATGCTGGTAACGGTGTTGTCGTAATTAACCCAGATGGACAGTTAACTTACACACCTAATGACGACTTCGCAGGCCCCACTGATACCGTTAATTACACGATAACGGATCCGAGTGGCGTTCAAAGTTCGGCAAGCGCGACCATCGTGGTTAATTATACACCCGGGGCAGTTTCTCTCGATTTACCTGAATCATTCGATGCGTCGCAACCTGCGTTTAGTGGCACAAGTACAGGGATTGTCGGGGATATTAGCTTAACCGTAAATGGTGTCGAATATACAGTTAGCCCTGACCAAAACGGTAATTGGAGCTTTGATTTACCTGCTGAGGCTGCACTTGCGGATGGTAATTATAGTGTCTCAGTTGCCGCTACAGATGCGCTGGATATAGCCGCTGCAGATAATGGCAGCTTTGCAATAGATGCAGTTACGCCAGCTGTCACAATTACTCAAACCACCGTTGGTGACGACGGTTTAGTTAGTTTCAGTGGTGATAGCAGTAATATAGAGGGCGATTTAATTCTGACCATTGGTGATGCAGGTCGCGTGGTCACGCCTAACCCAGATGGTAGTTGGCAGTTTGATTGGCCTGTTGTGCTAGACGATGGTAGTTATCAAATCGTTGTTACTGGCACTGATTCTGGAGGCGAAGCCGCTGTTCCTGCCAGTAATGATTTTGTTGTCGACACTTCGGTTGACCCAATAAACAAAGCACCTGTTGCTAACGATGATAACGCTATCACGACAGATGAAGATGTCGCCGTTAATAATATTGATGTGTTAAGTAATGATACTGATGCAGAAAATGAAACCCTAAACGTTATTGGGGCAAGTGCTGAAAATGGTACCGTTACTATTAACAGCGATGGCACTTTAAACTACACACCTAACGCTGATTTTAACGGCAGCGATACCATCACGTATGCCATTAGCGATGGTAATGGTGGTACCAGCAGTGCAACGATTGCTTTGACAGTTAACCCTGTTGATGACCTGCCTGTAGTTAGCTCTGATAATGGAACTGTTACAGAGAATAGCGCACCTAATGCTGCTGGCGTGTTAACTGCAAATGACGTTGATAACCCTGCATTGGCATTTGTCGCAGAAACTATTGCGGGAAGTTTTGGTAGCTTGAATGTTGATAGCGCAGGGAATTGGGCTTACACGCTTAATGCAAATGCTGAAGCGCTTGACCAAGATCAAGTCGTAAATGATGGTATTACTATCAACCTTAATGATGGTAGCACTACTACGGTGACGCTAAATGTGACAGGTACTGAAGATGCACCTGTTGTTAGCGGTAGCTTTGTTGATGTTACGACTGAAGGCAATGTTGGAGACCCAGCCGCAACAGCAACTGGCACTTTATCCATAAGCGATGTTGATGGCGATGATTCACCAGCTTTCAACGACCAAGCCGCAACTACTGGAAATAACGCTTTAGGTAGTTTCGTTTTAACCGGCGGCACTTGGACATACACGCTAGATCAAAACGCAGTTCAGGATCTAGATGCCGGCGATACGGCCACAGACACAATTACCTACACCGCCACTGATGGCACTGCGCAACAAATTATTGTCACCATTAATGGTAGTGATGATGCCTCAGTAGTTGCTGGCAGCTTTACTGATTCAGTTGCCGAAGGCAATGTTGGAGATCCAGCTGCAACAGCAACCGGCACTTTATTCATAAATGATGTTGATGGCGATGATTCTCCAGCCTTTAATGATCAAGCTTCTACAGCAGGTGATAATGCACTTGGTAGCTTCGTATTAACTGGCGGCGCTTGGACATTCACGCTCGACCAAAGCGCAGTTCAAAACTTAGACGCTGGTGACGTTGTTACCGACACG
>NVXL01000127.1 GCA_002746115.1 Alteromonadaceae bacterium
GCCACAAGCAGAAAAACCGGAGTCATCCCATATAATAAGTAGTGCGGTAGCTGTGTTTCCGAAAAAGAAAACAACAACAAAGTAAGGCCAAACCACGTCAACAAGTAAACCGTTAAAGCATCGACTTTATCTATATCTATATTTTTAGCTATTTTTATCTCACGAAACAAACGAAAAAACTGCACCGAAAATGGCGCAAGCAAAACAGGTAAAAGCAAGACATAATACAAAGGCGAGCCGCCATGACCTTCCATTGTTTGACCGTAACGACCTAAATTATGCCCAAGATAAAACCCTTCAAAAAAATCCATGCCTTGATCAAGGTAGACAGCAATATGCCACGGCGTAATCACCAACAAAACTGTTGCCCAAGCCCTCGGGTCAAACACCGCCCGAAAAAACAAGGCTAGCCGACCAAGGTAAGCGAAACACAAAAAAGCCGCCATCAGAGGCAAAAGCACCCCAATAGGGCCCTTAGTCAAAAAAGCCAAGCCCATATACAGCCCAATCTTGTACAGCTGCTTTTGCTCTGGCTTACAGTAATAGCGATAAATATCAAAAAATATCAAATTAATTAAGCAGTTAAGCAGTGCGTCCGCCGTCGCCGCTTTAAAAATACTGCTCGCCACCAAGGATACAGCCAACACCCATACCGCTAAACGTGCGCTGCGCTCGTTATAAAACTCGCGAGAAAAACGATAAACCGCAAAAACCCATACCACCGCCACCAACATAGAGGGCAAACGATAGGCCCACGGTTCATGCCCAAATAGCAATACAGAGCTGGCTTGAAACCAATAAATAAGAATAGGCTTATCGTGACGCGGCTCGCCATTCAGATAGGTTGACACCCAATTACCGCTCGCGAGTATTTCTCGCGTAGCTTCAGAAAACGCACCTTCGTCTAGGTCAAATAGTGGCAAATAAGCGGCAGCACCAATAATGCTCAGCAAAGCGACGCCAACCAGTACCGGCAAGCTAAGCAAACTAGCCTCAAGCCCCCCCAGACTTAGACCTTGGGTATTATTTCGAGGCACTACGCTCATACCAGGCTCGTTTTTGCGGTTGGCGGGACGCCCTCGTCGGGTAGGACTGAGAACCGGAAGCGCGTATTTGAATCTCCGCCAGCACCCCAGTTGTCAGTAACTGAATACCGGTAATTACCAATAAAATTCCGGTAAACAACAAAGGCCGAGCCCCGATATCTTCGCCCATAATAATTTTAACAAACAATAAGTAGGTCAGTATTAGCCCACCCAAACCGCCGGAAGCTAAACCAATGGAACCAAAAAAGTGCCCCGGGCGTCGAGAAAATCGCATAAAAAACAGCACTGAAAACAAATCAATTATCACCCTAAAAGTACGCGACAGTCCGTATTTAGAATCCCCTAACGAACGCGCGCGATGATTTACCGGCAGCTGCCCAATACGCCGAGGATCCGTCACGCTGGCAACCCAGGCTGGAATAAAGCGATGCATCTCCCCCATTAATACCACTTGCTTGATAATAACCGCGCGAAACAGCTTCAAACTGCAACCATAATCTTGGATCGTCACCCCAGTCACTCGACGAATCAGCATATTCGCGATACGCGAAGGCAGCCTCCGACGCAGCCGCGAATCTTGACGATGCTTCCGCCAGCCAGACACCATGTCTAGATCGTTCTCTTCGAGGTGCTGAATCATTTTAGGAATATCCGCAGGGTCATTCTGCCGGTCACCATCCATCGTCACGATCAGCTCGCCCTGCGCCGCCTCAATCCCCGCTTGCATCGCTGCCGTCTGGCCAAAGTTGCGGGTAAAATGAATCACATGCAGAAACTCTCCATGTCCAGCATGCTCTGCGACCAGCGCATCCAGCTCTTCATCACTACCATCACGACTACCATCATCAACTGCGACGATTTCCCATGAGCCTGAGTAAGCGTCGAGCGCAGCAATAATTTCCGCAATTAACGGGCGAATATTACCTGCCTCATTATAAAAAGGAATCACCACTGAGAGCGACAGAGCATCCGCAGCCTGCTGCTCGCGATTCATATGTTCCGCACTGGTATTTTCAGACATCTACAGCTTCCATTGAACTACGACGAATATTGAATGGTAACAATGCCATAGTGATAATTAAGGTAGAAAAGAAGACAAACAAGTGAACATTAACAGCTATCGCAACAAGCTGAACATCCCATGCTTGCGTCAATATACTTCCGCCCACAAAAGCCGCTTCAAATGAGCCCGCCCCGGCAACACCATGTACAGGTAACAAGCTACTGATTTCGGCGGCAAGTGTAGCAAAGAGTGCACTTGTGATCGACAATTGCGAGAGCAACTGCACAACTATCGCTAAGGCGGACAATTTACACACCCAAGCCAACAAGGTGCATAACATTAAACGCGCTAATACGCCTATATTTTCCGGAGCGTAATGCCGTATCGTGCTATATAGATGCTTAATATAAGACACCTTAAACCAGCCCCACCTATCTAATAGCTTACTGCCAAACCTTAAACCAAAGCACCAGAGCACACTTAACAACGCAGCTAAAAGCAGCAACAAAACAGCCAATGCATTGAAGTCCAAACGCTCCACTATTAGCATTCCCGCCAGCAAGATCAGCACGGCTCCAACAAACACCGCATCCAACACTCGCAACCAAAACAGCTGGCTAAAGCGCTCTTGCCACGAACCGCCAAAATAGCGCCTCGCCAATAAGGGAAAAGCCAACTCGCCCAAACGCATCGGTAATAAGTTGTTAGAGAACTGGTGCATCGCAGAGAACTTAGCCACCGCCAAAAAGCTCGCCTGCTCGCCTCCAAGCTCGGTCTTTGTCTTAAAAACGTAGATTTGAATTCGTAAAGCACGCAGCAAATGACTACAAAAGAAAAGTAAAAAGGCGAATGCCAATCCCAACAGCGACACCTCGCGCCAAATTGAAAGCGTTGCACGCCAGCTCACTAAGGAATCCACGCTAAACCACAAGCCGACGAGCATGGCAATCGCGATTAGCCACCTCCAAGGGTGAAATAAAGATTTCAACAAGATCGATTGTCCCCCACAGCATTAATCAATATGATGTCGATAAAGCCCAAGGCTGGCCACATTCAAGCAACACCAACGAGAACCCGCATGTTAAATATTAACAGAACGCCCCCCCTAATCGCGCTGTGTTTATCGTTAAGCCTCGCAAGTGCATGCAGCCAAACCCAAAACAACAAAGCCACCTTAGCGCAGACCCCCTCAGTGAGCGCCATGAGCCTTAACATCTATGGCCACGCCACCATGCCGAAAGCCGCTAAGCAATATGCTCAAATCATCCACCAGCATGCCCCAGACGTAATTGGTATTCAGGAAGGCGTACAAGACTGGAAGATCGGCCCTGGGCTTCCGACCGACTACAGCCGTGCCCAAACCTTAGCAGGCGCACTCGGCAGTTGCTGGCAACACCAACATCAGATTTTTATTAATACCTGCCAAGGCAATCAGTTTATTAACGCCGCAAGGTTTGACTTAAGCGATGGAATAAACGCTACCCGCACTGGGGAAAGCGCTGTAATTAGTAAACACGGATTAACCTTTCGAGTTATTAATGTGCATTGGGATCACGAAAATCAAAGCACGCGAGACGCCAATGCTCGTGAGACTATTGCGGAGATAAATAATTTTGAGAAAAAAAACCTTCCCCTGATACTACTGGGTGATTTCAATATGCCCTGCCAACAACTAGAGTCGATGCGTAAAGAGGCAAATCTAACACTTCTAATCGATGCCGGTATCGATTGTATATTTGCAAATAATTTTACCGGACAGGGAATGCAATTTCCCGCGCCACCTTCAGACCATCCTGGCGTCAAAATAAACGTCACACGGCAACTAAATTGAAAATCAGTCAATGTGGATACATTTTTTAACATTAAGCACTCCGCGCTAAGGATATGATAAGGCCACTTTCTAAGTATGCCTTATACAGTCATATATAAATTCAAATTATCCAGGAGCTTATAAAAATGAAATTCATACATTTTCTACTCGYGTCTTGCTGCACACTGGCGATATTTACCGGTTCCACGCAAGCTCAAGAAACATTAAGATTTACAATCACCCAAGGCGAAGTCGTTAATACCCCTGCACGCTGCCTGCCAGATACATGTGAGCCTTTACTTGCCACATTGTCCGGAAATTTTATCGCCACAATCAACGGCGACGATATTACCATTGACGACTCCCAAGTCAACACCGCACCAGACACCGGTTTTAACTTACCAAAAGAACCTAACAGCAGCGTTGGTGGTGCCGTAAGCACGGTTAAATTCGAATTTAATGGCTCTCAGTTAATTTTGAGTGGCAGTGTTGATTCTCGTGCTTTTGACGGCCCACTAGAGCAGTACCGGCTTGAAGCAAACGTAAGTGACGAGGTAATGCCTGAAGCTTTCGCACAGCGCAGGTATTTTTTAGCTCGCCCTGATTTTCGCCGCTGTGTCTCCCCCTTATGCGGTGGCGCCTTCGTGAAAAAGGTCAACAACCAATTCACTCGCTGCGCCGACGGTAGCCTGCAAGACGAATGTTATGTCGCCGAAATAAACTGGAAGCGTTTGGGCTTTAATGCCATGAACACTTCAGAAGGTAATTTGGCCGCCACACCTTGGCCGCTATTATTACGCGGAAAAATTAAATCAAAAAAATTCCCAGGTTTTGGCAACCTAGGGCTCTTCGTCGCTAAAGACGCTTATCGCAGTGTTGGCGAATCTAGCCAATTTACCACTGGTCGTTTTGCTGGCTTAGAAAACAACGGTATTGTATGCATCACCTCGCCTTGCTTTTCCTATGACGAGTACATCCTGAATCGCAAACGCATCCGTAGCGTATCCGGAATTGATTTAGAGGGTGTTTTTGCGAGCAAAACCGAACTCGACCAAGCGCAAAACCTTCTGGCCGATGGCGATGTATTAATTGCCCAAGGCAGCAATGTTCAAGTGGATGGTTTTGCCGGCACTGGGATCACATTTGAGGCAACGCACTTCTTTTTACCAATACCAAGCCCTAAGAATGCACCAATACCGCTGCCCTAGGATTAAAGCTAGTAATTGAAATTGAAATTGAGGTTTTAGGCGTCAGCGCTAGCATCCATACAGGAAAAGCACTACAATTGCCCGCGCTCATTTGAGTCAATACACCCAGGCCAGCACTAAGTTGGCCGATATTAGAGGAAAGGCATATGAAAACGGTAAAAGTAACCGCCGAGTACACCATCTTTATGCGTAAAGATAACCGTTACGCTATTCAAGCAAATGGTAAGTGGATTAACGCTGACGCTAAAGTCGAAATTTTGAAAAAAGAAGGCCTAGTTAAAGCTCCAGAGCCTAAGCCTGCTGAGCCTGCTGCTGAAGAAGCCAGCGAAGAAAAAACTGAAGGCTAGATCGCCACTTATCGCAACGCAAGTTGCCTAAGTAAGCCTATAAAAAACCGCCCACAAGGGCGGTTTTTTATAGGCTGATTTTTGGCTGCTTGTCTTGTTCAAACAGCCAGCGACACCAAGTAATCGGCGCTACCTAGTTTTTCTATCGAGATATCGACATCCATAAGCTGGCGGATAACAGCAATATTGGTTACCAAATGTTCACTCTTTGCGGTCGTACGAAAACACCCACCTTGACTTAACGCCATTGGGATCAGCAATTGATCGGCAAGGTACTCCCCCACCGGCGCCTCAGACGCGAGGTATTGCTGCACTTGTATCATCGCATTTTGTGCGACGCGCTCAGCGGACACGCCACGCTCCCCAATACTCTCAAATACTTCGCTAATATTCTGCATTTGAAGGCGCAATGACAAAATATTCCCGGGCCCTCTTGACTCAACAAACCTCAGGTGCTGCTGCTCAGGCGCCAAAGGCCAATCTCTGCCAATACAAGCCAACTCCCTGCGCGCAACATGTGCAGGGATTTTCGCCTGTGTCACCACGGCTGACTGACTAAGTACAACCCCGCGCTCAAGCAAATCGAAGACTGGCGCGTCCTGCTTAGGGTGAATCCGCGCACGCCAACGACCGCCGCCCGCCGGATAAAAACCGTAGGCTTCAATGTCCACATCAACGCAGTAACCAAGGTTTTGCATTCGCGGCAGAAAACACTCACGAATAAAATCGTAACTCGGCGCCATGCCGTTATGCGTTCCGCCTTCAAACAATAATTCACTACTTTCATCAAGCATCGCCAAAGCCGGGAATATTGTTTGAAAAACCAAGGTCGTACTGCCTGCCGAGCCTACGGCAAAATGATATTCACCAGGTTTTAAAGCCCCCGGAATAAAAATCACCTCCTGTGAGCCCAAATCAGCGCCACTGACATCGGCAGCACAAATCGCTTGCGCTGCTTTTAGGCAAGTAAGGTGCTGGCGCAATAAACCTGGCTTTTTTCGGCCTGCACGTATATTTTCAATACGCACAGATTTGCCCAAGCACATCGCAAGCGTGAGTGAGCTACGGAATATTTGCCCGCCGCCTTCACCTTTCGATCCATCAATAATTATCATATTTAATCCGTTTTATTTTTTAACCTTTAACACATACAACCTGTTTTAATGTATAAACAATTTCAACTAGATCCTTCTGTGCCGCCATCACTTTTTCGATGGATTTATAGGCCGCAGGCGTCTCATCAATCACATCTTTGTCTATTCGGCATTCCACACCCGTTGTAGCTTTGCGATGCTCATCTAACGAGACTATTTTTTTCGCCTGAGTGCGCGACATAACACGGCCTGCTCCATGACTACAACTACAGAAGCTCTCTTGATTACCAAGACCTCGCACAATAAAAGACCGGGCGCCCATACTGCCGGGGATAATCCCCATCTCACCTTTTCGTGCACGCACGGCGCCTTTGCGGGTAACAATTACGTTTTTACCATAGTGGTTCTCACGAGAGATATAATTATGATGACAATTTACTGCTTCAACATTCGCATCAAAATCAAACCCTAATGACTGCTTCACCGTGCTCACCACACGTCGCATCATTACTTCACGATTAATACGCGCAAAACTTTGCGCCCAATCAACAGCGTCTACATAATCATTAAAAAGCTCTGAGCCTTCAGGTAAATACGCTAAATCACTATCTGGCAATTGAATCATCCAGCGAGTCATTTCTTTTTTCGCTTCACCAATAAAATGCATACCTATACGGTTTCCCACGCCTCGTGAGCCGCTGTGCAACATAAACCATACCGTATCATGCTCATCCAAGCACACTTCAATAAAGTGATTACCTGTACCCAAAGTACCAAGATGATTAATATTATTGGTTTTCCTTAACACGCTATGTTTATCTTTCAGACGATCAAAGCGCTCAGATAATGGCGCCCAAGCGGTATTTACATCATCCGGGACGTTATGCCAAGCGCCGCGATCTCGCCCGCCTCGGCCATTAGATGTGCGCCCATGCGGCACCGCTCGCTCAATCGCGCTACGTACGCCAGCCAAATTATCCGGTAACTGGTGAGCTTGCATATTGGTGCGCACCGCCATCATGCCGCAACCAATATCCACCCCAACTGCCGCAGGAATCACAGCTCCAAGGGTAGGCACCACACTGCCGATTGTGGCGCCTTTACCAAAGTGCACATCGGGCATTACCGCGACCCATTTGTGGATAAAGGGCAAATTGGATACATTAATTAGCTGCCGCTTAGCTTCCTCTTCAAAAGGCACGCCACGCGTCCAGGACTTAACCGGTACGCCGCCTTCTTGCATCACTTCGTAAGGCTGAGTTGTCATGTAATTTTCCTATCTAGTGTTTTAACGTTGTTTTCAAACTGCTTTTAAAATTGTTTTTAAAAAACCGTTTTCTGCGCTGCTCGTTGCTGCGCGCTACATAGAGTATTGCGATTTCAGTGCCAACTTAATCTAAAATCAAAAAAACATCATAAACCACTGAATTTAAACAAGTTTACAGACAAACTGCGTATCAATCCACAATCATACAGCTGGAAAATCTATCTTATATGATAGTAAAATACTATATACGATATTACAAACAGGCGAAGGTAGAATGAAAACCGTTGTTATCAGCATACTCGGAACAGCTTTAGACAGGCGCGGCTCAAAGAGAAACCGCTGGAGCAAATGGCGACCAACAATCTCGATGTGCCAGCAGGAAGACCTCATCATCGACCGCTTAGAGCTGCTAATCGACGCAAGAAGTCAGTCTCTTGCTGATATCGTAACGGAAGACATCCAAGAGACGTCACCAGAAACCGAGGTTCGCCAGCATATTGTAGACTTCACCCAGCCTTGGGATTTTGAAAGTGTTTACAGTACCTTGCTGGATTTTTCACGCAGCTACAATTTTAAACCCGACCGTGAGAATTACCTGATTCACATTACAACCGGCACCCATGTCGCACAAATATGCCTCTACCTGCTCACTGAAACCCGCCACCTTCCGGGTAAATTAATACAAACCTCGCCACCAAGCAAAGACAGTAACAGCACAGGTGAATACCAGCTTATCGATCTCGACCTTTCCAAATACGACCAAATCGCCTCACGCTTTAAAAAAGAACACGAGGAAGGCACCACTTATTTAAAAGGCGGCATAAATACCCTTAACGCTACATTTAACCGCATGATCGAGCACTTGGAACAAGTCTCAATTCGCTCAGAGGAACCCATATTACTCATGGGGCCTACCGGCGCAGGCAAGTCCCAACTAGCACAGCGCGTATACCAATTGCGCAAGCATCGAGGCAAGCTCATGGGTGAACTCGTCACGGTAAACTGTGCCACCCTACGGGGTGAAAGTGCCATGTCCGCTTTATTCGGCCATAAAAAAGGGGCATTTACAGGCGCCAACCACGAGCGCCCCGGGTTATTAAGCCAAGCAAACGGCGGATTACTTTTTTTAGATGAGATTGGAGAGCTAGGCTTGGACGAGCAGGCCATGCTACTGCGAGCCATCGAAGATAAGCAATTTTTACCCCTGGGAGCAGACAAAGAAGTCAGTAGCGACTTTCAGCTAATATCGGGGACTAATCGTGACTTACTGGAAGCCGTCAACAAAGGCCACTTCCGAGAAGATTTACTCACAAGAATTGACCTCTGGACATACACACTACCGTCATTACGCGAGCGCATTGAAGATCTAGCCCCGAACATTGATTACGAAATTGAAAAATACGCGAAAAAAACCAACAGCCAAATCAGCTTCAACAAAACGGCACGAGAAAAATACCTCAGCTTCGGGCACTCCCAGCAGGGCATATGGAGTGGTAACTTCCGTGATTTAAATGCCAGCATCACCCGCATGGCAACCCTCACTAACGGCGGTAGGATTACCAGCGATATTGTGGACGAGGAGATTGTTCGACTCGTAAATAAATGGAGTCAAAGCATAGGCAAAAATAGCTCACCATCCTTAGATATCACTAAATACCTTAACAAAAACACTATTGAGCAGATGGATTATTACGAGCAAGCGTGCTTCAGCGTTATAATAGAAAGCTGTAAAAAAGCAAACTCCATGGCTGAAGCAGGCCGCATACTATTTGATAAAAGCCGCGAGACCAAAGCTTCCAATAACGATTCACACCGAGTTAAGCAGATACTAACAAAATACGGAATTAGCTTTGCGCAGATAAAAAACATCTAAATTTAGCAATACTGGTGAGCACTATATATCCGTGCTCGCCGACTTAAATTAACAGGCCACTAATCGACCTCATAACTTAAGGTGACGCCAAACGTCCTTGGCAAATCGTAGAATCCACGAGGCTCCAATAAAAACGAAACCGTTCTCTGGCGTAAGTTTGTTTCATCAGTTAAATTTTTCACCCACAGCATCACGCCCCAGCGCTCACCAATACCCAAATCAACTGAAGCGTTAACCGTATGCCTACGTCCCACAAAATTGTCTGGATTGAGGTTATCTGGATTAGTGAAATAATCCGCAGATGCGCTGTAGCTTAAATGGCTGTTCAATTCAAAATCAGCACTGAATACTTTATGATAATCTACCGCGAGCACCGCCGACCAATCCGGTGCGAATGGCACATCATTACCGTCATAATCTACCCCTTCGCCACCACCGTCGCGAAACTCGTCAAATACCACATCCGTCCAAGCCAAATTCGCATTAAACGACAAGCCCGCAGTTAAATGATATACCGAATCAAACTCTAAGCCCTTACTCGTCACCTTTCCTGCATTGGTTAACTGGAGCAGCGAGCCCACTTCCGTCGGCACAAACTGAAAGACCTGATAATCATCAAATTTGCTAATAAAAGACGTTAAATTAATGGTTAATGCATCATCCATCCAAGCCGACTTCACACCGGTCTCGTAACTCGTCGCTGACTCAGATTTAAATTCAAAACGATCTAGTGTTCGCAATCCATCCGCATTCCAACCACCGCCTTTATACCCACGTGACACACTCGCATAGAACATTGCATCATCGTTAAACTGATAACTTAAACTGACTTTCGGCAAGAATTTATTTTCACTTAAGTCCCGAATCTCATCCTGAACATTCATGAAAAATCCGGTGGTATCTTCCGAACTATAAATAATGGATTTATCTTCATGAATAAATCGAGCCCCCAGACTTAGCGTCAAGTCCTCATTCATGTGATAATTACCGTGGGAAAATAGCGACTGCGTATTAACTTTCATTGTCGCCGGAACAAAGCCACGTGTATTTACCCTTACCGGATCGGGGAAGTCCGCACCCACCTCGGCGTAACGCGCCGTGCTAATATCCCGATCCAACCAATACCCGCCAAACACATAGTCAAAGCGATCATACTTTGGTGATACCCAACGTAATTCATGGGTTAATTGCTGAGACTCTTCATCCAAGAAATTAGAGGCAATATCGAAGGGGGTATAATCTTGTTCATTCTGCTCTTTGTTGGTGTTATCTCGATAGCCGGTGAGGTACACCAACTCAGCATCGCTATCAAAGCGGTAATTCAACTGCAAATTAGCCCCGTACAAACGGCGTATTTCAAACTCTTCTTCATTATGCGCAACTTGGCGTGGATCTGGCGCCAGCAAATAACCGCCCAAGCTACCACCAGTCTGTGCCACAGCATCCGTTCCAATCCGTAGCTCTTCCATGCTTTGGAAACCAAGATTAACTTCTAAATTATCGATACCTATGTAGCGAAGTTTGAGCCGACCAGACTCGCGATGCACGCCGCCTAAATCACGATCAAGAAAGATGTTATCGATGTAGCCTTCGCTATCGGTATTGCCATAGTTGGCGCGCAAAAACAGATTGTCACTTAGCGGCACGTTAAGGAGAATACGGTTATCACGTAAATTAAAACTACCCGCCCCCAAACTCACCTTGACATTAAAATCCTCAGTTGGCTTACGGGTGATAATATTAATTGCGCCTGCAATGGTATTGGCGCCAAATAGTGTCCCTTGGGGGCCACGTAAAATCTCGATACGCTCAAGGTCAACAATGTCTTGATCAAAACTTGAAGAGCGGCCACTCAAAATACCATCAAGGTAGACCGCCACACGGGCATTGGTGCCGATATTGCGAGCATAGTCACCGATGCCACGAATAGTAATTTCACCACGAGAAGCACGACCACCTAGACCAAAGTTAACGTTAGCCACCATAACTTCAAGATCTGTTAACGAACGCGCTTGGCGAATTTCTAACATTTCCGCCGCTAAAGTGTTGATTGCAATCGGCACAGTTTGCGGGTCTTCCTCACGCATACGCACGCCAGTCACCCACACTTCCTCTTGACCTTCGGCTCCCTCATTTTCAGCAGGCTGCCCATTATCGACGCTTTGCGCCAAAGTCAGAATTGGGGTCAGCAATATACCCATTGAACCCAACAAGCCAAGCAACGTTGTAGCTTTCATTCGGTAAGACTGCCCTTCATTATCGTTTTGGTAAAATGAAAGCCGGTATTCTGGACGATGCGAATTAGGCGCGCAAGTACACATTGACATGAATGCTCTTATATACAAGTTTAAGCCTTGTAATTACGGCAACTCAAACCGTAACCGCACCATATCAATGCAACGAATACCATTTTCAAGAATAGGCTCGAACTCCCCGCTCCAAGCTCAATAGCTCTTGAACCTTCGAGGCTCGCCAGGCTCTACCAGCACAGCAATGATCCAAGCAATGGCAGGTTACGCGCCGAACACATATCGACCATTGGCAAGCTCAACGTTTGGCGGCCTCTTATGCTTATTAAAGTAATCGTAACCTTCTTTGAGGTTACGCCAGAAAGGATGCCACTTGC
>NVXL01000128.1 GCA_002746115.1 Alteromonadaceae bacterium
ATGACACACCCGTGGCTAATGCCGACAGCGATACTGTGAATGAAGCTGCCACTGTCATCATCGACCTGCGCAGTAACGATACGGATGCAGAAACAGCCACCGGTAGCCTGACCGTAACCAATTTAAGTGTTGCCACTAATGGCTCTATCGTTAACAACAATGACGGTACCGTTACCTACACTCACGATGGCAGCGAAACCACCAACGATAGTTTTACTTACACCATTAACGATGGCACTATCGATTCTATAGCGGCTACGGTTACGGTAACAATCAACGCGCAAAACGACGCCCCCGTTGCAAATGCTGACAGCGGGTCTGTAAATGAAGGTGCCGCAGTGACTATCGACTTGCGCAGTAACGATACTGATGCAGAAACCGCTACTGGCGCCATGACCGTAACAAACATTGGCTCAGCAACCAATGGATCTATAGTGAACAACAATGACGGCACCGTAACCTACACCCATAACGGAAGCGAAACAGTCGGCGATAGTTTTACCTATACCATTAACGATGGCACCACAAATTCAGTAACGACTACTGTTACCATTACGGTTAGCCCACAAAACGACACTCCTATTGCTAACGCCGATAGCGACAATGTCAGTGAAGGTGCATCAGTCACTATCAATTTACGCAGCAATGATACCGACGCAGAAACCACCAATAGCGCGATGACCATCACCAATATCAGTGCCGCTATAAATGGTAGCGTTATTAACAACAATAACGGCACTGTCACCTATACCCACGATGGAAGCGAAACGACTGGGGACAGCTTCACCTACACAATTAACGATGGGATCATTGATTCTGCGCCAGCCTCTGTAACCCTAACAATCACCGGAGTAAACGATACGCCAACTATCGCCGCCAACAATGCAGGCAGCATGTCAGAAAACGGTAGCCTGACCATTACCAGCGCGCTATTACGTGCCACCGACATTGATAACACGGATAGTACGTTAATATTATCCATCAGTGGAGAAGTAAACGGAAATGTTACGGTTAACAACATTGCCGCAAGCAGCTTCACCCAAAACGATATCGACACCGGGAAAGTGAATTTTGTTCACGACAATACAAACACCACCACGGGCGGATTTAACTTTACCGTTAGCGATGGCACTGACACCCTAAATGGTCAAAGTTACTCTATCAACGTAACCCCAGTTGACGACGACACTCCAACCATCGTTAATGCCAGCGTCACATTAAATGAAGGTACCACTATTACCTTAACACTCGCACATTTAAGTGCGAACGATGCGGACACTGACAACACCACGTTAATCTACACGGTAGGAAACGTATCAGTGGGCGACCTTAGCATCAATTCTTCTCCTTGGAGTGGAGGTAACAATAGCTTTACTCAGCAAGACATTATCAATGGCAACGTTGTCTATACACACGATGGCAGCAATACCATTAGCGATAGCTTTACCTTCAGCGTCATGGACACTGCGACGAATACCTTGGCGTCACAAACGCTATCGATTACCGTAGTACCTGTTGATGACGATTCGCCCATAGCAAGTAACAGCAGCATGGTCGTCTATCAAGGTGGCACGATCATCGTAACCAGTGCAAGTCTAAGCGCCACCGATTCAGACAGCGCCGACAATGGACTTACCTATACGGTTAGTGACGTTACTAGCGGAAACCTAAGCGTCAACGGCTCACCTTGGAGCGCAACAAACAACAATTTCACTCAACAAAATATCATTGATGGGACGGTGATCTACACCCATGACGGTAGCAATAGCACAGTAGACCTCTTTAACTACTCAATAAATGATGGCGCAGGTAACGTTCTAGCGGCCCAGGCATTCAACATCGGTATCTATTCACTGAATGCCTATACAACAATCACAATGTCTGCTGCAACATTTAAAGCTGATGGCACCACCGCATCAACCATCACGGTTCAGACCAAAGATTCTCTCGGAAGCAATGTAATTGCTAGTGGCATCACCATCGCACTATCACAAGACGGTAACGCAATACTTAGTGCAGTAACAGATAATGGCGACGGCACCTATACAGCAACGATCACAAGTGGCGCAACCGAAACAGTTAACATCATCGGCACGATCAACGCCGACCCTATTCTAGATACAATAACCATTGTTTATGTTCCTGCTGATTTATCCGCAGCAAACACAACAATCACAACATCTCCTTCTGTGGTCACCGCAAACGGTAGCGATATATCGTTACTAACCATTCAAACCTTCGACGCTCTCGACCACCCATTGACAGCGGGCGGGCATAACCTGATATTGCTCGATAACAACAATGCTATCATCAGCCAAATCATCGACCATGGCGACGGCACTTATACGGCTACAATTTCCAACAGCACCGTGCAAAGCACCACAATTACCGGCACTATCGACGGCGGTCAAATAACGGATATTCAAACCATTAATTTTGTTCAAGGTGGCGATGCGGATATCAATACATCTGACGGTAAATTCATTAACGGCATTGGGCCCTTAGGTTCTACTATTGAAGTCCTAGACGCGCAGGGTAACCCTTTGTGTTCCGCCACCTCTGATATCACTACCGGAGAATATCACTGCATCATTACTACACCAGTGATGAATGGTGACGAGTTTACGGTAATAGCAACAGACCTTGCAGGTAACAGCGAAACCAGCTCAACCACGCTTAACGCCCTAGATACCGATGACGATGGAATTTCAAATGTTTTGGAAACGCTCATCAGCAATAACGGTGGAGCAACCAACACCCAGCCTGACACKGATACTGACGGCGATGGCTTACCGGACTATGCAGAAATAATTTTAGGCAGCGACTTATTAGAAAGACACAGTCCGGTTATTGACGGTGGTTTCGATAGCGACCTAGACGGCATTCCCGATGCTGTTGAGTACTTTTTTAACTCAGCGGGTGGCGCAACTGACAGTATGCGAACTACCGATAGCGACGGTGACGGCATCCCTGATATTACTGAATTAGTATCCATAAAATCCAACTTTAATCATGTCGACCTACCAATAGAAAATGGATCAGGAGACGATGACGGCGATAATGTTACCAATGCAGTTGAGTATTACCTATCTCTCTTCTCCATTGTTGCCGATGAAACGTCTGACTATGACCATGATGGCTATAGTGATGCACTAGAAATCCGACTGGCATCCAACCCCCTTAAAGCGGATGATCCTGACATGGACTTGGATGGTGTAAACGACGCCATCGAGCATTTCATAACAGGCACAATAAATGACGGTATAAACACCGCGTTAATAGACAGTGATGGCGACTCTCTTCCCGATATATTTGAAATATCACTAACTACAGATTTTAACGACCCATTAGACCCGGTTAACGATTCACAAGATGGTGATGCAGATTTTGACGGAATGAGCGATGCTATCGAACTATATATAGGCGGCGACACCACCAGCGCAACCTTATCACAAGATACTGATGGCGACGGTGTCACCGATGTTGCGGAAGTTCTAGAAGGTAGCAATCCAATGGCTGATTCCAGACCGGTGGTTTGGGTTAATGTGAGCGACCTTGGATCCGGAGAGGTGGAAATCCAGGCCATACTGGGTGGCTACCAAGCGCCCTACCCATCCTTCAGCTGGGACACGAGCGCGATCCTTAACGCTGATCCTGGCGCCCTAATAATCGACACCAACGGCCCAACATTAACCATAAGTAATTTGAGTCCTGGTATATATTATATATCCGCTTCCCTTACAAAAATTGTCGATGGCCAGATCTTCGCTTCATCTATTAACCAAATGTTTGCAGCAACAAGCGACGGCACCGCTGATTCCGATTTTGATGGCATAAGCAATAGCTACGACATTTTTGATGGGACAACCGGATCAGAAGAAAAATTAAATACTGCCATTGGGTCTGAAGAGCCCTATGAAATTCAACTCGAATACGGTGCCGGTGTACGTGCAGGACTTATTGCTCGCATGGGCGATAACCAAGTTGGCACCATAACAAACGAACAATTGGTTGAATATATCAACCAGGACTTCCCTATCTCCTCCGGGGATACTAGTGGAAGTGGCAATATAGCTTCTGCGCCTAATCTATTTGATGTTGATATCGTCAACATTCCCAGCTCAGGAGATACCATTGATATCGTCATGCCGTTAAACCGACCTCTATCGTCAAGTGCCGCTGTGCTTATATTTGACCACATAAACGCAAGCTGGAGCTTTATGGATACCAGCAATGGCGACAGTATTAGTTCCGCGATGGGTAGCCCAGGTAACTGTCCTGCACTGGGTGACTCTAGCTATACACCAGGAATGACTGAAGGTGGTTACTGCCTACAATTAGGCATTACCGATGGCGGCCCCAATGACCGAGATACAGCAATTAACGGATCAATCCCACTGCTTGTCGGTATTGGTACTAGCAGCCACCTAGCGGGGAATGTGGTGCTGAATGATGGTTTAAGCAATTCTCTCGGCGCCAGCGTACCAAGTAATCAGACTGACAGTGGTTCATCGAATATTGATAACAGTTCTTTTGTCGGCGAAGTCGATAGTGGAGCCAGTGGCGGTGGCGGAAGTGTTAATCCGGTCACCCTACTCATATTAATGCTTGGTTCACTAGGATTTTATAGAAATACATCTCAACGCCAACGATAGTCTCGCCCTCCAGTCTCCGACTCTCGTTCCCATGCTCCAGCGTGGGAATGCATACAATCGTCTAAACCAGAACATTTTCTAGCCCACAGCGTCCATATCCCGTAGCTTATTCCTCTGCATTATTTACATATCACAAATCGTTCTAATCAACTGCGCACAATACCCTTTTACATATAAAAACTTTATGAAAACCTCTTCTAACTCCAAAATCGAATAAATCAAAGATTAATGATAACTAATTAGCATAACCAGTTGATTTTATTAACAAATAACTACACTCGCACCACAGTGAGGCATTGCGAATGTACAGCCAACGTACTAATATTTAACGTGAAACCATGAGCCTGTAGGGGGCACGTGCCAACACGAAAAATACAGTGGATTTTTAAGCAGTTCACCAACCAGGAAATTGATAGAACGATCGCAGTAATCAATGAGGTGATATTTGAGTAAGAAGTTTTGCAATAACTACATAGGCGTTTTTATCTCGCTTTGCATGCTGATCAGTCTACCTGTTCAATCGGCCGTTTCTGGCGTTCCTGCTTCTTCTGCCATCTCTTCCGCCATCTCTTCTGACGGAAATCCGACACTTTCTACTCAGATTTACTCTCCTAAGAATACAAAGCAAAATTCAGACCAGGTTGACATCGTTCTCGTTGATCAGGCATTAGAAGATCAGATCTTACTAAAGCAAGCCGCGGCAAACGCAGATCACTATATTCTATTTAACAGCGCTACCGACTCCGCAGCAGACATCATCACCAACATTACTGATTGGGCACTACAAAACCAGCAGACAATTAGCAGCATCAGCATCTTGTCACACGGTAATAACGGATCGTTTCAATTAGGCTTTGACCAAATCACAAAAGAAAGCATTGCCGCCAACATAAGCTTGTGGCAAAAACTTGCCGGTTCAATGAGCATCGATGGCAACATTTATCTTTATAGTTGTGAAGCTGGCAAAGGCTCTGAAGGCCAAGCGCTAATTGACACGCTCGCTAGTGTAACAGAGAGCAATATCTTTGCTTCCTCAAACATCACCGGTTTTAAAAACGATTGGTCATTAGAAATTGCCTCCGCAGGTTCTGCTCTAGATTTAGCTTCTGAAACGAATACACCACTAGATGAGAAACTACTTGCTCACTATAGCGGAACCCTCGGCCAAACCACATCGAACTACCCAACTGCAAATAATAGTGTATGGAACAGCCCGACTAATGCTTATGCGGACAACAACAACTGGGCAACTAGTACTAACAACAAACAGCAATATTATAATTTCAGTTTGTCTATCCCTGCCACCGCCCTCATCAAAGGAATATCCATGTCATTCCAGGGCAAAGGCTCTGGAGGAATAATTGGTTCGGTTGGTGCCGACTTCGATCTTTCTTGGAACGGAGGAACGAATTGGAGCAGCCAAAAGAGTGTCAGCTATGGCTGTTTCATCATAGTCGGATGCGGAAGCTCTGAAGAAACTTTCGGAAACAGTACTGATTTGTGGGGCAGTCACAACTGGACTCCCGATGATTTGAGCAATACTAATTTTAGACTGCGAGTGGAACCGTCTGCTGGCTTTCTTGCTTCTGGTATGAGACTCGATTACGTCAGAATCCAAGTGCACTACTCGTCCGTTTCGGCAGCGGACACAACAATATCAGTATCCGGTACATCGCTCATCGCTGACGGGGTGACCACATCAACCATCACAGTTCAAGCCAAAGATGATAGTGGTGCCGACTTCACCTCCGGTGGTCACGATGTTGATCTATATACAACAGGTAATGCAACCATAAGTGTTGTCACCGATAACACCAACGGAACCTACACAGCAACAATTACTAACACTACCGCACAAGCAGTCACCATAAGTGGTGATATCGAAAGCAGCGGCATCACTAGCGGCGACGCAACAGTCACGTTTACTCCAGGTGCAGCGGTGGCAGCTCAATCCACGATGTCAGTCTCTCCTGCTACGGTAATTGCTGATGGAAGTACTCAGTCTACGATAACCGTTCAAGCAAAGGACGTTTTTGGTAACAGCCTAACTTCTGGCGCATCCAGCATTGTATTCAGTGAAACTAGCAGTGCAACCATAAGCTCGGTAAGTATTGTCGGTAACGGTACCTATACTGCCACCATCACAAACGTTGATGATGAAGTTGTCACCGTTAGCGCTACGTTAGATGGCGGCGGTATTGCTAACACATCAGACGTCACCTTTAATCCGGGCCCAGCGGCCCCATCCAAAACCACTATTACCGCATCCCCTACCACAGTAACCGCTGATGGCTCCAGCACGTCGACAATCACAGTACAAACTATCGACGCTAACGACAATGACTTGACCGCTGGTGGTTTGACGGTTGTGTTAACCCCAGGCGGCAGCGCTGCGGTAGGCACAGTCAGTTACATTGGCGGCGGCGCATATTCAGCAACAGTTACCAATACCGTTGCTGAAGCAATCACAGTGACCGGTTCCATGGATACTGGAGCAATCATTGATACCGCCGCTGTTGCGTTCATTGCAGGTGCATCAGATCCAACTCAAGCCATTATCACCGTGTCTTCAGCCTCTTCTGCTCCAGACGGTTCAACTGTAACAACCATTACCGTAGAAGTTAAAGATGCCAACGGCAACGCAGTGTCATCGAGTGGTGGCACCGTCGTATTAACGCCAAGTGGTGGCACCGCCATTATTGGTGTTATTACCGACCATGCTGACGGCACCTACACCGCAACCATTACCAACACCACCGTAGAAACGGTTACCGTTATCGGCACGATGGCCTCCACGTCAATTAGCGATACCGCTGATGTTGAATACACCTTAGCAGCAACCTACACCGTAAATTCCACGATAACCCCCTCATCAAGCTCAATCGCCGCAGATGGTATCACCACTTCCACTATCACTGTACAAATTAAAGATGCTGGCAACGCCGACGTTCTTACTGGTGGAATGGATGTGGCACTTACTGTCAATGGTGGTGCAATACTTACCGGTCTCGTTGATAATAGTGACGGTAGTTACACAGCCACTGTTACCAACACAACCGCCGAACCGATAACCGTTTCAGGTACCATTAATGACGTGGCCATTGCTGATACAGCGGCAATAACCTTCAACCCTGGCGCAGCAACAACCGCTGAAACCACGATTACCGCATCACCTACAACGGTCATTGCAGATGGCAGCACAACATCGACGATGACAGTACAAACAAAAGATGTCTACGGTAATAGCTTAACAACCGATACTGCGACCATCGCATTATCCCAAGATGGCTCAGCCATCTTGGGCATTGTTAGCTATGCTGGTGGTGGAGCGTATACCGCCACTATTACCAACTCCACTACGGAAACAGTTACCGTTAGCGGCACCATTTCTGCCTCCAGCATCACGGACACCGAAGACGTCATTTTTGCTGCTGGTTCAGTAAACGGTGCTCAATCCGTTATTTCAGTCTCTGCCGCATCCCAAGTCGCTGAAGCCTCGGGAGTAGATGCCGCAACAATCACCGTGCAAGCAAAAGATGCTTTTGGAAACAACCTTTCCACTGGTGGACTCACGGTAGTGTTATCGTCAACCGGTAGCGGTGTCATTAGCTCAATCATCAATAATGGTGACGGGACCTACACTGCCACAATAACCAATACAACGATTGAGAGCGTCACCATAAGCGGAACCGTTTCCGGGCAGACAATAGGCACAACCGACACGGTCAATTTTGTAGACTCAGCGCCAGGTGGTATCGCTGGCACATTAAAACTTTGGCTCGATGCTGACGCTGGCGTAACAGAAGACGCTAATGGTGTTACCGGCTGGGCTGACCAAAGTGGGCTTGGAAAGAATGCGGTGCAAGGCGGCGGGGACACTTACGAGCCTACGCTAAATGCTGCACATAGCGATATGAACTTCCACCAAAGTCTGGCGATGGATGGTACTCAGGATTATTTAACCGCCAGCAATGTTACTGGGACCACCAATGGTTATCTAGCGGTATTTATCGTTACCAACATCAATGCATCTTCCGGCAGTGACAATACACTGGTCGGTTTTGGTAGCAGCGAACCTACCAACCCCCGGCTCGGTTACGATTCCAATGGCAGAATTGAATATGATACTGGCGGCACCAAGCAATTTGATACTGGCACAAACCCAAGCCAGACCATGCAATACAACGAGCCAATAATCTACCATGCGCGTATAAGTTTTTCCGGCACACCAAAAATTAAAAATTACCTAAACGGCCATAATAACTCAAAAGGGAATCACCCCTCTAGCGGTAGCTATTCGGGAAACGGGACCTTTTATATTGGTGGGGTGAACAATGACAACCGCGACTCCAACGGAGACTTCGCTGAAGTGCTTGTGCATTCCTCCTCCTCCGTAAAACAATCAGGTGATGATCGCAAAAGAATTTTCACCAACCTTGCCATAAAATATGGCATCACGTTAGTCGACCAGGACTATATTGACGCCAGCCTTGCAATAATCTACGACATGACCATCCTTACCACCCATACCAAACAAGTATTTGGTATCGCAAAAAAAGTCAGCAGCAGTCTTAATCAGCGCATATCAAAGGGCTGGTATTATAGTGGGTCTGGTTATTCGGACATGGGCCTAATAGTCTCGACCGACACTGACTACAGCTCTGCGAGCGCGTCTCACGCCGACACCATTATTGACGGCAGCTACCTACTCATGGGACACGATGGTGCAGGCATCACCCTAACAACCAGCGACCTGCACGGTGACTTTAGCCAGCGCATCGACAGGGAATGGAGGGTCGCCCACACAGGTACCATAGGAGCGGTAAATTTATACTTTGCGAATCTACCCGCATTAGCTGCAGGTGAAAAATACGTACTGATCGAAGATAGCGACACCACCTTTTCAAATAGCGGCTATAGCGCGGCAGTGGGCACATCCACTGATCGAAGTTTTGAAAATGTCACCTTGTCAACGGGAACCAATTACATCACCGTCGCCGTATTGGCTGCCCCGTCTGGAAGCACCACCACTATTACCCCAGCATCGGCAACAGTTACCGCGGACGGCACGTCCACGACAACCATTACCATTCAAGCCAAAAACGCTAGCAACGTTAATTTACCGTTAGGTGGCGATACCGTTGTACTCACCGATAATGGTGACGCGGTGATTAGCGCAGTTACTGACAACGGTGACGGAACCTATACCGCAACGATTACCAGCACCAAAGCAGAAGCCATCACCATTAGCGGCACCATCAATGGAAACAACATAACGCCAAACACAGGCCTTGTTACTTTTGAGGCAGGAGCTCCTGACGCCAGCCAGACTATTATTACAGTATCACCCACATCCCGCACCGCTGACGGCACAACTGCCGACGTAACAATGCAGGCCGTAGATGCGTTTGGTAACCTATTAACTGGTGGCGCTTTTGCCGCGACAATTTCTGGAAACGGCAGCCAATCCTTCGGAGCACTTGGCAACAACGGTGACGGTACGGCTTCTGCCACCATCAGTAACTTAGTGGCAGAAACCGTTACTATTTCAGGCACAATTAACTCCGCTGCTATCGCCGACACCGCCACGATTACCTTTGATGTAGGTGCTGCTGATGCAGCTACCACGCAAATCACGGTTTCCGATGCGAATGTTGCAGCAGATGGCACCTCAACCTCCACGATTACCGTTCAAGCTAAAGATGCAAACAACAACAACCTAATTATTAGTGGTGGTCTAGTTACACTATCAGCTACTGGCGGTGCTACCGTCAGCACAGTCACCAATTACAACAATGGTACCTACGTAGCCACAATCACCAATACCGTCGGTGGCGCTGTCGTTATCAGCGGTACCATTGCAGGACCGGCAATTACCGACACTGCGGGGGTTACTTTCTCTGATAGTAACCCACCAACCATGGTAAATAACACTGGCGCTACCGTTGACGAAGGAAGTAGCGTAACGATCACTACCACAATATTAAGTGCAACCGATGTCGACACAGCGGACTCAACGCTTATCTATACCGTTAGCAATCTCGACAAAGGCACGATTGAAGTTAGCAGTTCCTCGGTGCTCACCTTTACCCAACAAAACTTGATTGATGGCGTTGTTGAATATGTACATGACGATAGCAATTCAACGACTGGTGGCTTTGATTTCACGGTTAAAGATCCCACTGGCAACACACTTGGTGGTCAAGGCTTTAGTGTCACGGTAAACCCCGTCGACGATGACGCGCCAACCATTGTTAATAATATAAGTGCCACGGTTGACGAAGGCAACGACGTCGTAATAACAACTACAGAACTCAGCGCAACAGACACCGATGCATCCGACGCCACCATTTTGTATACCGCGAGCAACTTAAGCAACGGAATCATCACCCTCGGTGGCAGCACCGTCACTACCTTTACTCAACAAAATTTAATCGATGGGGTGATTAAATACGTACATAGCGGCAGCGACACTCTTACCGGCGGTTTTGATTTCACTATCCAGGACCCGTCTACCAACACGCTTGGTGGCCTTTCCTTTTCAGTAATTGTTAACGCGGTCGATGATTTAGCCCCAACCATCGTTAACAATATAAGTGCAACAGTTAACGAAGGCGATGAAGTTGTTATTACCACAACAGAGCTAAGTGCTACTGACACCGAAGCAGCAGTTGGATCAATCATTTACACTGCCAGCAACCTTGATAACGGAACTATTACCGTTAGTGGCGGCACCGTAACCACCTTCACTCAACAAAATCTCATCGATGGTGTCGTTAAGTATGTGCATGACGACAGCAATACAACCAGTGGCGGCTTTGATTTCACTATCCAGGATCCTACCGGCAACACACTGGGCAGCCTTTCTTTTGCGGTTATCGTTAATGCTATCGATGATGAAGCACCAACGATTGTTAATGGCGCTATTGCCACCACTGAAGGTGCCACAGAAACGCTGGCCCTTATCGATTTAAGCGCTATCGACAACGACACAGCCGATAGCACCACGCTAATCTACACTGTAGGAGATGTTTCCCACGGTACCTTAACCATCAACAGCTCTCCCTGGAGTGGTGGCAACAACACGTTCACGCAGCAAGATATTATTGATGGGAATGTGGTTTACAGTCATGACCACACTAACAATACAGCGGACTTCTTTAGCTTTACCGTAGAGGACCCCTCTGGCAACACCTCCGGAGCGTTAACATTTACTATTTTTGCTGCGGCTGTTGATGATGACTTCCCGACCATCGTCAATAACGTCACACCCACCTTTAATGAAGGTGCCACCCACACCATTCTTAATACCCAACTATCTGCAACCGATACCGAAGATACCGACGCCAACATCACCTATACCGTCACCAGTGAAATAAATGGTCACATAGAGCTTAGCGGCGGCGCGGCGT
>NVXL01000008.1 GCA_002746115.1 Alteromonadaceae bacterium
CCATTGATGATTTTGGTACCGGCTATTCTTCGTTACAGTATCTCAGTAAATTCCCCATTGTCTCACAACTCGTGCTTTATCGCCGAAAACCCGAAAAAATCATGAGCCAATACCTGCAACTCGCAGAAGCGGTTTTTTGCACAGAAGATAGCCTTACCATGGTGTCAGAAGCGATCTATAGCGGGAAAAAAGTGTATACATTAATGCCCGAAACCGCTGCCCCGGATGCAAACGATTCCGCTGCACTGCAAAAATATCAGACGTTAGAGTTGCTTCAGCGCTGCTCGATCAATGATCTATCGAAGGCTATCATTACTCCGAACAAAAGCCCTACCCCGCTCCCCAATATCGACGAGCAAATTTCACTGCCTGTGCTTGCCGCCCTTGCAGCCTCTGCCGCACGGGAATCACGATGAGAATACTGTGGTGGGGAAAGTACGGTAACTACGGTCCAAACTATCCGAGAAACCGAACCATTCAAACCAGTTTACGGGAGCGATATTACGGCACGTACTCTATATGAACAAAAGCTTGAGCAAGCTGCGGCGGTATTTACTTATGCGAAAGAAGCCGTCGTTATTGCTGATGAAAACGGACGCATAAATAACGTCAATAATGCTTATCTTGATATTACGGGCTTAGAATCACGGCACATATTAGGAACCTATTTTTTAAGTGTATTTAGCGATGATGTACAGCCAAAAGAATTAGAGTTTATCTCTAAAGCCATCATAGAAAAAGGCTTCTTTCAAGGCGAATATCAGCTGCGTAACCGCAAAGTGACTACGACTTTTGCTATGGCAGCTATTAGCGCGATTAAAAGCCGAGAAGGTAAAACCCAGAGCTATGTTTTACTGCTGACTGATATTACTCGCCAGAAGCAACATCAGGCTGAGCTTGAAAAAATCGCTCATTACGATATGTTAACCAACTTACCTAACCGCTATTTGTTAGATGAACGTCTTCGTGACGCAATGGAGTACGCAAGTCATCATAATGAACCGCTAGCGATTATTTATATTGACCTCGACGGTTTTAAGGCAGTGAATGATAACTACGGTCACCAAACGGGCGATATGGTACTGGTTAGTATTGCTAGACGAATGACTAATGTGATTGAAGAAGGTGATACGGTTGCCAGGCTTGGTGGCGATGAATTTATTGTAGTTGCTCCCCGTATTCACCAAAAGAACAGCCATCACGAGTACTTTGCTAGGTTACTGAACTCATTGGTACAACCCTTCCATTGCAGTGGTGGTGTTTTTGATATGTCTGCGAGCCTAGGGATTACCTACTATCCACAGAGTGATGAAGTGACCCCTGATCGTTTAATTCGCCAAGCGGATATGGCAATGTACGAAGCCAAGATACATGGCAAAAACCGCTTTGTTATTTTCGATACTAAAAAAGATCTTTATCAAAGAGGTTTTGGTCGAATTATTTCTGAGCTTAAACACGGTATGAATAACCGTGAGCTTCGTTTGTTTTATCAGCCTAAAGTGAATATGCGAAGTGGCGAGTTGGCCGGTGTCGAAGTATTGGTACGCTGGCAGCATCCTGAAAAGGGTTTATTGTTGCCTGCACATTTTTTACCGGCGACAGTCGACGATGCATTATCAGTGATAATTGATAATTGGGTGATTGAACAGAGCTTTAAACAGCTTACTCAATGGTGCAATGATGGCCACAATTTTCACCTGAGTATTAACGTTTCCGTTAAACGTTTGGAGGAGGATGGTTTTTACGCGTTCCTTAGCAGACTTTTTAACGAGTACACCAAGATTAAACGTGATCACATTACCTTTGAAATCCTAGAAAGTAGCGCCGTCGCTGATCTAGAGTACGTATCGAGCGTGATCACAGAGATTAGCCGACTTGGTGTTAAGTTCTCACTCGATGATTTTGGTACCGGCTTTTCAACCCTTAATTTTTTGAAAAAATTGTCGGCTGAAGAAGTAAAAATAGACCGGTCGTTTGTACGTGGTATGTTGGATGATGAGAGTGATCTTATTATTATACGGGCTGTACTCGGCATGGCAGCGCCTTTTGGTAAGCGTGTGGTGGCTGAAGGTGTGGAAAGTGAGGCTCACGGTTTAGCATTATTGCGCTTAGGCTGCGAGTACGCGCAAGGTTACGCCATAGCTAAACCGATGCCGCCAGAGAAGTTAGCGGTATGGCATGAAAGTTGGCGTCCCTTCCAAAGCTGGTTGCAATTCAAGCACTATTAGAATTCTTTAAGATGGAGTAAGGTTTTTTGGGCGGTTTCTTCCATAATGAGGTGTTTCGTATCAATGGCGATATATCAATACATTTTTCATATATATTTTCCCTTTGAAATCAGTTATTTAAAATATTCTTTTTCTGGTATGTAATTTGCTAATTTATTTAAGTCAAGATTATTAAGATTAGTTCACATTACTGTTACCGGGGAGTCTACTGATGTATACCGATAAAACTAGGCAGCTTACGATGAAGGAGTTCGACGCGATACGGCGAGTTGAATCTCGCGGTTACAGTGTTGATTACATGGCAATTAAGCAGGTACTAACCGATAATGCACGTAAAGGTGAGCCTGAAAAAAGTGTATTCCATACTATTTATAAGCCTTTTGAGGCAGTGGCCTTTTAGGTGCTTTCTACATAGAACTATTAATTAACCACCCAGTACTATGGTTTTTTAGTTGYTCCTGGCTAAAGTGCTGGCTCCCGTTTAGGTGTACTAGCGCCTAAATATCTATAATTTCGTGACACAATCACCACTATCTAAGTACGCTCACCGTGTGAGTCAGCCTGAATTTACTTGAACTATCGACCTATTTAGGACAGCATTGTCCCTAAGCGAATCTGCGTCGCTTGGTTCTTAACGTATGCGCGTCATTTCTCACACTTCTCTGTATAGCGAGTATCCCTGTGAATATATTGAAACAAGTTCTAATATTATCTCTTTTATTGCTGTGTGTTACTGCCTGTTCAGCCTCTATCGATGAAAAAGTACTTAAAAGTCCTACAGGTTACAGCGACGTAGCGGGAGTTAAGCTTACGGTTGGGCAACCGGCTCCGGGTTTTACCTTAAAGGATAAGCTCGGGAAACAAGTCTCGCTTGAGTCTTATAACGGTAAGAAGAACGTAATGTTGATTTTCTATCGTGGTCATTGGTGTCCGTTCTGCATCGGTCAGCTAGATGACATCCAGTCCATTCTGCCCTCTCTCGAACAATATAACGTTCAGTTGCTTGCCATCAGCCCAGAAGGCGACGAAGGCATGCAGAAAATCGCTAAACGTTTCGATAAGTCCTATATCTTTCTTTCTGATTCGGATCTTAAGACCACCGATAACTACGGTATTCGTAGAAATAAAGAACTACCCCACCCTGCGGTTATTATTATCAACAGTAAAGGCCTTGTTGAATGGTTCTATGTTGGTGAAAATTATCGTGAGAGACCTACTGCAGCGCAATTGGAGCTTGTTCTTAAGCGTCTTTTCTAGGTTTCTAGCTTGGATCTTTGCAATGACAGTTACCGTTAAAAGTACTGTTATATTTTTGATAGTTTTCCGTACTGAATTTAGGTCTGCATGTTCGTAAACCAAGCAAGTTGCTGCTCCTAGAGCCTACTTAGGGTACAATGAGCTGCCTTTTGTGCCGTGTTTTGGTGCTTTACGGAATATTTACTGGCATACCGGGTCGTCTATCAGGGGCCAGCCAGTTTTACCAAATAAAATCATAGATGGTTAAATATATGTCTGGTTCTACTCATAAGCTTTCAATTCTTGAAAAGGTTGGTTACGCCTTTGGTGATGCCTCGGCAAACTTTGTCTGGCGCGGTGCGCTGGCATATTTGGCTATTTTTTATACCGATACGCTTGGCCTTAACGCGGTACATGTTGCTGTGTTAATACTTTGGGTTCGTCTTACTGATGGTGTGACTGACATTATTATGGGAATGATCGCGGATCGTACTGAGACCCGCTTCGGTAAATTTAGGCCCTGGATTATGTGGTCAGCGCCAGCCCTCGCGCTATTTATGATTCTCTGTTTTACTACTCCGGATCTGGGTTATACCGGTAAACTTATCTGGGCTTATGTGACCTATATCGGCCTCACCCTAGCTTATACGATAAACAATGTTCCGTACTCAGCACTTATGGGAGTTATGACACCCAGTGTTGAAGAGCGTGGATCATTATCAGGATACCGCTTTGCTGGCGCATTTGCCGGTGGCTTATTAGTGAGTGTAGGGACACCGTATTTAGTGGAATTCTTTGGTAAAGGTGATGAAAGTTTGGGCTATCAATATACGATGTATGTGTTTGCTTCACTCATCGTCATATTCTGTACTGTTACCTATTTCACTACTCAAGAGCGAGTTACACCACCAAAAGTTGAACGGCCACCATTTTCAACAGAAATTTTAAATATCTTGTTCAACCTTACTATCTTATGTTTACCTTTACTTGGTGCGGTCATCTTTTTACAGTTCCAGACCTTAATATCGGGCGTATTTTTTGCGGCTACCTTCGCAGTCACTTTCTTTGGCGCCAGGTACATCATGAATAGTCCAGAAGAGGGACGCACGAGTACACAGCAAGAACTAATTGATTTGCTTCAAAATAAGCCGTGGCTTATTTTGCTGTGTGTTGGCTTCATATTTATGATCTACAACAGCGTAAGGTATGCGGTTATTGCCTACTACTTTACCTATTTCGCAGATGACCCTTTGTTAACAGCTAAGTATTTTGGCGCACTACTAATGGTGTCTTTTGTCACCGCTTTAGCTGTTCCGTACCTAAATCGTTTCATCACTAAGAAAAACCTATTTATATTATCCTTTGCTTTAGGTTCAATACTTAACTGTGTTATCTACTTCTTCGAGCCCGATCAAATCACAGAGATATTCATTGTCGGTTGTTTAGCCGAGATATTCGCTGCCATCATGCCGGTACTTTACTTCAGTATGCTGGGTGATACAGCTGATTACTCGCAGTGGAAGCATGGTCGTCGTCCAACGGGCTTAATATACTCAGCAGGCTCATTTGTGCAGAAAGCTGGTGGTGGTTTTGCTACTGCAATCGTCCTCTTGGTACTCGCTAGTTATGGTTATGACGCTGATATTGAGAGCACTATTGAAGCTTCTATTCCGGGTATGCGTTTGTTGATGAGTTGGGTCCCCGCAGCGTTTGGTGTGGTAGGTCTTGCAGTGATGTTCATATATCCGCTTACGAACGACAAAATGGCTCAAATCGAAAGAGAGCTTGCTGCTTGATAATTTGAGTGTAGACGTTTCAGCAGGTCGACTTTGATCTTGCTGAAGCGAAGTCTTACTGGGCTTAGGCTTACGAGCCTAGATTAAAGTGCTTAGATTTAAATGGATTGAATTTACAGGAATGAAAGGGACTGATTGAAGAGTAAAAAAAAGCCCCCTGATGTTCACAGGGGGCTAAATGCTAATGAAGATAATAGCGTTACTCAAGGCCAAGATAAACGATTCGAAAATATACTTCGTACGCACTCTAAATAAATATCAATGTGGGCAGTCCCATGTTGGTAGGAGATAGTGGGACAATAGGCTGTAACCCTTACAGATAAAGGGTTTAAGAAGGTTTTAGATATTGAAAATTTTAGCTCAAAGATCAGTATTTGAAGGTGGGAGTGGGCTCAAATCTGGACAATACGAATTATGAGACGATTATTAGTGAGTAAATTGGCTCTTAAAACAGATCAAAAAGCCGATTTTAAAGCCTAGCGACGCCAAAATGCTGGGGTAAATAGCACCAGCAAAGTAAACACTTCCAAGCGACCCAGCAACATCGCAAAGCACAAAACCCATTTAGCTAAAGCATTCAGATTTCCGTAGTGCGTTGATACTTCACCAAGGCCTGGTCCTAGATTATTAATGCATGCTGCGACGGCTGAGAAGGCTGTAATAAAGTCCAAACCAGTCGCCATTAGCAAGATCCAAATACACAAAAAAGCTATCGTGTAGACAGCAAAAAACCCCCAAACCGCCTCAACTACCCGATCCGATACAATCTTACTACCGACCTTGATATGCAATATTGCGTTTGGGTGTATTAACCTCTGAAGCTCACGGGCACCTTGTTTTGCAATCAGTAATACCCGAATCATTTTGATTCCACCACCGGTGGAGCCTGCACAGCCGCCCATGAACGCGAACATAAACACCAAGAAGGGTAAAAATGTTGGCCAAAGGGAAAAATCAGTCACCCCGAAGCCAGTAGTGGTTAATACAGAAATTAACTCAAAGGAGCCTTTTAAGGCCGCTTCAGATATACCGTAAGTGCCGGAGTAAGTAAGATACCCGACCGTAATCATAACTCCTAGAAAGACCATAGAGGCATAAAAACGAAACTCGGGATCCTGAAGGTAGTGCTTTAACCCACGACTATTCCAAGCGACAAAGTGCAAAGCAAAATTGACCGCCGAGATAAACATAAATAGCATGCAAACCAACATCACGGCTTCATTGCCACTGAAATGGCCAATACTATCGTCATAAGTGGAAAAGCCACCAATCGCAACGGTTGAAAATGAGTGTCCTATCGCGTCAAACCATTCCATGCCCGCTAAACGGTAAGCCACAGCGCAAGCGACGGTTAAGCCCAGATAGATCATAAACAGGGCTTTGGCTGTTCCGGTAATCCGAGGCGTTAACTTACTGTCTTTTACAGGACCCGGTGTTTCTGCGCGGTATAGCTGCATGCCGCCAATGCCTAGCATTGGCAAAATTGCGACAGCAATGACGATAATACCGATACCGCCAAACCACTGTAATTGTTGTCGGTAATAAAGTATCGACTTGGGGAGTGATTCAATGTCAGTGATAACAGTGGCACCGGTGGTGGTTAGCCCTGACATTGATTCAAATACGGCATTCACAATAGGCAAGGACTGATCGCCCAGGATCATAAACGGTAATGAACCAAACAAGCTTAGTACGATCCAGAAAAGTGAGGTAATCAAAAACCCGTCACGTGTCCGCAGATCATCTTGGATCTTATGCACCGGAAACCATGCGAGGGTTCCGGTAAACGCGGTAATCACAAAGGCGATGATAAAACTGAAGTGTGCGCCGTCTTCATATCCGAAAGATACTACCAAGGGAGGTAGCATGGTGACGCTAAATAGCATCAGCAAGATACCGAGTACTTTAGAAATAATTGCAAAGTGCATGGGCTAGTATAAAAGTCTCGTCACATGGCGTGAGCCAAAATTTTGCTTTAAAAAATTTTGCTTTAAAAGAAGCTAAAACCTACCTGGAATAAAGCTTCAATATCTTTGATGTAGCGTTTATCGATAACAAATAAAATTACGTGGTCACCGGATTCAATGATCAAATCATCATGTGCGATGATAACGCCTTTGACCTCTTTGTTTGGACTGGTAACAATCGTAATCCCCTGTGCTAACTCAGGAGAACGGATTAACTCGGAGTGTTCTTCATGTGAAAGTTGGCGTACTACAGCACCAATCGATGCGCCCTCTGGTAGATCAATATCTTCTACCGCGCGACCGACGACTTTAGAGTTGCGTTCATCTCCGTGGGCAATTACTTCGATTGCTTCAGCTGCTCCTCTACGAAGTGAGTGAACATTTACTACATCCCCTTGGCGCACATGCGCGAGCAAGGTACCAATTGTGACTTGCTGAGGTGAGACCGCAATATCAATTTCACTGCTTTGTACCAACTCGACGTAAGCGGGGTTACTAATTAAAGTGAGTACTTTTTTTGCGCCCATCCGTTTGGCTAGTAACGAAGACATAATATTGGCTTCGTCTGAGTTAGTCACAGCAAGGAAAACATCCGTGTCTTCGATGTTTTCCTCTTGTAGCAAATCCTGATCAGAGGCACTGCCGTGCAATACGATAGTGCTCGCTAAATGTTCGGATAGGAAGTTTGCACGCTGAATGTTGTATTCAATAATTTTAACGGAGTAATGATTTTCAAGTTTAGTGGCTAAACGTAGACCGATATTGCCTCCGCCAGCGATAATGATACGTTTATACGCGCGATCAACCCGGCGTAGTTCGCTCATGACGTCTTGAATATTTTCTTTTGCTGCAATGAAGAAGACTTCATCATCGGCTTCAATAATTGWGGAGCCTACGGGTAAGAGTGGCTTGTTACGCCGGTAAATAGCCGCGACACGTGTTTCGACATTAGGCATATGTTTGCGCATATAGCGCAATTCTTGCCCGACGAGGGGGCCGCCGTAATAGGCTTTTACCGCAACAAGTTGAACTACCCCATCGGCAAAATCGAGTACCTGCAAGGCTCCTGGTTTTTCTACTAAGCGACGCATATAGTCAGAGACTAATCGCTCGGGACTAATAATGACATCAACGGGGATGGCGTCGTTGCGAAACAAGCCTTCGTGGCTGACATATTGCTGTGAGCGAATACGCGCGATTTTTGTAGGTGTTTTAAATAAGCTATGGGCAATCTGGCAGGCAACAATATTGGTTTCGTCTACACCAGTTACGGCAATCAGCATCTCGGCATCTTCAATGCCTGCTTGTAATAAGATACTAGGGTGAGAGCCGTGACCGGAGACGACGCCAATATCTAACTTATCTTGCAGGTCACGAAGGCTTTTATCATCGGTATCGACAACGGTAATGTCGTTATTTTCGCTCGATAAATGCAGAGCTAGCGTACCGCCAACCCGGCCTGCGCCAAGAATAATAATCTTCATGTTAGTGTCAGTAAGCTTCCATATTCAATCTTGCGCATCGTTTAAGGCCTGTCAATCAAAGGTGATCTCAGTGTTTGGAGGCAAATAGTTTGGTTTAAGGTGCTTTCCAATTAAGATTTTTTTCTAATTAGAGAATAGTAAAAACCATCATGGCCGTTAATCTGAGGCAATAACTGTCTGCCGAAGGGGCGTGTTTGACCCCAAGTGGCATCGATTTCAATATGAACGGCGTCGTCTACCTCTTCGAGAAAACGGGCAACGCATTGTTCGTTCTCTTGAGGTAATACTGAACATGTTGCATATAATAATAAACCATCCGGTTTGAGTAGGGGCCAAAGTACGCGTAATAGTTTTGCTTGCAACTGACTTAACTGTGCCATATCGGAGCTACGGCGTAAAACTTTTATGTCGGGGTGGCGCCGAATGACACCTGTTGCTGAGCAAGGTGCATCTAATAAAATGCGATCAAATGGCGTTTTATCCCACCATTTATCGGTTTTACTTGCGTCTCCAACAAGTAATTTACAGTTTGATTTGTTAAGTTTTAGGCGTGCCAAATTTTCACTGACGCGCGTCATTCTATGTGCTTCGAGTTCAACCGCTACCACCGATAGATCATCAATATCTTGCTCCAGTATATGGCTAGTTTTACCACCGGGAGCACAGCAGGCATCTAGTACATGCATACCTGTTTGTAGATCGAGTAATTTTGCACTGAGTTGAGCAGCTTCGTCTTGCACACAAAAATACCCTTCTTGGAAGCCAGGTAGCTGAGGGACTTCATGTGAACCGGTTAAGGTCAACCCAGATGGTGAATGCTCGCAGCTTTGGTAAGTGATTTCTTGTTTTTCCAGCTGAGCGAGGTAAGCTTCGGAGCTAATATTTTTGTGGTTAACCCGTAGCGTTAACGGCCCTTGCTGGTTATTGGCGGCGACAATATCTTGCCACTGATCTGGCCAGGCTTTTTTGAAAGCTTTTACTAACCAAAGAGGATGGGCTGTTTGGTATTCGGGTTTATTTTCTAGCGACTCATGTAGCTCGCTCGCTTGGCGAAGGTAGTTGCGCAATACACCGTTAAGTAGTTTACTCGCCCAATGCTTTTTCAGCTGTTTGGCAGCATTTACTGTTTCTGATATAGCCGCGTGATCAGGGGTACGCATATGCTTTAATTGGTATAACCCTAGCAGCACCAATGCCGATATATCCGCGTCGCGTGGTTTTAAGGCTTTACTTAGTAACTGCTCACTAATACAGCTAAGCTCAAAATAATGCCGTAAAACACCAAAGCAAAGTTCTTGCAGCAATGGGCGATCTTTAGGCTTAGCAATGCCTAGGTTTTTGTTTAGAGGTGCAGTGACTGAGCTGCGTTGTAGGATTACAGGCATTAAAGTTTGTGCCGCCAGCGCTCGAATATTCATGTTTTTAGACCGTTAGGCTGAGCCGGTTTAGCGCTTTCTTTAGTCAATATCACCTTGGTTTGATTGCCGTTGTCGTTTTCATACTGAAGTTGTGAGGCAAACCCGGCAATAAACGCTTCGGCAGTAATGCTCTTGCGCCCGGGCAATTGTAATTGCTCGATTTGGATTTGACCTTGGCCACACTGCACGACAAGTTTGTCGGCTTGAACTGATATCTCTCCAGCAGGTGGAGTGTTTTCTGTTTTGTTGTTATCTATACCTTTGTTGAGCACGGCGGCACGATGTATCTTAAGTCGTTGCTCACCTAGCAAAGTGAAGCAAATAGGAAAGGGGTTGAATGCTCGAATCTTTCTGTCGATGACCTCAGCGCTTTGTGTCCAATCAATCTCAGCTTCTTGTTTGTCGATTTTATGCGCATAAGTGGCATATTGATCATCTTGTTTTTCAGGTTGGCATTGACCGTTAACTATATCGTCGACGGTTTGTAACAGGGCTTTTATGCCCAACTCAATTAAGCGATCATGCAATTGCCCGGAATTATCTTCAGAGTAGACAGGGCATTCGCTTTTTAGCAGCATGTCGCCAGTATCTAGGCCGAGATCCATTTGCATAATCGTCACGCCTGAGACGCTATCGCCAGATTCGATTGCTCGCTGAATGGGTGCGGCACCGCGCCAACGCGGTAAAATCGAACCGTGTACATTGATGCAACCGTATCGAGGTATATCGAGCGCTTTTTGGGATAAAATCAAGCCGTATGCCACCACCACCATCAAATCACAATTAAGCGCTGCAAGCTCAGCGCGTGCATCGGCTTTTTTGAGTGATGCGGGTTGTAATACTTTGAGATCGTGTTTTAACGCTAATTGTTTAACTGGACTTGCCGTTAACTTCTTACCCCTGCCAGAGGGGCGGTCGGGTTGTGTATATACGCCGACAATACGGTGTTTTTGACTTTTGATTAACGCATCAAGGTGCCGCGCGGCAAATTCGGGGGTTCCAGCAAAGACGATATCGAGGACTTTGTCGTTGCTATTTATTGGAGTGCTGTTTAAGGGCGTGTTGTTATCGATGTTTGTCATGCCTTAGCTTTATGTTCTTTTTCAAGTTTTTTGCGGATGCGTTGGCGTTTGATACTAGAGAGGTAATCCACGAACAACTTGCCATTTAAGTGATCTATTTCATGTTGAATACATACCGTGAGCAAATCTTCAGGTTCCATTACAAAGGCTTCACCCTCTCGGTTTAAAGCTTTAACGCGTACGTGAATTGGTCGGGTGACCTCTTCTGAATACCCGGGAACGGAGAGACAACCCTCTTCATATTCGTGTAGTTCTTTATCAAGCACCTCTATTTCAGGGTTGATAAAAACTAGCGGGGTGTCTTTTTCTTCGCTAATATCAATCACTATGACTCGTACATGTTCGTTTACTTGGGTAGCGGCAAGGCCGATTCCAGGTGCTTCGTACATGGTTTCAAACATATCGTCGATGAGACGGCGAATACGATTATCCACCTTTGTGACTGCTTTGGCGATTGTGCGTAAGCGCGAATCGGGAAACTCTAAAATGCTTAATAAGGCCATTACGTGACAGACTTCTAGTAACTAGATAACTTTCGCTGCTAACATTATGATAGCGCAGGGTTTATACTCTCTTTACATACTCGTTCTAAGTTCGAGTTTAAAGGGGAGCTAGGGCGCTTCCAATAGTCTTATAGTAGTTCTCGCAAGTTATTGAAGATAGTCGTTCTTAAGGCAGTTAAGCTTAAAGAGCCATTATAATTCAAGTACGAGCTACTTAAGTCAGAGGAGCTTGGTGGCGCGAGCTGGGCTCACTCACCTCTCAGCCATCTATTATAACGGGTATTCGCTTGTACACTGAACACCGCAGGACAATATGATGAAAAAAATATTACTGGGCTTTGTTGTAGCCTTTCTGTTTTCAGATCCTTTACTTGCTGACCAACTTCGCTTGCGAAATGATCTGCCGCAGACCTATACCGTTGTTAAAGGCGATACCCTTTGGGATATTTCAGCTAAATTCTTACATACACCTTGGCAGTGGCCGGAAATCTGGCATGTTAATACACAAGTCGATAACCCCCACCTCATATACCCTGGTGATGTTTTAACCTTAACCTATGTTGATGGCAAGCCTGTATTAATGCGCGACAGCACAGGTCGGGTTTTTAAACTCTCTCCTAAAGCACGAATATTAACAGCTGACGAAGCTATTAAGACCATTCCGCTTGATAAAATTAACGCCTTTCTCTCAAAAAGCCGCATCGTTACCAATGAAGAGTTAAAGCTTGCGCCATACGTTGTTTCTGGAGAGAGCCAGCGTCTGATTGTTGCTGCTGGTGATAGCGTCTATATTCGTGGTGAGATTGAAGTCGGGCATTCGGCATTCGGTGTTTACCGTAGAGGCCAAGCTTACGTTGACCCTGAAACGCGTGAAAAGCTGGGTATTCAGGCCATCAATATTGGTAGTGGTGAGATTCGGCGACGTAAAAATAACCAAGAAGTCTACACATTAGAGATTTACCAAACGAAAGAGGAGATTCGCGTAGGCGATCGTCTTTTACGTCAAGAAGAGCGGGCAGTCGAGACGACTTTTTTTCCATCCTCGCCAACCCAAGATATTAACGGCCTAATTCTCGCTGTTGAAGGTGGTTTGTCTCAGGTAGGTAATCTCGATGTTGTGGTACTTAATAAAGGCCGACGCGAAGAAATTGAACCCGGTAACGTGCTTGCGGTATATAAGCGTGGTGGTAGAATACGTGATCGTGTTGCAGGCGGCATGGTATCGTTGCCGGATGAGCGTGCGGGTTTAGTTATGGTTTTCCGTGTATTTGAAAAACTGAGTTTAGGTTTGGTTCTCGAAGCAGATCAAGGCTTGAAAGTGAATGACCGGGTTCGTAATCCTGATGTATATGAGTAATACATATAACTAATCAGCCAAGATCTTTTGGCTGATTTTGTGCGCGATGACCTGGACGTCTTGCGTATTTACGCTTAATATTTGATCGCTTCATACTAAATTTATGTATTAAACCTAAGTACTTGATATTGTACTAAGAAAACTTTCAAGGATGATTATGCGCTCTCAACAGCACTATACCCAAATTATGCTCGCCCTACCCGGAATCGGACCGGGTAAATTCTGGCAATATCTCGATCATTTCGCCTCAGCAGAACAAGTCTTACTAGAAGCCCCCATAGAAACTTTCCCTGAATCGGCACGCAAAGTCGTCACTGAGTTTCGTCGCTCTCCAGAGAATTGCGAAGCGGCGAATAAAGTTAACCAAGCGAACGCTTGGTTCGCTGAAAATCATATCACCGTGCTTGATACTGAGCACGAGTCCTACCCACATCTGTTAAAACACATCAAATCCGTACCACCGTTACTTTATGTCTCCGGCAATGTGGAAGCACTGACTATGCCTCAGATTGCTGTGGTTGGGAGTCGACAGCTTACCGCCGCTGGTGCCGAAAACGCGCACCGTTTTTGTCGTGAATTAGCCAAGCACGGGTTTGCAATTACTAGTGGCCTTGCATTAGGAGCCGATACCGCCGCTCATCAAGGCGCGTTAGAGGCTAAAGGTGTGACGGTTGCTGTGATGGGAACCGGTATAGATTGTATTTACCCAAAACGTAACCGAACACTGGCCGAGCTGATAGTCGCTAATAACGGCGCGATTGTTTCCGAGTTTCCACTCGGTACGGCGCCCACCGCTACTAACTTTCCTCGGCGTAACCGAATTATTAGTGGTTTGAGCTATGGCACTTTAGTGGTGGAAGCTGCAGTTAAAAGTGGTTCGTTAATTACAGCTCGTTATGCGTTAGAACAGGATCGAGAGGTGTTTGCGATTCCGGGCTCTATTCACAACCCAGTTGCTCGTGGCTGTCATCAGTTGATACGTCAAGGAGCCACCTTAGTAGAAACCGCGCAAGATATTGTCGAGCAGCTTCAGGGGTTTATCTCACTTGGACATGAACAGTTGAATGCTCAACGCCGCCAACAAGTGGACTTGTTTGAAGCTCGGGCGTCAAAAGCCGAAGCTAAACCTAAAACCATGGATCCTACTAAAACCCTAAGCCAAGTAAAAATTATGGCTGAAATCAATTCGGAAGAGCAAAGCATTTTATCGGCTATGAGTTTTGAGCTTTGTTCTTTAGATGACTTAGTCGAGCGCTGTCAGCAACCGGTTGGGGATCTAATGGCAAAATTAACGCAATTGGAATTAAAAGGACTGATTTCTTGCGGTATGGCAGGTTATCAACGTACATCCGAATACCAAGCATAAGTTACAATAGCTGGCTCAAGTTATCCTTGGTTATATTTGTCTATGTCAGATCCCAATTCACCGCTTAATGCTAATGTTAATACAAGTGTTAATACTGAAAACCAGCCATCGCATTGGCATAATCACGCCAAGCTTAAACATACTGCTGGGATGATTCATTGTGGACATGTTGCTGCCTATCCGACCGAAGCGGTTTGGGGCTTGGGCTGTGATCCGAATAATGATCTTGCAATTGAGCAAATATTGCAGTTAAAAGGGCGCTCTTGGAAAAAAGGCTTAATTCTTGTCGCCGCGTCTATTGGGCAGTTCGACTTTATTCTAGATAAGCTACCAGATGGCCAATATCGCCAACTAGATAACTCTTGGCCTGGTCATATCACTTGGCTTGTGCCGCACCACAATTTAGTTTCCTCCTTGATCAGTGGTGTGCACAGTACTGTTGCTTTGCGGGTGAGTGATCACCCTGTTGTGAAAGCTTTATGTGAACATCTCGACTCGCCTATTGTTTCTACCTCGGCAAACCCGCAAGGTTTACCGGCACCCAAAAGTGCTTTAGAGGTCAGGCGTTATTTTCGTACAAGGAAGCCGGGGGGTAACAAGTTATGTATTTGTCCCGGTGTGATTGGGGGTAAAACATCACCATCATTAATAAAAGATCTCGCTAGCGGTAAAGTAATACGCTAGCTTCTAAGCTATTCCTTTAACTATTCCCTTAGCTATTTGATTTAAGAGAGATTGTTGTGACAGATCTGATTAAAAAGAGCAGTGCCGATGTTCCCGATAAAGAAGCCGTTAAGCGCTACTTGTTAGCACTTCAAGAGTCTATTTGTGACGGTTTAGCCGCGGTTGATGGCGGACAAGTATTTGTTGAAGATGAGTGGCAACGTGAGCAAGGTGGTGGTGGTCGCTCGCGAGTCATAACGAACGGTAGTGTTATTGAAAAAGGCGGGGTTAACTTTTCTCATGTACAGGGTGAACAAATGCCTGCGTCCGCAACAGCACATCGCCCGGAACTTGCCGGGCGTAGTTTTGAGGCGATGGGCGTGTCCTTAGTGATTCACCCTAACAACCCTTATGTTCCCACCAGCCACGCAAATGTACGTTTCTTTATTGCCGAAAAACCAGGTGAAGCACCGGTTTGGTGGTTTGGAGGCGGCTACGATTTAACGCCCTACTACGGCAACAAAGAAGACTGCCAATATTGGCACCAAACTGCCAAAGACGCCTGTGACCCTTTTGATGGCGAGCGTTACGCGAAATACAAACAATGGGCTGACGACTATTTTTATATTAAACATCGCAATGAAGTGCGCGGTGTTGGAGGCCTATTTTTTGATGATCTAAATGACCTAGGGTTTGATCAGTCGTTCGCGTTTATGCGTGCTGTGGGTGATAGCTACTTGAAGGCCTATGCGCCAATCGTAGAGCGTCGTAAAAATACCGAATTTGGCGAGCGAGAAAAACAGTTCCAACTATACCGTCGCGGGCGTTATGTGGAATTTAACTTAGTATATGATCGCGGAACCTTATTTGGTTTGCAAACGGGCGGTCGTACAGAGTCAATACTGATGTCCTTACCACCGATGGTGAGCTGGAAATACAACTGGTCGCCGGAGCCGGGTACGCCTGAGGCTGAGTTGTACGATTACTATTTAGCGCCTCGCGATTGGGTGTGATCTTTACCATACTCGAAGTTGTAGATTTTGGAGCAAAATAATGAAAGTATCAAATACATCAGCTAATACCTCAGAGAACACTAGCGCTACTAATACCGCAGATAGCGCTGCCGACCCTGCTTGTTATGCGGTTTTTGGTAACCCGATAGCACAATCTAAATCGCCAGATATTCATCTCATGTTTGCTGCACAAACGGATCAAAATATCCATTACAGCAAAATATTGGTCGAAGTCGATCAGTTTGTGACTGCGGCTGACAAGTTCTTTGGTGAAGGTGGGCAAGGTCTCAATATCACCATGCCATTTAAATTGGATGCCTACAATTATGCCCATGAGCTAAGTGATCGAGCGCGTACCGCAGGTGCCGTAAATACGCTTGCAAAGCAAAGTGATGGCGTGATTATTGGGGATAATACTGACGGCATTGGCATGGTGTCTGATATTACCCAGCGATTGGGGTGGGTCGTGCGTGACCGCAGAGTCTTAGTACTTGGTGCAGGTGGTGCTGTTCGTGGGGTGCTTTTACCTTTGATTGAGCAAGCTCCAAAATCACTTTTAGTCGCCAATCGCACCGCTTCTAAAGCAGAGGATCTTGCTCAAAAGTTGGCGGATTATGGTGAGCTGAGTGCTTGCGGTTACGAGCAATTAGACGGTAGTCAATTTGATGTCATTATCAATGGCACCTCAGCAAGCCTAGGCGGTGCACTACCTGCACTGCCTGCAAGCTGCATTCACAGTAAAACTTGTGTCTATGACATGGTGTATAGCAAAACTTCAACGCCATTTTTAGATTGGTCTGGTGATCAGGGCGCAACTCAGCTATCAGATGGTTTAGGGATGTTAGTTGGTCAGGCAGCTGAGAGCTTTTTTATCTGGCGTAAGGTCCGACCTGAAGTGGCACCTGTATTAGCTTTCCTACAAGAACAAGCGTAATTTCACGGCTTTTTATCGCGTAATACCATAACGGATTAGCGGCTAAAACGGATTTTTTATAACCTAGTATCTTCAAGGTATTCGTCTTGACCTTATGCGGTTTGAGTGCGAGTCTGAAGAGTGCGAGGACAGAAAGCGAGCGATGCGCCAGTCTATTTATTGCGCGAGCACGTTAAGCTCGGAGTGAAACACTTTAACCTCTAAGATAGTGGTGAAACTATGCTAAATTCAATCGAAGCGGACGATTACATGTCCATTAACCCCGTCACTTTTAATATCGATATTGATATCTATGAAGCGATTCATCTTCTACTCCAAAGAAATCTCTCCGGCGCTACGGTGATAAATGCTAACAATGAAGTCGTTGGTGTACTATCTGAAATGGACTGTTTAAAAGCGATCGTCAATGTCGGGTATTACCATGAAGGCGGCGGTAAAGTATCGGACTTTATGACTAAAGGATCAGTGGAGACAATTGAGAAGCATTTGAGTTTGATTGATGCGGCGCAAAAACTTATTTCTACAGGTCATCGTCGTTTACCTGTGGTGGTGGAGGGCAAGTTTAGCGGTCAAATTAGTGCGCGTAGTTTGCTGCAAGCCTTTAAAGATTCAATGACTCAGCATGATATCACTGAAGACGAAGCTTACGTTTAGCGGCTTATTGCGTTTTATTACACCACTCGTGTTAGGTCATAACAAAGAACTAAGCTAGTGGCTAAGTGCTAGCTTAGTTAGCGCGAGTTTTACGTTATAACGCTTGCAGTAAGGTAATATATCTTTTCACAATCCACCTTAATCACATTAGTAATGTTGCAGTCCCTGTTTTATTTGCCATAGTTATAAGTGAATACGCGTCGTCCGATAGGTTTGGGTTTTATACCCCATTTAACTGAGAAAATTCCAATTGTTGTTTAGACTAACCGTGCAGGTATTGGGTCTCCTATGCGCAATATTTTCTAATACTTCTCTGGCGTTTGATGTTGATGAGCACTTTCGTATGGCCAATCTCGGTCAGTATTTGTCCTATTCTGATTCAGAAAATCTCACCATTGAACGTTACTTACAAACAAAAAATATGCCTAGTATTGAGCCTTTTGAATGGCAACGTTCAGAAGTGGAAGTTCCTAATATGGGGCAGAGCGATAAATCTTATTGGTTTCGCTTACGTTTGAAGTATGACAACAACTTAAGCAACAGCTTGAGCAGCAAAGTAAGCAAGAACGTAGATCAGAACTCTCAAATCGCTATTTATGGTGACCGAAATAGTGACCGAAACCATAAATCGTTATTTTTAGCTCTCAATAATCCATTTATAGATTACATCAACTTCTATGTACTGCGTGATGGCGAGTTGGTCGATGAATATCAAACCGGTGATAAATTTCCTTTTGATCAACGACGTGTAGCGCACCGACATTACATATTTCCCTTAGATCTTGACCGTAATCATCAGTATGAAGTGCTGATAAAAGTAAAGTCGAACGGTGTCTTGCAGGTGCCCTTGACTTTATGGCAACCAGAAGCTTTTTGGACCGACGAACAATTTAATATCATAAGCCTCGGCATCTATTATGGCGTTATGCTGGTGATGATTTTCTATAACCTATTTCTTTTTTTTAGTGTAAGAGATAGTAACTACCTAATTTATATTTTGTTTGTCGGCAGCGGAACCCTATTTTGGAGCTGTATGCATGGCCTCAGTTTGCAGTACTTTTGGCCTTCGCGAGTCGACATTAATGACCTCTTCCTACTGCTAACTGTTGGCAGTATGAGTTTTTTTGCCACACTGTTTACGTCCCGATTTTTGCAAATGGACAAGCACTTTAAACGCACATCTTATGTGCTATACATACTTATCATCTTTTACGCCTTGTTTGCAGTAACAGCTTGGTTGTGGCCCTATCAAATCGCATTAAAATTGACCTTGGTGATGGGCTCATTAGCCACAATTATATGCTTCTTTTCCGGTGTATTAGCTTGGGTTAAAGGGGTTCGCCACGCCAAGTTTTTTACGATGGCATGGTTTTGCTTTTTACTGGGGACACTATTGCAAAACCTAAGTAAAGGCGCTTTGCTACCGCGAGTATTTATCACCGAGTACTCGGCTCAAATCGGCGCTATTGTTGAGGTGGTATTATTCTCTTTAGCGCTTGGCGATAGAATTAATCAAGAGCGAAAGTCTCGTTATAAAGCTCAGCGTGCTTTGCTAGATCGCATGACACAGTTAGACAAAATGAAAGATGAGTTTTTAGCGAATACCTCGCATGAGCTAAGGACACCGCTATTTGGCATGATTGGACTGGCCGAGTCCATTCGGGATGGCGCGACCGGGGTATTGCCAGATGCAACGAAGCAAAATTTACAAATGATTGTAAATAGTGGTCGCCGCTTATCTAACCTCGTTAACGACATTTTAGACTTTTCCAAACTAAAAAATCATAATTTTCAATTACACAACAAGTCTGTTGATCTGTATTCAACCGTGGAGGTAGTGCTAGGCTTGTGCACGCCACTGATAGGTGAGAAGTCCTTAGGCCTTGTTAACGCAGTCGACAAAGACATTTGCCGTGTCGAAGCGGACGAAGATCGTTTGCAGCAAATACTATATAACCTTATTGGGAATGCGATTAAATTTACGAATAGTGGTGATGTCACTATTACGGCGGAGCGAATAGATCAAAAACTGAAGATTAGAGTTGTAGATACGGGTATTGGTATTGCTGAAGAGAAATTAGATAAGGTATTTGGTGTATTTGAACAGCTAGATGGCGCAGATGATCGCAGTTATGGCGGTGTGGGCTTAGGCTTATCTATATCTAAGCAGTTAGTTCATATGCTTGGTGGTGAGTTGAGTGTTGTCTCAGAGTTGGGTAAGGGCTCGGAATTCTGGTTTACTCTGCCTGTTATGATACCCAGTCAAATTACTGGTGAAGCTCAAGTTCAACAGGATGCCATACTCACACCCACCTGTAGAAATACCTWWRTANCNATACYNNAATACCAATACCTACACTAACAGAAGTACCCATTAACACCGAAGATGGCTATGTCACAGAACCTTTAGACAAAGCTAAAGCACTTAAAAATAGTAAATTTAAAATACTCGTAGTGGATGATGAGCCGGTAAATCGCCAAATTTTATTGAACCACTTATCGCTCGATAATTATAGTGTGACCACCGTTAGCAGTGCCGATCAAGCGCTAGCATTGTTCCGCTTTGAAGGCGGACTTAGTCAAACAAATGCGCAGCTTGAAGGTAGAARGTCTGAAGMTAATGTAGCTGGAGAGGAAGCTTCACGAGAACGTACRCAAARGGAAAGCCATATAGCGAACAGAAAAGACCTTGCTGTGGACAATACTTTTAATAATACATGGAAGCAAGCGCTACCTTTTGAAGATGAGTCGTATTATAAAGCCCCGCCGTTTGACCTTGTRTTACTCGATGTGATGATGCCGCGAACCTCTGGTTACGAWRCCTGYAAAGTMTTGCGWAAACTYTATACAGAGCAGGCYCTTCCGATCGTATTGATTACCGCCAAAAATATAATCACAGACTTACTGATTGGTTATCAAGCGGGTGCTAACGATTATTTGACTAAACCAATTATTAAAGAAGAGTTGCTGGCACGCGTGCGTTTACACTTGAAGCTACTGGAAAGTAACCGTGATCTAGAACAGAAAGTGTCTGAACGTACAAAATACCTCCAACAAGAACATCAGAAGCTAAAAATGACACAGTGTCAATTGGTACAATCTGAACGCATGGCCAGCATGTCCAATTTACTTGCAGGGATGACGCACGAAATTAATAACCCGATTAATATGGCTCATGTTGGTATTCATAATATTACACGTGAGTTAGCTGAGTTTAAAAAGTTCGTTTTTGGTTTACTGAGTGTCGATGCCGACGCTGAAATTACTCGTGAGTTTGAAAGTCGTTTTGAGAAAATATCGAGGCGGCTTGAATCCACTACAGAAGGCACATCTAGAGTTAAGCAATTATTAGAAAGCTTTCGCAGCTTTTGCCATCCTAATGAGCAGCAGCATGAGCAGGTTGCGATGTCAGATCTGCTGGGTTTATCTCTAGAAGTGATTAAAGCGCGATACGCAAACCAGGTAAAAATATCGATCACGTTTGAAAAAGATCCCAAGTTCTTCTGCTATGTTGCGCAACTTAGCCAAGTGTTTATGAACGTGATGATAAATGCTTGTCAATCTATTGTCTCGCCTGACGAACAAAAGAGTGTGACCCAAGGAGTCGGTGATACGCCTCCTCTTGGTCATCTGGATATTAAGTGTAAGCTGAATAAAAATCAGGCAGAAATGATATTTAGTGATGATGGCTGTGGTATGTCTGAGCAAACCAGAACTCAAATATTCGAGCCATTTTTTACCACCAAAGAAGTAGGTGGCGGTGTTGGTTTAGGCATGGCAATTAGCTTCGGCATTGTTGAGCGCCACAAAGGCAGGATCGAGGTGGATTCGACATTGGGTGAAGGCACTACCGTGCGCATCACCTTACCCTTAGATCCACGAGCTAATACACGTTAAGTCCACTTTAATTAATACAACTGCAATTAATTCAACTGTTTTATTTTGTTTATAAACTCACGGCTGAGATCAAGCTTGTTCATAAAAAAGTATACCTGCGCGATGCCTTTTAAGTATTCGGCATTACTAGGCTTGAGTGCGTTAGCACGGCGATAATAGTACAGCGCCATGTCCAAGTCTTCGGACTCGAGGTAAAGCTTGGCTGCTTTAACAGCTACCTTCGGGTCGTTAATAATTGCGTCACTCACGTTAGCGGCGATCTTTGCTGCTTCGGCTAGATTATTGTCACGTTTGTATTCCACAATTAGACGATTGTGAAATGTTTGCCAATCCATCCCCGACATGCGCTTTTGAAGTGTTTTAGCGACGATGCTACCAGGCTTTGGTTGCGGCACTATTCTAGGGGTATCGGTGAAAGGGTAGGCACTGGTTAGTTTAGAAATATTGTACTCAGAAACGAGCCTGTCGACTTCGGTTAGTGGGATATCTTGCCAAGCAGAATCTCTTGTATAAGTCTTAAGTTCGCTATTGATCAAGTCGCTGTTAACAATACTATCGACATAGGCTTCGCCAAGAATAAAGTATCCGCGTGAGGTAGGGTGTAAATGCTCTAGCATGTGTTGCTTACCAATAATACCGTTAACACTATCGTCGATAAAATACTTTTCAGCATCGACAAATCGTGCACCGTATTGTTGAGCATGGTGAGCAATAATGTCATTAAACACCGCTGGCGCTCTAAAGCGCAGTCGGTCGAGGTCTCTTGCTTGGATAAAAGCTGTTTTTGCCTCTTGAAACTGCCCTAGCTCGTAGTAATTTAAGGCGAGTTTAAAATACAGCTGAGCTTCTATTTGAGTCTTTACTTGAGCCTCTATCTGAGTGTTCTGTTGCTTATCAATTAACTGCGTGAGTGTCGCAATGTTTGTCTTAGCGCTCAATGTACTTAGGGATTTCTCGTATGCATCCCAATCCACTTTACCGACACTCGAAAAAGGTACTTGGTCGCTTTCGTTACTTACCAGATTACCAATCATTACAGGGATATTGGCTTTTTGATACTGGCTTAAAATCGATGCTAGATTTTCAGAAAACTGCTCGACACCTTTTTGGTAAAGCTCTGAGTTAAACGCTATATCGGTTTCTTTTGCGATCAATTCCATCAGTGAGCGTTTTTGTGGGCTGTCATCCGTTTTAGGGCTGGGAGCGAATGCGTAGTAAATTTGCTCAAGCGCTTGGTAAAGCCGAAGATTTTTAGCCTTGATATACAGTAAAGTGATATCTCGACTACCCATTGATGCGTAGCCTGAGCCAACTCCCATAATACCGAGATACTCATTATGACCGGCGTATATCACCACTAAATCGGGGCTCTGTGCCTGAATCTCATCAACAAAGTCGAGTAAAGTATAACTATTCACAGCGGCCATCGAGGTGTTGATCACTTCGATTTTTTTATTGGGATACAGGCGTTTAAAGCGCTGTTCGAGCATGCCTTGCAACGAAGCCCAGCGTCCATACGGGAAGCCTGCTGCGGTTGAGCCTCCTTGGACAAAAATACGGAAGGTATCAGTGGATTTTTGCTTCTCAAAAAAGCTGGTATCAGGGTGTACATTGGGCGCCATTTCCGGCCTTGCAAAATAGCGTTGAATAACTTGAGGGTTAGCCTGTAAGTAGCCCGGAAATAAAGGATTCTCAATAAACAGCGGATAGCTTTGGCCGAAGCCTACAATACGTAAACCAAGCTCAAGCATTACCAAGAGAACAAAGGGAAATAACACCATAATGGCGTAGAACGAGATTAGTTTAATTCTTGGCTGCATTGTTCTTAGCTGCATTGTTCTTAGATGCATGGTGTGTAGGCCTATTTTGTGCCCAGATATCTTACTACCTGGCCGCTATTGTTATTATGCTAAAGGCTGGAGTTTACTGAGCGACTGAGGTTCGAGCAAGCATTTGCCTGGGTGCTTTAGACTTAGAGGGAAAGGTGTAGATAAAGCGTTTTAAAACGAAGTTAAGATGTAGCCAAGGTGTAGTTAATATGTAGCTAAGGGGCAGCTAAACAGTGGTTAATTTAAGGCAAACCAGAGAATTAGCGGCATAAAACAGAAACCCATCAAGGTGGATATCACCACAATACCGGCGATCTCAGTCGGATTTCGATTATAGCGCTGAGCAAGCAAATAATTAAACACAGCGACAGGCATGGCCGACTGGATAAGTAACACACCACGCATCTCGCCAGTTATACCCATAGCTTCGGTTAAACCATAAGCAATCGTAAAGCCTCCAACTATCCGTAATACCGACATCCGAACAGCCAATATCATATGACCGACCTTAAGGTAGGATAACGATACGCCAAGCGCAATTAACATCAAGGGAATTGCAAAACCTGAGATCAGCTCAAGCGTATTATTGAACCAAAGCGGTAAGCTCCACTCAGTGTAGAGCAATAAGACGCCGACCCAAATACTATGGATGACCGGGTTTTTCAGCAGTGTCGACGTGAAACTCTCCCCGCTTATCCAGCTGATACCAAAGGAGAAGTGCCCGATCGACATCATCATGAAAAAAGCTAAGCCATAAGCTAAGCCAATATCACCAAAAGCAAAATAACAAACAGGCAAACCAATATTGCCTACATTCGAAAACAGCGCGCTGGGCAGATAGCAGCGTATATTGAGCCCCCAGAAGCGCAATGCCAATACCGACAACAAGGCCATTAACAAAGAAATATACAAAGTATATTGTGCTATTTGTAGAAAGGTATGCAGCGATAATTGGGTGCTAGTGAGCGAATGAATAATCAGGCTGGGGGCGCCAATGTTCATCACCAATTGGCTAATGGTATTATTGTCGAACGGTAAGCCACTACGAGCCCAGCAAAACCCAATTAGGGCACAGATAAATACCGGAGCGATAATGGGAATGAGTTCGTGTAACAAAAGCTTACCTAATGACCTATCTAATAACTTATGGGAGCGTGAACGTCGCCTAGTATAAGGTGAAGCGAACTCCTTTGGGGTTTAAGTCGGTAAGATTATGTTTTAGCGAGTATTAATGTTTCATGGCACGTCATTATGCGTGCATAAGTGGTTTGAATGATTAAAGCATCGTGGGGGGCGTGATGCAGGGTGAGTTGTAGCTCATTTATGACTTGGTTTTTGACCGTGTGCCAAGTATCAAGTACTTCTTCACGCATGATTGTGAGAATGTCGTTCATAAAAAAACGACGCCTCACTTTGGCTTTATCAAAAAGCTTAATCATCCAAGGTTCATCAACAACCCAGCCGTCGCTATAGACCGTTTTGTTTTCGAGTAAAATATTGAGTTCTTCGGCTACATCGGTGAGCGAGACACCGTATTCTTGAATGTCCTTTCGAGAAATATGATGAATTTTTTCAGCATCTTCACTCCACTCGGTCCATTCTGGGTCAGGTGCGATCAGGCGGCAATAGCGAGTGCCATTTTCCAATACTAAGCCGACTTCGATAGGGTAGCTATTCGGGCCAAAACCCGAGGCCTCTATATCGATAATTGCCGGTGTACTTATTCTTCTCATAATATGGCGCTTCCCGCTCACTTTTAATATTACAATGGGTTATTAGTAGTTGTAATTTAAGCAGAGGGAGCTTCATGTCATTTATGGCAAGATTAGCGTGGCCTAAACCGTCAATATCGTTATCTTAGAGAGGTTTAGGTGTACGAAACGTCAAGGTTTCGTAAAGTCTGCGTTTTCTAAATTGTATTTACAACTGTGATTTACAGTATAGGGGAGGAAAGTTACAGGAGCGAATACAATCAGGTTATATAAGGGCTTTGTCTTGAATAATTGCGAACAGCTGTGAATTTAGCCATTGTAATAAGCTACACATTGAACACTTATTAAACAAGCCTAGTTCGCATACGCTATTCAGCTATACAAATTACTCCGTTAAGATATATGCTTGGTGAAAACTCACGAGCAGAACGTGATAGATGATGCCAGAATTAACAGAATCAACAGGAAATTATTCACAGTGGGAAAGCAAAATTTTACTAAATCTAAAGTCCTTTTCGTTACATTTGAATATCTAGAGAACACAGGAGGTGGAATTGGCGCCTGTTTCAATGGGCTCGTGCAACATCTCGATGAAAATACACCTTTTGATGTTTTACTTTTCGACTGGCATGATACCAATGCGTATTTCCGGTGGATACAATATGTAGACGGCAGTGAAAAAGTTGTTCATGAAGAGCATTACTTAGATTTTTTCGATGATGAAAATCACTTAGCCCAGTACAGCCATATTCATATTCTGCACGCTGGCGAAGAGCCGATGAATATCGCTGAGCGCGTCAAAGCCAACGGCAGTCCACAGACATTAATTTACAGTTGCCACTCGCTATTTAAGTATGAGCAACATATCCGAAAGATCCCTGAAGAGCGAGTCAGTTTTGAAGGCCGAATGCTTAAACAGGTTGATGTGATACACGTACTTAATCGTACGAGCGCAGGTTGGCTTGAAGAGTCTTACCCTGATCTTTACCAAGAAAAAACGATTATTACCATTCCCAACGGCGTTGATATTCGTGACGTGGCCGATGAGGAAGAAACCTCCGAACAAGCCGATACTGATACCGTAACGATTGTTTGCATGTCGCGTTGGGCAGCGGGTAAAGGCATTGAAACCTTGATTGATGCAGCACCTAAAATTCAGGCGAACCGACCAGAGGTTCGAATAATTATTGGGGGGCGCGGCGGTTTTAATGAGTGGGATGAGCCAACCAACATATACATTCGGTTTTTAGATCAAAAGCTTGAAGAGACGGAAGCGACTAATATTACAGCGCTTGGTTGGCTTGAGAAGAGTGAGGTCGAAACTTACCTTAAAGACGCGACTTTGTGCGTATTGCCCAGTGAAATTGAATATTTCCCTTATGCATTCTTAGAGCCCTGCTTACAGCTAACACCGGTATTGTGTACGCGGCTGGATACGATTAAAGAAACCTTTACAGAAGGTAGCCACTTCATAGGTTTTGACGTTGGCGATAGTGATACCTTGGCGGAAAAGCTACTGCAGGCTTTGAACGAACCCGAGAAAAGCCAAGCAATGGTCGCTCGAGCGCGTGAGCATATCTGCTCAAAATACAGCTGGGCTTCAGTCGCTCAAGCTTATACGGCATTGTTATATAAGTAAGTTGTATAAAATAAGCTGTATAAGTAATAAGTCTAAGAGAAGGCACTCCCTACCCTCTCTTAGGTACTCTCTTAGACGTAAGGAATTAAGCGCTAAAATTCTAGTCCTTTATTTATTGTCTAATACCTTCAATACCGAAGGATAGCTCCACTTCTGTAGATGCAGGACCTAGGTTGTAATCAATACCGAAGTCTTTTAATTTCAGTGTCGTCGTACCAGCTAAACCTCTACGATATCCACCCCAAGGGTCTTTACCGTGACCGACATGGTCCACATCAATAGTGATCATTTTAGTGACACCGTGTAAGGTTAATTCCCCTTTTAATTCAGCTTTTCCTCCGTCCAAGTTCTTAAATGAAGTGCTCACAAATGTCGCTTTAGGGAATTTACTCACATTAAGAAAATCTTTACCACGTAAATGTTTATCACGTTCGGCATGGTTAGAGTCAATGCTTGCAGTGTCAATATCAATAGTAACTTTTGAGGCTGAGGGGTTTTTCTCGTCATAACTGAATTGCCCATCAAAGGTATTAAATCGACCTGTTAGCCAGCTATAACCTAAGTGTTTAATTTTAAATTGAATAAAAGCATGAGCGCCTTTAACATCAACTTTATAATTATCCGCGAAGGATAATGGTGCAAAAACCAAAGCTAACACAACGATAGCAGTACGATAGATCTGTTTCATGAATTTACCTTTTTTTATGTTGATAGTACTTGTTAATAGTGCTTGTTGAGGGGATTTGTAGATAATGTATATTTTTAACATCTAAAGTATTATTTCAATTGAGATTTTCTAATCACCTTATTAGCATAGGGTCGGAGCATACGTAATAAGGTCGTGTCTTTATCGACGATATGGTGTTTCAAAGCGCCCAATATATGTAGGCCGACCAGCCCCATCAGAATGCAGGCGCTATACCAATGAAGGCTACCGGCGAGCTCTTCTTGCGCCTCGCCTTGTATCCCAGTAATCGTGATCGTAGCGGGAACGGAAAACCACGAAAATACCTCAATGGAACGGCCATCCGCAGTCGAGATTAAATAGCCACTCATAATGATAATCAAAATAAGCGCATATAAAAGCATATGGGTGGCTTTTGCTGCCATACGCTCGCCAGATTTATGGCTTTCAAGAGGCAGCGGTGCTTTAAGCGATAGACGCATAAACAAGCGTAATAGTGTTAATAACAATAGTAGAACACCGATGCTTTTATGTATCCACGGCCCTTGTTTGTACCATGGGCTGTAATAGTCGAGCCCCGTCATCCACAAACCCAGTGTAAACAGGCCAAAAACACACAAAGCTGTAGACCAGTGCATCAAGACGGCAAGCCATCCCCAGTGAGTGGGACGATTGTTAATTGGCATGTTTTTTAACCTTATCATTAACCCCACCTTCTCAGTGGATTTTTAACTTGCTTAGTAAAGAGCCTAGGGTAATACTAAGCGTGTTAATCGCACCTAGCATTTTTAATATGTTAAGGGATAATAGAGTATTCATACTAAGCATCCGTATTTTTCGTATCGTTAGAATCGACTATATTCGCCTTTAAGTGAAAGGTAGGTGTTAATGTCCCGTACTAATGTTGAATTTGATACCCATTGTGTTGAAATTGTCGAGCTGTCGAGGCATGCGCAGTGCATATCGCAGCTCAGCCTGTGGCAGCATGAACAATGGCTGGCGGGTAAACGGAACCTGTCTGAGGAATGTTGTCGGCGTGATATTGAAGGCCGTACCGCACAATTTGAGGAACACCTAACAGCCCTGCCCTTTCCTGTTTCTTTTATCGCACGTTGGGGCTCACGGCCTATCGGCTCAGTAAGCTTGGTGTGTTACGACTCTGATCAATATGCCAATTCGCCAGAAAGTTGTTGGTTGAGTAACCTATATGTCAGCCCTGAACATCGTCGTCACGGACTTGGGCAAAGCCTTATCGAGCGGGTGCTAAGTTATGGAAGGCAGGAAAGTTTGGAAAAAATTATGCTCTTTACCGGTGGACTTATGCCCTATTACCTCAGCCGTGGCTGGGCCAAAGTGTCCGAGGCCTGCATTTCTGGAAAGCGCAGGCATATTCTGGCCTACACCTTATAATTCGAAACAGGCTTGGTAATTCGCAATCTTCTTGCTTATCTCGAATAGCCTTTGTAGCCCAAAATAGTCTTTTTAATCGGGTATTTGTCACGTAATTAATGACAAAGTCGATTCAAGCCCAGCTTGAATCGTTAAAAGTGATATGATTTTATCACCGAATAAATTCATTATTGCCTCCTAGCTTATGGCTTTTCATGATTCGCTTACCGGGCTTGCTAACCGTTCACTTTTATATGATCGGCTTAACAAAGGCCTGTCCCATGCTAAACGTCGCGATGCGGGTTTAGCGCTATTGCTAATCGATCTTGATCGTTTTCGGGCCGTTAACGAAAACTTAGGCCGAGCAGCAGGCGACCGCCTGCTTAAGCAAGTTGCCTCTAGCCTCAATACCGTATTACGTGATACCGATACCGTTGCTCGCATCAACAATGATCAGTTTGTGGTGATATTGGAGAGCATTACTCTTATTGACGATATTGCGGTAATTGCCGACAAGTTACTTGCCGCCGTCGCACAGCCTTTGGTTTTTCAGGGCTTAGAAGTCAATTGTACCGCGAGTATCGGTATTAGTTTATTCCCCAAAAACGGCTGCACAGCTGATGAACTCTTGCGTAATGCCGACATTGCTATGTACCGCTCAAAAATTTTAGGCAAAAGCGGATACCAGTTCTTTCTTGATATCATGACAAGCCAAGGCGGCAATGGCTTGCTCTTAGAAAGCGACCTACGCGAGGCTATTGAACGTGGTGAACTGCGTCTGCACTATCAACCGCAAATAAATATTGTTAGCCGCAAAGTGGTGGGGGTTGAGGCGCTTGTGCGTTGGCAACACAAAGAACAGGGCTTGCTTACGCCATCGCTCTTTATTCCCCTTGCCGAAGAGACAGGCTTAATTGAGCCTTTAGGTGAGTGGGTACTTGACGAAGCTTGCCAGGCTTTTCAGCGTTGGTTGAAGCAAGGCATCGATTTTGGGCGTATCGCGGTTAACCTCAGTGCTAATCAATTTCAGATCGAGGATTTTGATCAGCGAGTTGCCCATATATTAGAAAGCACCGGTCTGCCTTCAAAACACCTAGAGTTAGAGCTTACCGAAAGCATCGCTATGGAAAACGCTGCCGCTGCGATTGAGATGTTAAATCGGTTACATAACATGGGCTTAGCCCTGTCGATTGATGATTTCGGTACCGGCTATTCCTCGCTGGCCTATTTAAAACGCTTCCCTATTTGCAAGCTGAAGGTAGATAAAAGCTTCATTCGAGACGTCGATAGCGACCCCCAAGATGCGGCAATCGCAAAGTCTATTATCGATCTAGCTCATAATATGTCGCTTGAAGTGATCGCAGAAGGCGTTGAGCGTATTGAGCAAAGCCTGTGGCTTGCCGACAAAGGCTGCGACCAAATACAAGGGTTTTTCTATGCCAAACCGATGCCTGAAGATAAATTACTGCTGTGGGCGCTAAACCCTGATATCGCTTGCAGCTCACAAGGCGGCGTATACATAAATAAGCCGTGAGCTAATATAACGATATACCGTGAAAGTTTTATTCTCTTAAGCGTATTTGCTGCGCCAAAAGCAATTGTTTGTTGTAGGTAAAGCCAATAAAATACCTGCATGTTTTGTCTGTTAGCAAAGGGCTGCCAGCGCATTTTTGTGCCTACGATTACAGCGCAATAAGCTGAGTTAGGCTCCGCTGCAAACAGAGCATTTCCGAGATCTGCCAGTTGGTATCGTCACTTAACTTCAACCCATAAGCGCCGCTCTATGACCACGATTTATACCCGTATTGCTCAAGAACTTAACGTTGACGTAGCAAAAGTTAACGCAGCCGTTGATTTACTCGATGGGGGCGCAACCGTCCCCTTTATCTCCCGTTACCGTAAAGAGGTTACCGGCGGCTTAGACGATACGCAATTACGTACCTTGGACGAGCGCCTGCATTATTTACGCGAGTTAGACGACCGCCGCGATACCATTATCAAGTCCATTGCAGAGCAAGAAAAACTCACCCCGGCACTTGAAAACCAGTTGCGCCAAGCACAAACCAAAACCCAGCTGGAAGATTTGTACTTACCTTATAAACCCAAACGTCGCACTAAAGCCCAGATTGCCCGCGAGGCCGGTTTAGAGCCCTTAGCTGAGATGCTGCTAGAAGACCCTAACAAAAATCCCGAGCAAGAAGCCGAGTTATTTTTCAACCCAGAACACAAAATCGAAGATACCAAAGCTGCACTGGATGGCGCCAAACAAATCATCATGGAGCGCTTTAGTGAAGATGCGGCATTACTTGAAAAGCTGCGTACTTACTTACGCCAAGATGCCTACCTCAAAGCCGAAGTGATAGAGGGCAAAGAAGCTGAAGGCGCTAAGTTTCGCGACTACTTTGAGCATAAAGAGGCGTATCACAAAATCCCTTCCCATCGCGCATTAGCGATGTTTCGTGCTCGCAACGAAGGTATTTTAAGCATTGCGTTTACCCTAGAAACGGATCTCGAACCCGGGCAAAAACACCCAGGCGAGTTAATGGTAGGAAAGCATTGGAAGGTCGAAGACAGAAGCCGCCCAGCCGATGCATGGCTTGATGAGTGTGTGCGCTGGACTTGGCGGGTGAAATTAGCCACACGCTTAGAAACCGATTTATTGGGCGATTTACGAGAGAAGGCCGAAGCTGGCGCTATTGAAGTATTCGCCGCCAATTTAAAAGACTTATTACTCGCCGCACCTGCGGGTCAAAAGACAACTATTGGCCTTGATCCTGGTTTACGTACCGGGGTGAAAGTGGCTGTAGTCGATGCGACTGGTCAAGTCTTAGATCACGGCGCCATATTCCCAACACCGCCGCAAAATAAAATACGTGAAGCCGGGGCGACGATTGTGGCGCTATGCCGTAAGCACAAGGTCGGACTGATCGCGATCGGTAACGGCACTGGGAGTCGTGAGACCGACAAATTTGTGGGTGATCTCTTAAACGACCACAAAGACTTACATGTGCAAAAAGTCATGGTCAACGAGTCTGGTGCTTCTATTTACTCCGCTTCTGAATTTGCCGCGAAGGAATTTCCGGATCTCGATGTAACCATTCGTGGTGCAATTTCGATTGCTCGACGCCTACAAGACCCCTTGGCAGAATTGGTGAAAATTGATCCAAAATCTATTGGTGTAGGTCAATACCAGCACGATGTATCGCAAACTCGCTTAGCCAAATCTCTTGATGCCGTAGTAGAGGATTGTGTGAACAGCGTTGGTGTTGAAGTTAATACCGCGTCGGCGCCACTGTTGGCCAGAGTCGCAGGTTTGAATCAAAGCATTGCCAACAATATTGTTGAATTCCGCAATCAAAATGGCGTGCTTAAAAACCGCAAACAACTGATGAAAGTCGCCCGTCTAGGTGCCAAAGCCTTTGAGCAGGCAGCGGGATTTTTGCGTATCGCTGGCGGTGAGAATCCCTTAGATGCATCCGGAGTTCACCCTGAGTCATACTCGGTAGTGGAGAAAATCTCTAAGCATCATCAGCGTACCATTCCAAGCTTATTAGGCGATAAAAGCCTGCTGCGTAACCTTAAAGCTGCAGACTACATTGACGATAAATTCGGTCTACCCACGGTGACCGACATTATTGCTGAGCTGGACAAACCGGGTCGAGATCCTCGCCCTGAGTTTAAAACGGCCAAGTTCCAAGAAGGCGTCGAGAAAATCTCTGACTTGATTCCCGGCATGATCTTGGAGGGCACAATTACCAACGTGACTAACTTTGGTGCTTTTGTGGATATCGGTGTGCATCAAGATGGTTTAGTGCATATTTCGGCGCTGTCTGACACCTTTATAAAAGACCCACGTGAGGTAGTGAAAGCGGGTGATATTGTGAAGGTGAAAGTCATGGAAGTAGACCCTACGCGTAAGCGTATTGGTATGTCCATGCGTTTAGGGGATACACCGGAGCCGAAAAGTGAAGGTGGCGAGCAAGCACCACGTCGTAAGCATTCGGCTAAGAAAAGTTACTCTAATAATCAAGGTGGCCAAGCAAAGGCTGGTGGTATGGGCAGTATGGCGGCGCTGTTTGAGCAGGCGAAGCAAAAGAAACCTAAGCGCTAGTATGCGTATGTAGAGCCAACTATTATTTAGACCTAAGCTAGTTAGTAGATCTAAGCTAAATGGGTTAATCGTGAGGTGAGTAAGGATGTCTTTAACTGAACGTAATGATTACGCCTGCTTTGGGTTTTGCAAAGCTTTACCCAAAGGGCGTGCCTCAGGACAGTTGACTGTGGATGCGTCGGGTCTACATTTTTGTATTCAAGACGAGAGCGTTCATATGACCTTCTCGCAACTTCAAATGACCATGGGCGGGGCGAACAATCGCCTCGTTTTCTTTGCCCACCCCAGCCACCCGCAGTGGCGAATTTACACCTCCAATCGAGATATTTTAAAAGACACCGTTCTTAATACTCAGCCGGGTTTACAGTCCTTCTTAAAAAATGCGCGCCGTAACTCCGTGATCAATTGGTTGGGTTTAGCGACGGTTGCATTGTTGATCATTGCAGTACCAGTATTTTTTGTCGTGCGCTTGGACGTATTCACAAGTTTAGCCACAAAGCAAATACCCCCGAGTTGGGAAGAGAAGTTGGGCCAATCCCTTATTGCTCAGCATCGCCTCAGCCATGATTTTATGGATAAAGACCAGTCGCAACCCATACTAGAGCCCTTAGTGTCGCCGTTACTAGAGGCTTTGTCTGAAAGCCGTTATCACTATGATTTTTATATTGTCAACGATAGCACCTTAAATGCCTTTGCATTACCGGGCGGAGAGGTGGTGATTCATTCGGCTTTGATTCTTAGAGCCAAAAACGCGGAAGAGTTGCTGGGTGTGCTCGCCCACGAAATCACCCATGTCGAGCAACAACACGGTTTACGTAACGTATTGGGTGCCGCTAGCGTTTACTTGTTAGCAAGTGCTTTGTTTGGCGATGTGAGTGGCCTTTTAGCGATTGCAAGCAGCGCCGCGCCCCTATTGATTAACCAAAGATATTCCCGTGGTTTTGAAACTGACGCCGACCTTAAAGGCTATGCTTTGTTGGAGGCGGCCAAAGTTGACCCCAGTGGCTTAGCCAGCTTTTTTGAAACGTTGATTGCTGAAGAGCAAAAACAACTCGAAAGTATTGAAGACGAAGATACTCGAGATCTAGTAGAAGGGGCGATGGGGTTTCTATCCACGCACCCAGCTAGCCAAGACCGAATAGCGCGCTTAAAAGAATTGCAAAAGTACAGCGATCATACTCAACTTATCGACCTGTCAGCTGAGTTTTCACAACTTCAAGAAGCCGTTAAGGTTTTTGTAGATGAGCAGCGAGATAGCGAGACTACTAGTAAAAACACAGAAGACACCTTAAGTAAKGAAACGAATTAGCAACTTGAGGCGAATCAGTGTTGCCATAGTGAGTAACACGTTACACTAGATGCAAGATAATATATTACTTAGGCCTTAAAAGAGGAACAGCTCATGAAAGCTGAAATTAAAGGGGAGCAAGCCTTTTCCTACGTCGATATCGACCTTGAACCGGGCGATGCAATTATTACCGAATCAGATGCAATGTCGAGTATGGACGCTGCCATTGATTTARCCGCATCTTTTAACGGCGGTTTTATTAAAGGGCTATTGCGTAAATACCTCGGCGGTGAATCCTTGTTTATTAGCCGTTTTAGTAACAATACCGACACGTCGCGCCGCCTCACCATTGTCCAGCCCACCCCAGGACAAGTCCGCAAACTCACCCTCGATGATAGTGAATTTAACCTCCAGCCTGGGGCGTTTATTGCCTGCACAGAAGGYGTCAAGTTAGGCTTACGCTGGGCAGGGTTTGTYTCTTGGATAGCACGAGAAGGTTTATTTAAACTCCAAGTCACCGGCAGCGGCGATGTTTTTTACGGGGCTTACGGTGCTTTGCTTGATAAAGAAATTGATGGTGAATACATTGTTGATACCAGCCACCTTGTCGCTTACGGACCCGGAATTACCTTAAAGCTACAATTGGCTGGCGGCATATTTTCCAGTTTTTTTGGTGGTGAGGGTTTAGTCACACGCGTCCAAGGTAAGGGCAAAATTGTGATTCAGTCTCGTAGTATTTCTGGTCTAGCAGGCTGGCTCAACCCTAAGTTCAGGTGAGCTAATTCTTTTACTTATTTGATTAAGGAGTGACATCAATGCAAGTTGAGTTACTACACCGTCCCGGTAATACCGCAGCCAAAGTCGTGTTAGAACCAGGGGAAATCTGTACTGCTGAATCGGGTGCAATGATCGCGATGAGCGGTCATATGAATATCACCACGACCACCCATAAAAAAAATAAAGGCGGCTTAAAAAAGCTAGCTGGGCGTTTACTCTCCGGCGAGTCTTTTTTCCTCAATCACTTTGACCCTCAAGATAAGCCTGGTGAAGTTTGGCTCGGTGCCGGTTTGGCCGGTGACATGATGACCATGAATCTTGATGGTGAGAGTCTAATTGTACAAAGCGGGTCTTTTTTGGCTTGTGAACATGACGTAGAAGTGGACCTGAGCTGGCAGGGGTTTAAGTCGATATTTTCGGGTGAGAGCGTATTTTGGTTAAACCTTAACGGTCACGGAAAGGTAATACTGTCATCTTTCGGAGCGATCTATCCGGTTGAAGTGGATGGTGAGTACATTGTCGATACCGGCCACATTGTGGCATTTAACGAGAGTTTGGATTTCTCGATAACAAAAGCCGGTAAAAGTTGGCTGCACTCATTTCTAGGCGGTGAAGGTCTGGTGTGTAAATTTGAAGGTACAGGTACAGTCTGGTGCCAATCACACAACCCCGGCTCTTTCGGTCATGCCTTGGGGCCAAACCTTAAAGTTCGCAAAGCCTGATAGGAGGTTGTATGTCTGACAAGCAATTTAACATTGTTATCACTGGCGAGTTTGCTAAGGGTGTTAACGAGGAGCAAGCGCTCGCAAGCTTTGCGACACTGTTTAAAATCAAACCTGATGCTGCTCAAGCGATTATACAAAAAGCGCCTTACGTCTTAAAAAAAGGCGTAGCAGAAGCGGAAGCGAGAAAGTACCTAGGCGCACTAAAAAAAGTGGGTCTTATTGGTAAAGCACAACGCGTGAACCCAGCCACTGAGGCTGTGCCGGAAATACAGGAAGCGCCTAGCTCAGAGGAGGTAAGTCCAGCAGAAACCACCGAAGCTCTGGTGCCAGAAGAATCCGCCGAAATAGCCAAAACCACAATTAACCCCGTCGTTGTGCCCGAGCAATACATGGGTTTGAAGTACACAATTGAAGGGCGCCCGGATTATAGCTTTCTAACCGTGCAGTTACCGGCAGAGCAAATGGTCAAAGTGGAAGCCTCTGCGATGGCGACGATGGATACCAACGTGGTGATGAAAACCAAACTCAAAGGGGGCCTTGGTCGCTTTCTTACCGGAGAGAGTTTGTTCATCAATGAATTTACCGCCGATAGTGTACCCGGTGAAATTGGCATTGCTCCGGGTACACCAGGGGACTTGATGCATCAGTACCTCAGCGGTAATACGATTTACCTGCAAAACTCTGCGTTTGTTGCAGCTACTTCAAGTGTTGAGGTGGAATCTAAATGGCAGGGCATGGTGAAGGGCTTTTTCTCCGGCGAGAGTCTCTTCCTAATACGTTGTAGCGGCGAAGGCGACCTTTGGTTTAATACCTATGGCGCTATGATCGAAATAGACGTGGATAGCGACTACGTGGTGGATACTGGGAATATCGTCGCCTTTACCGAAGGCTTGGATTACGAGATCAGCAAAGTGGGCGGATATAAATCCTTGTTCTTTTCTGGAGAGGGTTTTGTTTGTCGTTTCTCAGGTCAGGGTAAAGTATGGATACAAACCCGTAGCGCAGCAGCCTTTACTTCCTGGGCGCACTATTATCGGCCAGTGAAAAAGAAGGGTTAACGATTGAACACTAATCGTCGTTTAGATTCGTGCTTTTTGAGGGTGAAGGTATGTTGAGGGAGGTGATTAGTTTGATAGGTGTAGTTAACAGAAGAGCACTAATTGAAGAGTATGGGCTTGGAGAACATAAATGGTAGCTAGGGGGAGACTTGAACTCCCGACCTCAGCATTATGAGTGCTGCGCTCTAACCAGCTGAGCTACCTAGCCATTATGCTTCCGAGATTAACATGCTTAGAATTGAGCCTAACACGTCAGTCTTGAAGGGCGGCTATTTTCACTAGTCGCCCCTCTAAAGTCAAGCGGATTTTACTGCTGACTACTCCAATTGACTAAAATAGTGCCAATTGCCTAAACTAGTTGCTTAGGTTTACTTAAACCGTGTTTAAGTTTTGGTTAAACATTGAATCTAAAGTGGATCACGTCACCGTCGTTAACGATGTAATCTTTCCCTTCTAGTCGCCATTTACCCGCTTCTTTTGCACCCTGCTCGCCTTTATTGTCGACAAAGTCTTGGTAACCGACGATTTCTGCGCGAATGAAACCTTTTTCAAAATCAGTATGAATGATACCGGCAGCTTGTGGCGCTGTTGAGCCGACAGGAATAGTCCAAGCGCGAACTTCTTTAACACCAGCGGTAAAGTAAGTGTGTAGGTTCAGCAAACCGTAACCGGCACGGATAACACGGTTTAAGCCGGGCTCCTCCATACCCATCTCAGCTAAGAATTCGGCTTTTTCGTCGTTGGCGAGTTCAGCGATTTCTTCTTCCATCTGATTGCATACTGGCACCACGACAGCGCCCTCTTGCTCAGCAATAGCTTTTACTTTGTCCAGCAAGGGGTTATCGATAAAACCGTCTTCAGCGACGTTTGCGATGTACATGGTCGGCTTTAAGGTGAGAAGGTTAATTGGCTTGAGTAATATCAGCTCATCGTCTGTGAGCGGGAAAGAGCGTAAGGGCAGGGCTTCGTTTAGATGCGGTAGTATCTTCTCTAACAAGGCTTTCATGACGATAGCTTGCTTGTCCTGACCTTTAGCTGCCTTGGAAAAGCGAAATATGCCCTTGTCTACGGCTTCTAAGTCGGCGAGTGCAAGCTCGGTATTGATTACGTCGATATCGACCTGAGGATCTATTTTACCGTCCACGTGGATGACATTTTCGTCTATAAAGCAACGTACGACATGGGCAATCGCGTCGGTTTCGCGGATGGTGGCTAAAAACTGGTTACCAAGACCTTCGCCTTTTGACGCGCCTGCCACTAAGCCGGCAATATCAACAAACTCCATAGTGGTTGCGATGGTGCGCTCAGGCTTCACAAGCTCTGCGAGTTTATCTTGTCTTGGGTCAGGTACAGCGACGACCCCGGAATTGGGCTCGATGGTACAAAAAGGAAAATTCTCGGCGCCAATACCTGCTTGAGTAAGTGCGTTGAAAAGCGTGGATTTTCCTACGTTTGGTAAGCCTACAATGCCGCAATTAAAGCCCATCGTTGTATCCTATGGTGTTTTTGCTGTTGAAATAATGTGTTATTGGTTTGGCGTGCTGAGCTTGGTTTTATTGAACTTAGCTTATTGTGCTCAGTTTTTGCTGTGCAGCTCACGCATGGTTTTTTCCCAATCGCCTTCTACCAAATTTGGAATATAAGGTAGCACGTTGCCCATCGCGTTTTCTATGTCATTTTGCTCTGCAATAGGGGCACGTTTTAAGACGTAATTGACGACGAGTTTGGCGTCGCCGGGGTGGCCGATACCAAGGCGGATACGACCAAAGTTTTTGTTGTTGCCAAGTGCACTAATGATATCGCGCAAGCCATTATGACCGCCGTGGCCGCCGCCGATTTTTAATTTTACGGCGCCTGCGGGTAGATCCAGTTCGTCATGAGCGACGAGTACGCTCTCGGGAGGAATTTTATAAAATTGGCATATAGCGGCGACAGCTTGTCCGCTGCGATTCATAAAAGTTGTGGGCACGAGTAAGCGTAAGTCTTGTCCGGCAATATTAATGCGTGCATCTAGACCGAAAAACTTGGCGGAGGCTTTGAGTGGTTGGTGGTAACTGTTAGCGATTTCGCTGACCAAGTCTTGGCCTGCGTTGTGGCGGGTGCGTGCATAGTCTGCGCCTGGATTACCTAGGCCGACAATGAGTTTAACCGGGGGGCTTGGTGTTTTCATAAAGAGATAACTTGGATCGCTGTGCTTTTTGTTGAGGTCGTGATTGTAACAAAAAAACTAGCGATCCAAGTATACGATGTGACTTAAGCTTCTGGTGCAGCAGCTTCTGTGGCTTCGCCTTCGCCTTCGCCTTCGCCTTCGTCAGTAATGCCTTTTGGTTTGTGGATGTTAGCAACGGCTTGGTCGTGTGACGCGCCGTGGTTAAGTGCCACAGATTCAACACCTTCAGGAAGGGTTAAATCAGAGATGTGCAGTGCTTGACCCATTTCTAAAGCGGCTAAATCTACTTCAATAAACTCAGGTAGGTTACCAGGTAGGCAGGTAATATCAAGTTGAGTGATATTGTGTGATACCGCACCACCTTGCTGTTTAACACCGACACTTTCAGCTTCGTTGATGAAGTGAAGAGGTACTTTAGTGTGTATTTTAGTGTTGCTATCTACGCGCAAGAAATCAGCGTGGTAAAGAAGCGAAGTAGTGGCTGGGTGACGCTGTAAGTCTTTTAAGATTACTTGCTCAGACTTGCCATCAACATTCAAAGTGATGATGTGCGAGTAAAACGCTTCGTTTTCCAGCTGCTTAACGAAATCCTTGAAAAGGATGCTGATATTCTGCGGCTCTGCTTTTCCGCCATAAATGATGGCTGGAACTAAGTTGTGCTCACGACGTAGGCGGCGGCTCGCACCTTTCCCTGACGTTTCGCGAGGTAGGACATTTAGTGTAAAGTCTGTAGTAGACATGTTGAACTCCGGTGGTTGTACTTTTATCGTACTTTAAAAAAATCTTGAAAATCCGCGACCAGAATTTTCAAGAGTTTACCCAATCACCAAAAATGTTGGTAACAGAAATTGGTGACGGGGGCTTTAGCGTATGTTGCTAAGAACAGCCAGTGGCTGCTATTTAAACATCGCGCTTAAGGATTCTTCGTTACTAATACGTCGCATCGCCTCTGCAAGCATATTAGATAAGGAGAGTTGGCGTATTGCAGAACAATTTTTGGCTTCATCGCTTAATGGAATAGAGTCTGTTACTACCAGTTCATCCATATCTGAGGCATTAAGGCGCTCAATGGCAGGTCCGGATAAAACCGGGTGGGTAGCATAGGCAATCACGCGAATTGCACCACGTTCTTTTAGTGCAGTAGCAGCGTTACATAGCGTGCCTGCTGTGTCGACCATATCATCAACAAGTAAGCAGGTACGGTTTGATACCTCACCAATGATGTGCATAACTTCAGCGACATTGGCTTTAGGGCGTCGTTTATCAATAATGGCTAAGTCAATACCGAGCTGCTTAGCAACGGCGCGTGCACGTACAACGCCGCCGATATCCGGTGATACTACGACGAGGTCTTCAAAGTTCTGCTTTCTAATATCTTCAAGCAATACGGATGAGCCGTAAACGTTATCTACTGGGACATCGAAGAAGCCTTGAATTTGCTCGGCGTGTAAATCTACGGTCAGTACTCGGTCGATGCCGACCGCTGACATCATGTCCGATACAACTTTTGCTGTAATCGGGACACGAGCAGAGCGTACGCGGCGATCTTGTCGGGCGTAGCCAAAGTAAGGTAATACAGCAGTGATACGACCAGCGGAAGCGCGATGAAGAGCATCGACTATTACCATCAATTCCATGATGTTGTCGTTGGTTGGTGCGCAGGTAGGTTGTAGAACAAAGACGTCGCGTCCGCGAACATTCTCATTAAGCTCAACCATGATCTCACCGTCGGAGAATTTACTAACGGTGATGTCGCCTAAAGGAATACCTAAGTGGGTAACGACTTTCTGGGCAAGCTCAGGATTGGCGTTGCCAGTAAAAACCATCAAATCAGCCACGTGACATCCCCGGATTTCGTGTTGTACCGCGCCACGAAATGTGGGTCGTGTTGTCGGTGTGCTAAAGGAAGAATATGGCTGGGGTGGAAGGATTTGAACCTTCGCATGACGGGATCAAAACCCGCTGCCTTACCGCTTGGCTACACCCCAGTAATTGTTGCATCATCGTCTAAAGACAGGCGTTTGTGCAATGGTGACAGATTTGTTCCGGAAGCTATAAATCCATCTAAGTTGTCAGGCCGCTGATTAAAAACATCCTCAGCAACTTGTCTAGATGAATAAGACGCAAAAACACATGCGCCAGTTCCGGTGAGTTGCGCTTGACCAAACTTACTTAGCCATTCTAGCGCTTCTCGAACCTGTGGATAAACCGATTTAACCAAAGCTTGACAATCGTTTTGCCCGCCCCTATCGAGGAAGGTCGCTACTTTAATGGCGCGCGAGTTTCTTGTCAAATGTTTATGTGAAAAAATTGCGGCTGTGGAGACGTGGCAGTCGGGTTTTAATACGAGGTACCATTTTTTGGGGAGCTCAAGGGCTTGGAGTTTTTCACCGACCCCTTCAGCCCAGGCACTGCGCCCAAAAATAAAGACGGGAACGTCTGCGCCGAGTTGCTTACCGATGTCGGCTAATGTTGCTAGCGGCAATTGCGTCTGCCAAAGGTGGTTTAATCCAAGCAAAGCTGTCGCGGCGTTACTGCTGCCGCCGCCAATACCGCCGCCCATAGGGAGGCGTTTACGTAGATGAATTTTGGCACCTAAGGGCGAGCCGCTGTGCTTTTTAAGCATTTGGGCGGCGCGGTAGATTAGGTTTTGTTCGGCGGGCAGCCCGGGGATGTCGGGGCTCAGGACAATTTCATTGCGCTCCAAGCGCTCAATTTCTAACTCGTCGCCGTAATCTAAAAGCTGAAATACGGTTTGCAGGTTATGGTAGCCGTCAGGGCGCCGATTAAGAATATGCAGCATTAAGTTGAGTTTGGCGGGGCTTGGTAATATGAGTGAGTTTGCTGGCATTGGCTTTCTGTCGACATTGTTGATTAAGGTCTGGGTGATTGTAAGGCCTGAAAATTACTGTATTCGCCAAGATTTGGCAATAAGCGTAATTTCGAGGCGTTCGTGTGTGGCGATAATTTTTCCGGGCAAGGTATAACCTTGTTGATTTTGGTAGCGTTTAAAACGAATTCTCCATCCGTTTTGAGTAAGCTCAGTGAGTAAGCCTTGTTCGTTTCGAGCGCTTTGATTAGCTTTGCTGGTGGGTGCAGGAAGGCCTTTAATCCAATATTTAAGGTCACTCACCGGCATAGACCAGCCAAGGTTTTGTTCGAGCAGTTGCTCTGGGGAGCGTGCGCTTACTTTGGTGTTTTTGGTTTTGAGTGTTACTTTGCGGCCACTCTTTTTAAGCTCTGCGCTTCCGAGGCCAAAGGCTCCGTGAATTTGTATGGTGTAGTCTTTACGATAGTTACGCCATTCGATATTGGCGGACTTTGCTTTGCCGTCGAGTTTGATGCCGATCTTGCCTCGCATGGTCCAATTATTAAGCGCGTCAAGCGTAATATTGGAGCCGTTTTGTTCTTTTGAGGTGTTGGATACACAGCTGAATAAGGTAAAACAGAAAACGGCGGCCAGCACAGGTCGAGTAATAGCGTTGACCGAGTTTAGGAGGAAAAAATAAGTAATAGAGTTTAATCCAACTTGGCTTCGAGCCGATGTATGGCTTGGTGGATGATTTTGCTGTTGGGATTGAGCTTTAACCCGTCTTTCCATATGGTGATGGCTTCGCGTTGTCTACCTGATACCCAGAGCACTTCCCCTAGATGGGCGGCAATTTCATGGTCTGGCATGGCCGCAATGGCACGGTTTAGTTTTTCGATCGAATCCTCGAAGTTGCCTTGTCGAAATGCAACCCAACCAAGGCTATCGAGTACTGCGGGGTCGTTAGGTGTAAGCGCGTAGGCTTGTTCGATATACGAGCGCGCCTCATCCAAGCGGTCGGTTCGGTCGGCAAGAGTATACCCCAAGGCATTAAGCGCTGCGGCATTCTTTGGTGTGATTTCAATGACTCTTTTAAGGTCTTGCTCTGCGGCGCTAATGTAATCCAAACGCACGTAAAGCATCGCGCGGGAATAAAGTAACGTGGTGCTATTAGGGAAGGTTTTTAAACCCTGGCTCAGGCTGGATTCTGCTGCGCTCATTTGGCCCGCGCGTGATAGCGTATCGGCTTCGAGCATATAGAGCTTTTCCAAATTGCTCGTATTTGGACGCTGCATTTCTTGTTTTATCAGGGCTAGCGCTTGCTCGCGGTTATTTTCAGAAATCAATATTTCAGTCATTTTTGCTACAGCGGCAATATAGTGCTGACCTGTTTTTATTTCACCGAAGTGCTTAATCGCTTTTTCTGGAACCTTAGTTTTTTGATAGATGTCTCCTAAGTGAAAGTGTGCCGAATCTATGTGCTGGCCATTACTTATGAGCTCATTAAAGTGCTGAATTGCTCGATCAAATAGGCCACGATTTTTTTCAATAAGCGCTAAGGAATACAGTATTTCACCGTCGCCGGGGAGTTGTTTGTGCAGTATGCCAAATTGAACAGCAGATTCGTCTAAGTCATAGCGAGATATGACGCGTGCATAGCGAACTCGCAAACTGGTGTTAAGCGGGTGGGCATTGACTAGGTTTTGCAAGCGTTCCCTTGCTAAGTCTTGCTTGCCCATTTGTTGTAAAACACGGGCTTCTTGAAAAACGCTCTGAATGCTATCGTCGTCGAGTAGCTTGGCTTGTTCGGCCGCGTTGAGGGCTTGCTCGAGTTGACCCTCGCTTTGAAGTAATACCGATAAGCCAACCCAAATACTGGCATCTTTAGGGTAAAGAGTGCTAAGTTCTTGAAGTTCCTCAATTAAATAGTTGACAGTTTTAGCGTCACTGCTCTCCGCTTGCATGGCAATGGTATCGAAGGAGGCTTTACCCAAGGTGCTTTTTAGGGATTTAGATACTTCAAAGGCCTTGAGCAGTTGATTGGCTTCGATAAGCTCATTCGCTGCGATCATCATTGCGTCTTCGCTAGCGGGGTTAATCGATAGCCAAAGTTGTGACATTTCGAGCGTCGCTTGTCGAGCTTTGAGGATGCGGGCGATCTGCGTCGCGCGTACTGTAATATTGAGCTCTTCAGTATTAACGGCTTGTTGCACGTAATTACCGAGGGCAATGTCGTAGCGCTTACGGTCGATAGCGAATTCTGCAACCATCAAGGCATAGAGCGTCTCGATGGAAAAGCTACGATCTATAACTTTAATGACATTGGCGGGTTTGTTGGTGGAGGCCTGAGCTGCCGGGGCTTCTGAATTTTGCGTGGCATTAGGGTTTTGCTGGCTTGTGGTGGAGCAGCTCTGCATTGTTATCGCTGCAGCAAGTGGCAAGCCAGCCTGCAAGCCGAGTTGCAAGCATCGCTTCGTGGCTTTGTGTATAGTCTTACGAGCGGTGTTAAATGCAGATGAAACAAGCGTTGGCGGCAAGGGTTTTGCAGTGAATATCATTGGTACAACCTTGTTTGAGCATTGACGAACAATGTAATAATACGACCCGATCCCAAACGTTTGGTTCAGCGTAGCAGTATCTTTTGAGCGATACTGCCAGCATGAAATTTATGTTAGGTTGTAATTAATTATAACAAGCTTTACGGGATTTTTTAGTCGTATTTGAAATCAAGTATATATTCAAGTACTTATTGGTGTGCGATAGCGTTTCCGGTTTGTTTAATCTTTGCTCGCTTGAGTGCTTTTATATTGTTTCGGCAGCAAAGCAAAACCAAAAAACAGTTAAAAAACAGCCAAAGAAGTATCAACCAAGCAGTAATAAAGGTATAAGAAACACGCACAAAACTTGCTTTTACCTGCAGTTGCAGAGAAAATGTTAGCCTTTTATGTCATTTTTATGTCATTTGGAGATTTTGGCCTAAGCGAGTCACCATCCTATCTTTATTATTGAATATCTTTATTGAATTGTTGTTTCCGATATGACCCTTATTGCTTTTGGCATTAATCATACTACTGCAAACCTCGATGTCCGCGAGAAGCTTGCATTTACGCCTGAGCAAGTCATTCAAGCCTTGAAAGACTGCGTGCACGCGACACAAGTGCACGAAATTGCGATACTTTCCACCTGTAATAGAATGGAGATTTACTGCCGCAGCGAGCTTGATGACGATGATTTAATCGCATGGCTAGCTGAGTTAAAAGGTGTTGCGGTTAACGAGGTGCATAAGGTGTATTATTGCTACCGCGATGCCAAAGCGGCAGAGCACATGATGTTGGTGGCGAGTGGTTTAGACTCCATGGTCTTGGGTGAGCCCCAAATTTTTGGCCAAATGAAAAGCGCCTATGCCAACGCTAATGAGGTTGGAGTGCTTGGCGGGTCGTTACAATCTACCTTTGAGCGCGTTTTTACGGTAGCTAAAAAAGTACGCTCGGAGACGGCTATTGGTGAAAACCCCGTCTCAGTGGCCTATGCTGCTGTAAGCTTAGCCCAGCAAATATTCTCTGATCTTAAGAACGATACCGCTATGCTCATCGGTGCTGGTGAGACGATAGAGCTAGTCGCGCAGCATCTCCAGCGGCAAGGGATTAAGCGAATTATTGTTGCTAATCGTACTTTGGCGAGGGCGCGCACCTTAGCGGATAAGCTCTCAGGGGATGCGATTTCGTTGGAGCAAATTCCCGAGTATTTACACTTGGCCGATATTGTTATCTCTTCAACCGCAAGCCCCCTGCCTTTGTTAGGTAAAGGCGCGGTAGAGCAGGCCTTAAAGGTACGAAAACATAAACCGATGTTTATGGTGGATATTGCCGTTCCTAGAGATATCGAATCGCAAGTATCACAGTTAGATGATGTATTTTTGTATACCGTTGATGATTTAGAAGCGGTGATTGACGAGAACAAACGCTCCAGGCAAAAAGCCGCAGAAGGAGCGTATGAAATAATACAGCTGAGCGTTGAAGCGTATCAGCGTGATATGCGTGCAGTATCGTCTTTTGACACGATCAAAGCATTTCGTAAAAGTATCGACGGGCTGCGTGAGCAGGAGTTACAAAAAAGCTTAAAGCAATTACGTAAAGGTGTAGATGCCCAGGACGTACTTGAGCAATTTGCTCGAAGCTTAAGCAATAAATTTATGCACGAGCCGACCTCTCAGGTCAAAAAAGCTGGTGCCGACGGGCGACAAGAAGTAGTGCAGAACATGCAAACTTTATTTAACTTGCCAACAGACACTAATGCCGATAGCGACTAAAGGTGTCGAGCCCGAGCCTAGCAACCAAAAAATTGGTAAATAAGAGAACTAATGAAAACGAGCATACAAGAAAAACTGGAACATCTTAGCGAGCGTTATGATGAAGTTGCCGCTTTATTGAGCGAGCCCGAGATTATTTCGGATCAGAATAAATTTCGTCAACTATCCAAAGAGTACGCTGAGCTTGAGCCTGTAGTGTTGACCTTCGGGAGCTTTAGACAACTTAGTGAAGACATTGCCGAGGCGAAAGCATTGCTAAAAGATGGCGATGCCGATATGCGGGAAATGGCGCAAGAGGAGCTTAAAGAGAGCGAAGCGGCACGTGAGCCATTAGAGCTTGAATTACAGAAGCTACTATTACCTAAAGATCCAAATGACGACAAGAATGTCTTTCTTGAAGTTCGGGCAGGTACCGGTGGTGATGAGGCCGCGATTTTCTCGGGCGATCTATTCCGGATGTACAGCCGCTATGCGGAAAGCCGAGGCTGGCGTATTGAGATGGTCAGCGAAAGTCTGAGTGATCACGGTGGTTACAAAGAGGTGATTACTCGTATTGTCGGGCAAGATGTCTATTCTCAAATGAAGTTTGAATCAGGCGTGCATCGTGTTCAACGTGTGCCTGAAACTGAGTCGCAAGGACGTGTTCATACCTCGGCTTGTACGGTAGCGATAATGCCTGAAGCGGATGCGGTTGAAGATGTGGAGATCAATAAAGGGGATCTTCGGATAGATACTTTCCGGGCCTCTGGAGCTGGTGGTCAGCATGTGAATAAAACCGATTCGGCTATTCGTATCACTCACATTCCGACCGGTGTGGTGGTTGAGTGTCAGGATGAGCGCTCGCAGCATAAAAACAAAGCCAAAGCACTGTCCTTACTCGCCGCTAGATTGAATACCGCCCAGCAGGAAAAAGCCGCGCAAAGCCAGTCGGATGAGCGACGTAGTTTGGTGGGCAGTGGAGATCGTTCAGAGCGTATCCGCACCTATAATTACCCGCAAGGCCGGGTGACGGATCACCGTATTAACCTAACGCTTTATAAGTTAGCTGAGGTGATGGAAGGCTCATTAGATGATATCATTCAACCCTTGGTCAACGAATATCAAGCAGATCAGTTGGCCGCCTTAAGTGATCAAAGTTAATTGGTGAGTGCTGTTGAAATTTGTCAATGTTTGGCTGATGCCCAACAGCAAATACAGTCTGCACAAGTAGGCGATAGCCCGCGAATTGACGCCGAGGCGATACTTGCTTGGGTGCTCCAGCGTGAGCGTACGTATTTTTATACTTGGCCTGAAAAAACACTGACTCAAGCGCAAACAGGTCAATTTCAACAAGCCTTGCTGCGCCGCCTGAAAGGCGAGCCTGTTGCGTATATCGTTGGTGAAAGGGAGTTTTGGTCAATGCCCTTTTTCACCGAACCCTCGACACTTATCCCGCGTGCCGATACTGAAATATTGGTGGAAGCGTGCCTAGACTTAAACCTAGATAAACAGATTCATGTCCTCGATCTTGGCACCGGAACTGGAGCTATTGCGATTGCTTTGGCTTCAGAAATGCCGGGGTGGAAGGTCGAAGGTGTCGATGTGAATGTGCAAGCGGTAGCGCTTGCGGTTCGCAACGGCGAGCGAAATGACATTAACAATGTCAGGTTTTATCAAAGTGATTGGTATCAACAGGTATCGCAGCGTTATCAGCTAATTGTGAGTAACCCGCCTTATATTGCTCCGGATGATGAGCATTTAGGCTGTGGTGACTTGTTGCATGAGCCGGAACGTGCGCTTGTTGCACAGGCGGATGGTTTGGCGGATATTGCGGCGATTATTGATGGTGCAAAAACACGCTTGAAGGGTAATGGTTGGTTAGCGTTGGAGCATGGTTGGCGGCAAGCTGTTGATGTTCAAAGGATTTTTGATGAGCATGGATTTATACATATTAATACGGTAAAAGATTACGGCGGTAATGACCGGGCTACTTTGGCGCAATTGCTTGTTTAGTTTAAACACGGATTCAGAGACGGATAAAGTCTAAGCGTAGAAAACAAAAAGGGTTGGCTAAGTGCCAACCCTTTTTTTGTGCGTAGGTTTTTATTGCATTGCTTCGTTTTATGTCTGACCTAGGTTGGGCTTTAGAAAACGTATTTTGTTTCTAAAGCGATTGTCCTAGGTCGTCGAATCAAACTGTAAAACGTATTGGTACCGAAAATTGAGTCCGACAATGGCGCGTTAGCCGAGTAGGAAATGATCTTCTCATCAAGCAAGTTCTTACCTAGCAGTGAAATCGAGAAATTATTGATTTCCAAACTAGCGCGAGCATTTAACATAGTATAAGCGTCAATCTCACCAAGAGGGTCGAGGTTCACATGCACGTTGTGCCCATCCACATGCTGAACGTCAATAAAACCAAAGAAATCAACGTCGCCATATACATTGGTTTCGTAGCTTAGGCTAAGGTTCAGAGTGAACTCCGGCGTATATACGCCGCGTTTACCGGTGTAATCACAGGTATCCAGATTCCCATCACCCGTAGTATCGACACCATTCGGTACCTGACCGACATAGCAGTTACCGTTTTTGAAGTCTTCATACTCAAAATCGAGCCAAGAGGCGCTAAAATTGGCGATGACGCTCTCGGAGAGTAACCAACGGCCATCAAGCTCCGCACCAGAGACGCGAGTCTCCTTGGCGTTGCCGACATTGAAGCCTACACCGCCATCAAACTGGCTGATTTGAATATCGTCTAGTTCCATATTGTAGAGGGCAATGTTGATYTCACCTCGACCATCAGCCAATGAGGTTTTAAGGCCAATTTCAATCGCGGTAGAAGATTCGTCCTCAAATTCAAATGCCTCTTTTTCGTCGACTTGGTTAACCGGTGCAGTACCCGAGGCAAAGGCGCCAACTTTATTTGAGCGTGGGTCAAACCCGCCAGCTTTAAAGCCTGTGGTATAAGAGCCGTAAAGCATTGTTTCGTCATTGAGGTGATATTCGAGAATCAATTGAGGGTCGAAGGAGGATTCGCTGCGGTTACCGCTGACGTTGTAACCACCGTTGAGTATCGGTTGTCCAACGGTGCCTGGGAAAAAGCTTACAGTCGCTTGTTCATTTTCAGCCCTGAAAGCGCTCAGATAAACAAAACCCAATAAGGGGTCATTAATTACTTCGTCAGTCCCTGGAGTAAAGAGGTCAATGACTTTGGAGGCAGATTTTTTCTCTCTAGTGAAACGGCCACCGAGGCTAACGTCAAACTTGTCGTTAACATGCCAAGTGGCTTTTGCGAACGCGGCCCAAGTGTCGGAAGATTGCTCGAAATCACGATCGAGTGACGTATCTGCTAATAATACAAAACTTGCTAAGGCTGGATTTACTTGAGCCAGAGAGGGTAATAGATTGCTGCCAAGGATGTTTAGCCTGTCGTCAAACTCTTGCTCGTAATCTTGGTAGTACACACCAGCAATCCATTCGAATGTATTGTCGCTAGGTGAGATGAGGCGGATCTCTTGGCTAAACTGCTCGTAGTCCTCCTCTAATTCTAAGTGCACGACTTCGGACGCGGTAAAGTCACAATCGCACTGGTCAATATAATCAAATGCGACGGAGGCGGTTACAAGCGTTAATGTGTAATCGTTAAAATCGTATTTGGTGGTTAAAGTGATATTCGACAGATTGTTATTACTGAATTCAGGGTAGTCGGCTTGGCGTTCAAAGTTCAGCTCAGAGTCAAGAGCGGGCTGAGATAGCGATGTTAAGGTGCGGGCAAAGTTAGTCGTGCGGCCCTCTTGTGGCTCGTCGTGGGTAATTTCAAATGCGCGGCCTTTAGTATTAAATTCGCTTTGCTCAAATTTTAACAAGAAAGACAAATCTTCTAGTGGTGTCCAGTCTAGGGTCAAGCGAATCGTTTCTTCTTCAGTGCTAGGTTCGTCTTCGTTTGAAAAAGTGTTCTTAGTGTAGCCATCTTCCTCGTAATACCGGACGGCTAAGCGCGCCCGAAAATTCTCGCTGAGCGGTCCTGATAGTACGCCGTTAAATTCGTCTTGCTCGTGCTCAAATTCATGCGACAGTGAGAAGTAACCCTCAAAGACATCCGTAGGCTTTGCGGTGGTTAAATTTAAGGCGCCAGCGACACTGTTTTTACCGAACAGAATACTTTGAGGTCCACGTAATATCTCAACGCGCTCTAAGTCAAACATAGGGGCACGAAAAAGTTGAGCACGGCTATAATAGACGTCGTCAACATAGGTGCCCACGGATTGCTCGAAACCTTGGCTGTTGTCGGTTCCGATACCACGGACACGCACTTGGGTACTGATCCCTGTTTCGGTAAAGTGAATGTTGGGAACATACATACTGAGGTCTTCGAGGTTCTCGATACCTGCTTCATTGAGCTTCGTGCCGTCTATGACGGATACGGACAAGGGTACATCTTGTAGGGATTCTTGACGCTTCTGCGAGGTTACAATCATTTCTTCGAGCTTTATCGTGCCCAGCTTTTCAAAGTCCGGCACCGGCTCTTGTGCGAGAACACTGATACTGCTTTGAGCACATAATAATGCCACACATGTTGCAAGTGTATTAGCGCGAGTGAGTTTTTTTATTGCCATGTGCGAACGATGATTAAAGTTTGTTTTTTGTTCGGACTTGCTTGCGGACAAAATCAATGACTGTGCTTGGAGCATTGCGATCCCCCTAGGGTATTTTTTATGTGCGTATCTACTATAGAGATGTTAACGACACCTCCATTTAGAATATGGGTCGATTTTATCGAGCCGGGCGTAATCATAGCGCGCTTTATTCAACAGTTAAATTATTGACGGCTAATACTTTAGGCTTTGTTGCATGGATTGTCGTATATCGTGATAAGTTACCGATTTAATCCAAAATAACCGTTCAATTTACTGTGTGGGATGTGCGACTAAAGTTCAGTTTGCTTAACAGAGTAATTTTTAATTGCTATTTATGTCTATGAGTATTTTGTGTATGAGTATTTTGCTTATGCCATAATTTTTGTTAAGTATAGGTGAGCAATTGGTCATTTCATTAAAAACCATAGGAAACGAGTGTCAATAATACATTTTTGTGCTTGAATGTCCGTCTGCTACACTGGGAGCAGTTGACTGGCTAGGCATTTTCGTGCCTAAACGTACATAACGATGGCAAATGAAGTGACTAATAAAAAGAACGATACAACACCTGCTCGTTTTAGCGACTTAGGTCTTTCTGAGCCTATATTGCGCGCACTCAAAGATATGCAATTTGAAACCTGCTCTCCTATTCAAGAAAAATCGCTACCTCACAGTTTACGAGGTCACGATGTTTTGGGTAAGGCGCAAACCGGTACAGGCAAGACAGCCGCATTTTTACTGGCGGTATTTGAGGATCTGTTGGCTCAAGATGAGTCCGTAGAGCGCTATGCTGGTGAAGCGCGGGCTTTGGTGATTGCGCCGACGCGTGAGCTCGTTATGCAAATTGCTCAAGATGCTCGTAAGATTGGTAAATATACTAATCTTACCGTTCATACCGTGGTTGGCGGCATGGATTTTTCCAAGCAGCTAAACAAACTACATTCAGATCACGTCGATATTTTGGTGGCAACGCCTGGAAGGTTGTTGGATTTTTGTGAGAGGCGTGAGGTCTTTCTCGACCAAATCGAAGTATTAGTTATTGATGAAGCTGATCGCATGCTTGATATGGGTTTTATTCCCCAGATTAAGCGTATTGTTCGTTTAGCGCCAATGAAAGAGAATCGTCAAACTCTATTGTTCTCTGCCACCTTCTCAGAAGACGTATTACGTCTCGCTGAGCAATGGATGATTGAGCCAAGCTTAATTGACATAGCCCCAGAGTCGGTTGCGACCGATACTGTGGAGCAAACCGTTTACCTAGTATCGAGTGCTGAAAAATTACCGATGTTATGTAATTTGATGGATGAGCCCGACGTTGGTAGTGTAATTGTATTTGCCAACCGTCGCGACCAATGTCGGCGCCTGCATGCCGCCTTGGAACGAAAAGGCGTCAAAGCAGGCTTATTAACGGGTGATGTTGCACAAAATGTAAGGGTGCGTACACTTAACGCATTTAAGTCCGGTAAAACGCGCGTCTTAGTGGCGACAGATGTTGCCGGGCGGGGTATTCACATTGACGGTATTTCGCACGTTGTGAACTACACTTTACCTGAAGAGCCAGAGGATTATGTACATCGTATTGGGCGCACGGGTCGTGCAGGCAATACGGGTATTGCATTGAGCTTTGCTTGTGAAGATGATGCATTTCTCTTACCTGCGATTGAAGAGTTGCTTGGTGAAAAGCTCACCTGTACTCAACCGCCAGAGCATTGGTTAAAGTCCAATTAAGGCCCTCACCTCGCTATATACCTACCTCCTACCCCCTACCTCCTACCTTCTTCCTTCCTGATTAATGGTTTATAAAGCGTCTTTTTATACGAATTATACGACGCTTTGATTCTAAATGTCCGGCTTAAGGCTTTGGTTCTGAGAGCTTGACCCTAAGAGCCGGATTTTTAGAATTTGATTTTAAGAACCGTTTTTCTAAGAATTGACTATAATTAACCTTATAGCAATATTTGAGTTACATTCTCAAAACGTAAGTCAAAATGTAAGATCGGGACTCTTATGATAAAAATTCTAGTAGTGGAAGACAGTAATATTGTGGTGAAAATCCTCAAGCATGTGCTGTCTAGCTGCGATGCATTTCAGGCCGAGTATGCCATGAGTTTTGCGGAAGCAAAAAAGCTGGTAGAGAATACGGATCAAGATTATTTTGCTGCACTTATCGACTTAAACCTACCGGATGCGCCCGATGGGGAAGTCGTTGATTACACTCTCAAACTTGGTATTCCCACGATTGTACTTACCGGGAGTTTTGATGAGACACGTCGAGAAAAACTGTTGGCTAAGGGCATCGTAGATTACGTGACCAAAGAGGGTAAATACTCTTACGAATACTGCCGTAATGTTGTGTTACGACTGATTAAAAATCAGGACGTTAAAGTCCTGGTGGTGGATGATTCGGATACTGCACGGAACTTTGTTGTTAATCTCTTAAAGCTGCATCTTTATCAAGTACTTGAGGCCAAAGATGGTGTTCAAGGCATTAAGGTGCTCTTAGAAAACCCTGAGATTAAACTTTTGATCACCGACTACAATATGCCAAGAATGGACGGTTGTGAGCTGGTTAAAAATATTCGCATGAAATATGAGAAAACCGATTTGGTCATTATTGGGCTTTCTGACCAAGGTGAAAGTGCGCTATCAGCCAAGTTTATCAAAACCGGCGCTAATGACTTCTTGAAAAAGCCGCTTAACCATGAAGAGTTTTATTGTCGAGTTACCCACAATATGGAATTTGTGGATATGGTTGAAGCGATTCGCGATGCGTCTTTCCGTGATGATCTTACCGGGGCTTACAATCGCAAATATTTCTACAGTCAGTATCGGTCTTTGTTAGACAGTAGTGGCGGCACAGCGGCGAATTTGTCGGTGGCTGTACTTGATCTTGATAATTTCTCGGCGATAAACAACCGTTATGGAAGCGATATTGGTGATTTTATATTGAAATCTGTTGTGGTGATTTTCACTCGTTTATTCGAACGTTTTGTTTTTGTTCGAGCCGATGGCCAGCAGTTTTATATCTTGATGCCTGGCTTACCAACGGCAAAAGCGATGGCCTTTGTTGAGAAGGTGCGCCAAATACTGTGTGCTCGGGCGATTGAATTCGGTGATAACTCGGTCGTTATTACTTTTAGCGCTGGTGTGAGTGATGTCACGGGTGCGGGTATTGATAGTGCGCTTAACCTGTGTGCTGTATCGCTAAAAGGCGCCAAAGAAGCCGGTGGAGACTTGGTCTTTGGGGATGCCTGACCGGGTATTGATTACCCTAGTTGATTGGACTTCACGTTACAGCTGTTAAGTTCTTTTAGCCAAAAAATAGTGCCGCCAATGACGGCCGCAGGCATCGCAATAATATTAATTACCGGAATAATACTGCATAGCATCACAAACCCACCGAATCCCAAGCTACTGTATTTTTTCTGCCAAAGGCAGTTACGTAAAGGTTTGAAGCCGCGTTGGTGGTTATCAGCCGCGTAGTCCGTGTATTGAATCGCCATGGACCAAGCCCCCCAAGCTAAGCCAACGGCTGGAGCCAAAATCTGCAAAACCGGGATAGTGGAGAGTAATATCACTAGTAAAAGCACAATAATACTTCGGCTTAAAAAGTAGATTAGCTTGGATATTTCACGAGAAACTACTCGGAAGATCATTTTGCCCAAGGGCTCGTCCGGCGGAGCAACGCCTGTAAGTAGCTCTTCTGTACGAGCAGCAAGCTTGCCATAGAACGGAGCGGCAATAATATTGGTAATAATATTAAAGCTGTAACCGTAGACGACCAATAATATAATTCCGACAATTATCCAAACAATCCAAGCGAGCGGTGCCAGAAAGCTAGGAATCTTGCTCAGTAGCCATTCGCCCGCATTACCGTAATAATCGATAAACAGCCAAGTAAGCAAAAAGAATAAGCACACATTTACGACGAGCGGCACAGCAATGTACCAGCGTAATTCCCGGTGTGTGAGTAACTCTAGGCCTTCCTTGAAGTGCATAGCACCTGTGGCAAGATTGTTTTTAAATTTCGGGCTTTCAGACATGTCTTATTCTTGATATCGCGAAGTACTTGATGTTAATGGACTAGTACTTGGTATTAGTTGGTGATAGTTGAAGTTAGTTGGTGAATAGTTACTTGGCACCAGCGGCTTTAAGCGCTGCAACATACGGACCGCAAAGACGGTGAGCGCTAATGAGCTCTACAAAGCTTTGCCCTTCAGCGTTGGTGCAGTTGAGGTTCTTGCCTTGTTCGACAAAGAATTTAACAAAGGTTTCAAAATTATCCGCTTTCATGCCACGGTAAGCCCGCTCAAGGGCTGTGAAGTCAGGGTCAGTATCGCCAACGTGGACGACGTCTAAAAAGCCTTTTACGCGTTCATCGGTAAAGGTTTCGCCTAATACTTTTTGTTTGTCTTTCTTTAAACTCATAATGGTTACTCGATCGCTCTTTTGTTTTACTTGCCGTAGCGCGTGCAGGCTTACTGATGCTGTACACGAACAGGGCTTGTACTGTTGTTTTAAGGCTGTTTTAAAGTTGGTTTATAACGCCGATTGATACCAGCGCTTAGCCAACTAAGTGTTTATTTTAACCGTCAAGTTTTGCTTTCAGTAATTGGTTTAGCTGCTGAGGGTTGGCCTGCCCCTTAGACGCTTTCATTACTTGACCGACAAAGAAGCCCAGCATTTTAGGGCGCTTACTCTCGTCAGCAGCCTGATAGTTTGCGACTTGCTTGGCGTTATTGGCAATAATCTCATCGACCATTTTTTCAAGGTCACCGCTGCCGGTGGGTTTTAAACCCTTACTTTCGATGATCGCGTCAGCATCGCCTTCGCCTGCCCACATAAACTCAAAGACTTGCTTGGCGATCTTGGTCGTGATGGTGTTATCTTTGATACGTGCGATTAAGCCACCAAGTTGTTCTGGTGATATCGGGCTATCAGCGAGTTTCTTTTCTTCGGCGTTTAGTTTTGCCGAGACATCACCCATTAGCCAGTTAGCACTGAGCTTGGCGTCGTCACAGGATTTGGCGGTAGCTTCGAAAAAGTTAGCCGTGGGGTGGTCAGTACATAAAATACCAGCATCGTAGGCGCTAAGGCCGTAATCGCTTTCAAAGCGGGCACTGCGCGCATCGAGTAATTCTGGCAGTGCAGCTCGTGCAGCGGCAATAAAGTCGTCGTCAATTACCACGGGTAATAAGTCAGGGCATGGGAAGTAGCGATAGTCATTGGCTTCTTCTTTTGAGCGCATAGGTTTTGCTTTGTGCGTATCACCGTCGTAAAGGCGTGTTTCTTGCCTTATCTCTTCACCTTTTTCCAAGCAGTCAATTTGGCGTGCGACTTCTTGGGCGATACAGGCTTCCATAAAGCGGTAAGAGTTAAGGTTTTTAGTCTCAGTACGAGTACCGAGTTTCTCTTGGCCTTTGGGGCGAACAGAAATATTAACGTCGAAGCGCATTGACCCTTGGGACATTGCACCGTCGCAAATACCGATGGAGGTCACAATCGAATGCAGTTTACGTGCAAAAGCGACGGCTTCTTCGGACGAGCGCATATCGGGCTCAGAAACGACTTCAATTAGCGGGGTTCCGGCACGATTAAGGTCAATGCCTGACATGCCTTGAAAATTTTCATGCAGTGATTTACCTGCATCTTCTTCGAGATGCGCATGATGGATGCGTACGCGTTTTTGCTCGCCGCCGTCAAGTTCAATATCGATGTGGCCAGGGCCTACGATAGGTAGGGCTAGCTGTGTGGTTTGGTACCCTTTGGGTAAATCGGGGTAAAAATAGTTTTTACGCTCGAATACCGAGCGTTTGCCGATCTCGGCATCAATTGCTAAGCCAAACATCACGGCGTAATGAAACGCTTGTTTGTTTGCTACCGGCAGTGTGCCGGGCATCGCCAAATCGATGGCGCAGGCTTGTGTGTTCGCTTCGGCGCCAAAAGCGGTGCTAGCAGCAGAAAAAATCTTGGTTTTGGTAGCGAGTTGTACATGTACTTCCAAACCTATTACGGTTTCCCATTCCATCTTGTAGTTACCTTCTGTTGGAAACTCTTATCACGTCTTAGATACCTTCTGGGCTAAGAGTGTGAAAGTCGGTTTCAGTTTGAAATTGATGCGCGGCGTTAAGCAGTCGGCCTTCTTGGAAGTAATTACCGATTAGCTGTAATCCGACGGGCTTTCCATCTGCTAAACCACAAGGAATCGAGAGCGCAGGAAGTCCGGCCAAATTTGTGGCGATGGTGTAGATGTCTTCCAGGTACATAGCGACGGGGTCGTCTCCTTTTGCGCCAAACTTAAAGGCAGGAGAGGGGCAGGTTGGCCCAATAATAAGATCTACTTCGTTAAAGGCATTCACAAAGTCTTGCTTAATAAGGCGTCGGACTTTTTGAGCTTTGCTGTAATAGGCGTCGTAGTAACCTGCGGATAAAGCATAAGCGCCAACGAGAATACGACGCTTAACTTCATCCCCAAAGGCTTCTCCGCGTGAACGCGTGTATAAGTCTTCAAGGTCTTTTGGATCTTCGCAGCGGTAACCGTAGCGTACGCCATCAAAGCGAGATAAATTGGCAGAACATTCCGCTGGGGCAATTACATAGTAAGCGGGTACGGCTAAGTGTGAGTGCGGCAAGGAAATACGTTTGGTGGCGGCACCGAGTTTTTCGTATTGCTTGATTGCTTGCTCGACTAATTCCTGAGTTCTAGGGTCTAAGCCCTCACTGAAATACTCGTCGGGAATACCAATAGTCATTCCGGCTATGCTGTCTTGTAGCGTGGCGGTATAGTCGGATAGTTCGTGATCAACACAAGTGGAATCTTTGTCGTCAAAGCTCGCCATAACATTGAGCATAATGGCGGCATCTTCAGCTGTGCGCGTTAACACCCCGCCTTGGTCAAGGCTTGAGGCGAAAGCAATCATGCCCCAGCGAGAGACGCGACCGTAAGTAGGTTTAATTCCTGTTAGGCCACACAAGCTAGCCGGTTGACGAATGGAGCCGCCAGTGTCGGTTGCGGTAGCCCCGGGCGCTAAACGTGCCGCGACGCAAGCTGCTGAGCCCCCCGATGAGCCACCGGGAACGCAATCTACTGCCCAAGGGTTTTTGACCGGGCCGTAGTAGCTGGTCTCGTTAGATGAGCCCATGGCAAATTCGTCCATATTGGTTTTACCCAATATCACAGCGTGCTGCTTGGCGTAATTTTCGACGACGGTAGCGTCGTAGGGGGGAATGAAGTTATCTAGCATCTTGGAGCCGCAGCTAGTTTTAACCCCATTGGTACAAAAAATATCTTTATGCGCAATCGGCACGCCACACAAGGCGGGTGCGTTACCTTTGACTAGCCGTTTATCAGCCGCTTTGGCCTGAGCAAGAGCCTGCTCTTTGGTCACAGTGATAAAGCTGTTGTATTGAGGGTCAAGCGTTTCGATACGCTTGAGGAAATGCTGGGTAATCTCGGTGCTGGAAAATTCTTTTGCCCGAAGTTTGGCAATAATTTCAGCAATAGTTAGGTTGTGCATTGCAAAATCCAATGTCAATAAAGCATGTGAAAAGGGCGGTTGTTCGTTTGTTGTTGCAAGTACCGTTGCTGCAAGTGCTACTGCGCAAGTGCATCGCCTTGGCTAGTCGGTGAGACTTAACCGATGACTTTAGGAACGAGGTACAAGTTATTTTCAGTTGCCGGCGCTATTGCTTGGAAAGACGCATGTTGATCTGTTTCTGTGACAACATCTTCGCGTAAACGCTGCACGGCATCGAGGGGGTGAGCCATTGGCTGGATGTTATCCGTATCGGCGGCTTGTAGCTGGCCGACTAGGGCTAATACTTCGGTAATACTTTTGGCCGTTTCTGCTAGCGTCTCATCGTTGATATGAATACGCGCAAGTTTGGCGAGATTTTCTATGGTTTTTAATTCCACGACAGTCTCCAATGGACGGAATTTAAGCACTAGGCGCTAAACCGCTTACGTTAACATATTTGTGCCTTGCTCTAAATCCCTACCATTGATAGAGTGCCACAATTTAGCGCCATTGTTGAATTAATATGCCCTAAAGACGCAGGTCCGTTGTGTAGCTCCTATAATAGAGCAATGTTGGTATGCAGAAACTAAACATGTTGTTTAGTGAGGATTTGAGCTACTGTTTGGCCACTGACATGCAGTGCGGTCAAGTTGGCAGGTTCAACGCTTACTTATCTCTGAATTTTATAGGCCATTTACGATTATGTTTAAGCGCTTACGTGGAGTGTTTTCGAACGATCTTTCGATAGATCTGGGCACCGCCAACACATTGGTGTTTGCTAAAGGGCGAGGGATCGTACTTGATGAGCCCTCAGTGGTTGCCATCAGAAATCATAACGGCCAAAAATCTGTAGAAGCCGTCGGCACTGCTGCAAAACGTATGCTCGGCCGTACCCCAGGAAATATTACGGCAATTCGGCCACTTAAAGACGGTGTGATTGCCGACTTCCAAATTACCGAAAAAATGCTGCAGCATTTTATTCGCAAGGTTCATGAAAATAGCTGGTTTCAACCAAGCCCGCGCGTACTCGTTTGCGTACCTTGTTTATCAACAGAAGTTGAAAAGCGTGCGATTCGGGAGTCTGTTCTGGGTGCGGGTGCTCGGGAGGTTCGCCTGATTGAAGAGCCTATGGCAGCCGCTATTGGCGCCGGCTTGAAAGTAGAAGAAGCGACAGGCTCCATGGTCGTTGATATTGGTGGTGGGACGACTGAAATTGCCATACTCTCACTCAACGGCGTGGTACTGTCAGATTCTGTCCGTGTTGGCGGCGATCGCTTTGATGAAGCTATTGTGAACTACGTACGGCGCAAATACGGTAGCGTTATTGGTGATGCTACTGCTGAACGTATTAAGCAAGAGATTGGTTGTGCGTATGCGGGTAGTGAAGTATTAGAAATCGAGGTGCGAGGCCGCAATTTAGCGGAGGGTGTTCCCAAGAGCTTTATCTTAAATAGCGACGAAGTCTTGGAAGCTTTGCAGGAGCCTTTATCGGGTATTGTACAGTCGATTAAAAGTACCTTGGAATTATCACCTCCGGAACTTGCCTCGGATATTGCTGAGAGCGGTTTAGTGTTAACCGGTGGTGGGGCTTTGTTGCGTGATTTAGATCGACTCTTAGCAGAAGAGACGGGGTTGCCGGTGGTAGTTGCTGAAGACCCGCTAACATGTGTTGCTCGTGGCGGTGGTCATGCTATGGAGCTTCAGAACCAATATAATATCGATTTCGCCTACTAATTCGCCAACTAAAATAGGCGCACGCGACCTTGAGGGGAAGAACCAATCAAACCGTTATTTACCAAAGGTCCCTCGCCAATTGTGCGCATTACCGTATTGGTACTGGTGTCGGTGACGATAAGTCTGGCTTATGCCTTAACGGATTGGTTATCACCCTTAAAAAAGCGTGCGATTGAGATCGCCGAGCCCTTCTATCGCATCAGCGATATACCCGATAGTATTTCAGGTTGGCTAGATGACCGCTTTATGTCCGGCGAGAGCTTAGCTCAGGAAAACAAAGCCTTACGTACGGAAGTACTCGTACTTAAAAGAGAACTGTTGCTTAATGCATCGCTTGCGGCGGAAAATATTCGCCTAAGGCGGTTGCTTAATTCCGCGAATACTTTAGATGATAGGGTGTTAATTGCTGAGTTGATCGGTGTTTCCCCTGACCCATCGGTGCATCAGGTTATTGTTAACCGTGGCAGCGAAGATGGTGTATACAAAGGGCAGGCGCTGCTAGATGCGCAAGGCCTGATGGGGCAAGTTGTAGAGGTGGGTAAAACCAGTTCTAAAGTCTTGCTTATCACCGATATTATGCACGAACTACCGGTACAAATTAATCGTAATGGCGTTCGCTTAATAGCTGCCGGAATGGGAGATTTGTATCGACTGCGCTTGCCGCATGTGGCCAATACGATGGATGTTGTGGTCGGCGATATGTTGGTGAGTTCAGGCTTGGGGCAGCGTTTTCCGGTTGGCTACCCTGTGGCCGAGGTGACTCAAGTGACGGTTGATCCGGCAAAGCGTTTTGCCACCGTAACCGCAAGACCTATGGCCGAAATGAACCGAAGTCGCCATGTGCTATTGGTATTCGATCGACCTCCATCCAGCTAGGCGATGTAGATGTATCGATTAAAAAACCCAGTCACCGTTCACCTCTTTATTGCCTTTACGCTTATTTTTGGCCTGTTGCTGGCTATCTTTCCGATCTCTACCGAATATGCTTATTTACGCCCGGAATTTGTTTGCGTCATACTTGTCTACTGGTGTATCAACATCCCTCAACATCCTGGAATTTTCTATGCTTGGTGCGTGGGATTGTTACAAGATATTGTTGAAGGGGGGGTATGGGGCGGACACGCGATGGCATTGGCGGTTATTGCTTACATTTGTATGGTCTCGCATCAGAGGATGAAAAGTTATTCACTCTGGCGGCAGACGTTTTGGTTGTTCGTTTTAGTTGGCATGCATCAAGCGGTGATTAATTGGATGCAGGGTTTGTTGGGTTATCGCACCGCACCGATGTTAACCTTGGCTTCTAGCGCAACAAGCGCTTTAATGTGGCCGGTTATGTACGTTGTACTTGGGCGTATTCGTAAAATGTATCACGTGCATTGATATTAATGTTGATGTTGTTAAGTCTGACGTGCTTACGTATAAGGTTATGAATGAAGCTTGAGATAAACATTTCTGGAAAAAACCTTTCCGGAACAAACAGCTCTGAAACAAATGTCCCTGAAATAAGCAAGGTAGTATTACTCCAGTTAGCGTCTAAATCGCCGCGACGGCGTGAACTGCTTGCACAGTTAGGTGTAAATTTCAGCTTAGTTGATGTCGACGTGCCGGAGGTGAAAGCCCTTGGAGAGACACCTGAAGATTACGTTTTGCGTTTGGCGCAAGACAAGTCATTAGCCGGCTTTAATGCCGCGCCTGGATTACCTACATTAGGTGCAGATACTGTGGTTTCCTGTGCCGGAGAAATTTTGGAAAAACCACGTGATCGTGACCACGGGGTGGCCATGTTAGCCTTGCTATCGGGGCGAGAACATAGCGTTATTAGTGCCATTGCAATTAACGATAGTCATCAACAAATGAGCGCGATAAGTGAAACCCGCGTGCATTTCCGAGAGATTAGTGAGCAGCAAGCCGAGCGTTACTGGGCAACTAATGAGCCTTGTGATAAAGCCGGCGGTTATGCCATTCAGGGCTGTGGAGCAGTTTTTGTGACTCATATAGTCGGAAGTTATTCAGCCGTGGTCGGGCTACCTATTGAAAAGTTATATCCTATGCTTAATGTGTTCGATATCCCTTTCTGGACATAAGACGGATAAGCGAAGTCATGAGCGAAGAAATTTTAGTCAATTTTAGTCCCACCGAAACACGTGCCGCCTTGGTAGAAAACGGGGTCTTGCAAGAGGTTTACATTGAGCGTGCAAGTAGCCGTGGTTACGTCGGTAATATATATAAAGGCAAGGTTGTCCGGGTATTGCCCGGTATGCAAGCGGCTTTTGTCGATATTGGGCAGGAGCGCGCAGGTTTTATTCATGTTGCTGATATTACGCCCCTTAATGATAAGGGCGTTGAAGAGAAAAGCGATGACGATGCAGATATTCGTAATCTGCTATATCAAGGACAAGAGCTTCTGGTTCAGGTCACCAAAGACCCTATTGGAACTAAAGGGGCGCGCCTAACGACGCATTTATCCGTATCCGCCCGCTATCTTGTGTATATGCCGAATACCAAGCATACGGGTATTTCCAACCGAATTGAGGACAGCGCTGAACGTGAGCGATTGAAAAGTATCGTACAGAGTTTGGCGGATGAGCATGCGGATGATTACCCGATTGGCGGGTTTATTGTACGTACCTTGGCTGAAGGCGCGAGTGAAGATGATTTACGTGCTGACATTCCTTTTGTGTTTCGCTTGTGGCACGACCTCGATGATACGATTAAAAGCGCAAAAGCGCCTTGCGTTATCTATGAAGACTTACCGCTTTTTATGCGTACAGTAAGGGACTTGATGCGCCCTAGTATCGAGCGAGTACGTATAGATTCTCGTGAGTCGTTTGCGAGCATGGAGAAATTTGCCAAGCACTACGCCCCTGAAATTGGTGGGCGCCTAGAACATTACCCGGGCGAGCGCCCGCTGTTTGATCTTTATGGCGTAGAAAGCGAAATTCAAAAAGCATTGGAGAAAAAAGTACCGCTTAAGTCCGGTGGTTATCTCATTGTTGAGCAAACCGAGGCCATGATCACGATTGACGTGAATACGGGGGCTTTTGTCGGGCATCGCAACCTTGAAGAAACAATCTTTAAGACGAACCTAGAGGCGGCTGTTGCCATTGCCCGGCAATTGAGGCTGCGTAACCTTGGCGGTATTATCATTATTGATTTTATCGACATGCGAGAGGAGGAGCATCAGCGCCAAGTATTAAGAACCCTTGAAAAAGCGCTAGAAAAAGACCGAGTAAAAACCGGAATTACCGGAGTGTCTGAGCTTGGGTTAGTGGAGATGACGCGCAAACGAACCCGTGAATCATTAGGGCACGTATTATGTGAGCCTTGCCCGGTTTGTGATGGCCGGGGCTCGCTAAAGTCTGCTGAGACAGTTTGTTATGAAATCTTCCGTGAGATACTGCGCGAGGCTCGTACTTACGATACGGAAAAGCTCTTGGTTCTGGCTTCTCAAAAAGTCATCGACCGCTTGCTTGACGAAGAATCGGCCAATGTGGCTGACCTGGAGACGTTTATGGGGCGTACCGTGCAGTTCCAAGTGGAAAGCATGTACATGCAGGAGCAGTACGACATTGTTTTGGCTTAATACTGGCCTAATACTGAATATGAATAGGCTTTCGTTTGTTCGCTATTAGTCGAAACTATCTGCGTATTGTTTCACGCTGGCTCTGGGCTAGCTTATTTACGCTGATCATCTTATCCGCTGTGCTCATTCAATTGGGGCGCGCAGCCTTTCCTGTGCTTGATGATTACCAAGCGGAAATTACCGATCTTTTAGAGCAAGTCCTTAAAGTTCAAGTGAATGTTGGCCGTATTTCGGCTACCTGGTCTGGTCTGCGCCCTAAAATAGAGCTGGCTGACGTGAACGTTTATTCCAGCGACGATACTGAGATATTTCATGTTGGCAAAATCACTGCCGAGCTAAGTCTTGTCTATTCTGTGTGGGAGTGGCGTTTGGCGTGGCGCAAGCTGCGCTTTGATGATTTTGACGCGACCGTGGATCAACAGCCCAACGGCCAATGGATGTTGAGAGGCCTTAAATCTTTTCCAAAAAACAAGTCACCTAAAGGTCAAAGCGCGAACCGTTTGAATGCTGACGGTCTGCTGGATGTATTTTTACTGGGTCGCAGAATTAAACTTACCCAAGCGCGCTTTGCGCTGAATTTTAATAACAGTAGCCAGTCTCAAGTTTTGATTCCGGAGATAAACTTAGAGAACGATCAAAATTTTCACCGTATTTTGGCAAGCGTGGATATTGATGGGGCAAAGACTTTCCGCCTTGTTGTTGAAGGGCGTGGCGACCCTCGACGAAAAGATTTTAATTCTCAGGGTTATATAGAGTTTAAAGATTTCCCCATCGCTAAAGTACTCTCTGCTTTGGATTACCCATCGTTGGAAACGGCTAGCCCCGATGCACAGTCTCTTACCTCAGCCCCGAAAGAGCCTGTGAGCCTTGAGCCTGAGACAAAAGAGCAGCTTAATTTAAAACTTTGGTTTTCTTCTAGCCCGGGGAAAGAATTCGATTTTAAAGGGGCGATTCATTCAGGCCTCCCCCCCATAAAAGTACCTAAAGGTTTAGTCTTACCCGAGTCCGTGCAAACTAAAATCGCGGGTAAGTGGCGTGAGAAGGATGGTTGGACGCTGATATTAAGAGAATTATACTTTGTCTTTAAAGACGATATCACGACTCCAGCGCTTAATATTGAAGGGCATTTTCAACCCGGTGTTACTCCCAGGTTGAAAGTGACTGATATCGATCTTGCTGACTGGACTTCCGCCATACTGGCTACGGACGTGAACGAACACCTTGTAGGTCAACTATTGACTGAGTTAGACCTGAAAGGGCAGCTAAGTGATATCTCTGTCGACTTAGTCGATAAAACACAAGGTTATGTGAATCTACGGGCACGTCTTAGTAAGGGAGCATCCGGTGCTTACAAAGGAGCACCGGCTTTTACTGGAGTTAACGGTGTTGTGCATGCGAGCGCTCTAGGGGGAAGCTTATTTCTGGAGGGGCGTGAGGATTTTAGCTTCTTTCTTCCTAAAATTTACCCGCAAGCAATGGCATTTCAACGCGCCAAGGGTCGTGTCAGCTGGGAATTGGATCTGCCTAACAAGATGGTCTATCTAAGCTCCGGGTTATTGTCGGTCACCACTGAGCAGGAAGCTGCCTTAGGGCAGTTTTATTTACGGCTGCCGTTTGCAAAAAAATATGGAAGCACACTTATGACCTTGCAGATTAGCTCTGAGAAGATGCCTGCACTGTCATATAAAACGTATTTACCGAATGTTATTCCTAAGCCCCTTTACGAATGGTTAGGCGGTTCTGTATTAGGCGGGGAGGTCAGTAATTTGCGTTTCCTTTATCACGGGTCTGTGGACGTTCAACCTGAGTTTGCACCGATGGTGCAGTTGTATGCCAATGTTAAAGACGCCTCCTTGAAGTTTGATCCGGCGTGGCCAGAAATGGAAGGTATTGATGGCGAGCTTTGGTTAGATGGCAAGCGTTTAGATATTCATGTAAGCAAGGCGCAGCTGCATGGCAATACGATTAAGCGCGCACATGTTTACTTGCAGCCGAGTACCAAAAGCACCCCATTAACGCTTGCAGTGGATGCATCTGCAGAGGCTCAGCTCAACGATGTTATGGCGTTATTGCAAAATAGTCCGCTGCAAACGCCTCTGGGTAAGATATTAGATAATTGGGATACTGTTGGTAGGGCAACAGCAGATTTGTCATTGCGAGTCCCTTTAGATAAGGGTGAGCCAGAAGTTCAGGTAGTGGTTAATGCCGTCATTGAGCAAGCGGGTTTAACCATGCGTGATCTAGACATCACGCTCAGCGAGATTGATGGTGATTTTCATTTTGATACCGAGGGGGGGATTGATGCCAAGCAGTTAAACGCCACCCTATGGGGGGAGCGTATTCAGGGTCGCATTCAAAGCATTGCATGGGGGGCTAAAAGCTCTCAATCGGCGCTAGAGCCTTCGATTGATATCGATTTTTCTGGAGCGATTCCTATGAAGGCGCTGGCAGACTGGACCAAGCGGCCTGAGCTGTTATTTATGGACGGTACAACTCAGGTTTCAGGGCGGATTCGCTTACCGCAAGGTGGCGCGAGTAATTCAGAGACTGCGATCGTCGACATCGTTTCTGATCTTGGTGGTGTTGCCATAAACTTACCTTTCCCCTTGAATAAAAGTGCGGAGCAGCCCAAAAATCTGAGTGTTAATTTAAGGATATTTGACGATTATCAGCAAATGGAAGTGGCTTTGGGTACCCAGGCGCACTTATTACTGCATATGGATAATCGAATAGAGGGTGGTGTATTTTCTGGTGCATTGGGTCTTAATCAAAAACTAAATCGGCAGCAATGGCTTAACAGTTTAGTTGGCGGTGAACAGGCTGGTAGTGACTTGCAGCAAACCCTGTCAAAAGTAAGTCGTTTTGATATTACTGGTACGAGTACGCGGCTTAACCTTGGCGCTTGGCTAGATACGCAAACGCAATATTTTGAACATGAGCAAGCCTTGCTTGGCGATGACTCGCCAGAGAGCCAGCCATTTGCTGTCGATTTGAATTTGGATATCGGCTATTTTGAAATCGGAGAGACGAGTATTGAAAAAATAGCGATCTCGGGTGGTCGAGATTATTTAGATTGGCGTTTTAAGGTGAATAGCCCGATGGCCGCTGGCGAAGTGCTTTACTATCAAAGTGAGCATGCAGAGGGGGTGCCTGATTTAATCCTGTCACTTGATTACTTGCGTTTAATGGATGATCAGGTTGAGGTGAAGCCCTTAGCTTCGACAAAGTATGATGTTCCGGTAGAGGCATTAGTTCAGAGCGCCGTTGAAGATTCGCTCTCAAGCTCGCTTGAGGAGAGTATGCTGGCCGATACCGACATTGCCAGCTTCCCTGAATTACGCTTTAGCACTCGACAGCTGTTTATTAAAAATGAAGCCTATGGTGATTGGAGTTTTGACCTTGATCCGGTTGAGGGCGGCATTGTAATTAACAGTATTTATGCGACGACTCGCGGCGTGTTGGTGGGCGCCGATGATCAGAACGGTGCAAGTTTCTTATGGACAAAAAACGCCTTAGGTGAGCATAGAAGCTATTTTCAAGGGACTTTGCGCGTCGATAACCTCGCCGACGCTTTTGAGGCTTGGGAGCAGGAGAAGCTATTAGAAAGTAAATCGGCTGATATTACTTTAGATCTTCAATGGGATGGTGCGCCAGACCAATACACTGCAGCCGGGTTTAATGGTCAAATTGGATTAAATATTGTTCAGGGAAGTTTTTTTCGTGGTGCGGATAGCGACGAAAATGCCCTGTTACGCTTATTTTCTTTGTTTAACTTCGACACGATTTTAAGACGGCTGCAATTTAATTTCTCTGATCTAGCCTCACAAGGCTTTGCTTACGACAAAATTACTGGCTCGTTTAATTTGGAGGACGGTATAATTTTAATGGAGGAGCCGATGATTGTAGAGTCCTCTTCGTCGTATATCCAACTGACGGGCACCGTGGACCTTATCAACGAGAAAATGGATACCGAAATGGTGGTGACTTTGCCTGTCGCGAGTAATATTGCAATGGCTACAGCTTTGGTTGCCGGTCTTCCTGCTGCGATAGGTGTGTATGTGGTGGGTAAATTATTTAAAAAGCAGGTTGATCAGGCGGTGAGCTTTAATGTTGAAGTCAAAGGCTCTTGGGATGAGCCAAAGACTAAGATTAAAAAGGTTAAGGCTCGTAAAAAAAAGAAGCGGGAGTCTAAATCCCAGCCTGAATCTGAAGTTGAGTCAGAGCCAAAACCTCAGCCCCCGATTAATGAGACTTAGTCATCATCCCTATTTAAACTCTGAGCCACGGTATCACGTAAAAAGCAAAACAATTTACGGCTGTTTGCTGGTGGTTTATCAATGGTTTTTTCTTTTTGTGCCAAGCGAACGAGCTGTCTTAATTGCTGGCGGTCACTTTTGGGGTAGTCGTTAATAAAGCTTTCCATCGCTTCAATGACCTGTTGTTGGTCATCTTGCAACATATTGTTGCGCCACAGCTCTAGAGCCTTATGTTGCCGTGCAACTTGATGATTGTCTGTTTTGATACGTTCGTAAGCTTCTGTGAGTGCCTCGATATCCTCTGAGCGCATCAGCTTACCAATGAACTGTAAGTGACGTTTCTTGGCGCTATTATGCGTAATACTTGGCAGCTGTTCGATAATATAGCGCAGCTTTTCTGATACTGGAATGCGTGCAAATTGCTTAGACGTAAGCTTGGTTAAGGCGATACCAAGGTCTTGTAGTGCATGCATCTCCCGCTTAAACTGGCTTTTGCTTTTTACATCGTCATCGAATTCATCAAAATCTGCATCTGAGTTCTGAGTGTTTGTTTGTTTGTTGTTTGATTTTGAGTCTTTCATGTGAATTCGTATATTATCTGTAGTTGTGAGCTGTAGTTGTTAAATGTACGTGCTGTATTTATTCGGTATCGTCGGTCTATGATCCGTAAAATATGGTGGCTAGCCCTAGAAAGGCTAAAAAGCCTACCACATCAGTAATAGTTGTCAGGGTGACGCCGCCGGCGAGTGCCGGGTCGACTTTCATGGATTTTAGCATTGAGGGTAATAGTGCCCCCGCAAGAGCCGCCACCACTAAGTTAATCATCATCGCTGCGGCAATAATCACCGCCATCAGCGGGTCATTAAACCACAATGCGGCTACAGCGCCCATTACAATTGCCCATAAGCCGCCATTGATAAAGCCGACGATTAACTCACGAGACAAAAGCCAGTTCAAGTTATTAGAGCCGATCTGCCCCAATGCCATACCACGAATTATCACTGTAAGTGTCTGCGAGCCCGCAACACCGCCCATGCTTGCCACAATTGGCATGAGCACAGCAAGGGTGACGACTTTCTCGATGGTGTCTTGGAAGAGGTTGATGACCGATGAGGCTAGTATTGCGGTCAATAAGTTAACGCCTAACCAAATAGCGCGGCGCGGTGCGGTGCGCATTGCGGGGGCAAAGGTGTCTTCATCTTCGTCCAAACCGACATTACTCATTAATGAGTGATCCGCTTCTTCACGAATAACATCAACGACGTCATCAATTGTGATACGGCCGAGCAGCTTACCTTGCTCATCGACGACTGGCGCGGAGATCCAGTCATGTCGCTCAAACAGGTTGGCGACTTCGGTGTCTGGCATGGTGGCGGGAATGGCGTTGGTATCGCTCAACATGACTTCGCGCACGGTGACGCTAGGGTCTTCTGTTAGCAGTGTACTCAGGGAGAGAAGCCCTAAGTACTGATCTTTACGGTTAACGACGATTAAATTATCTGTAGATGCAGGTAGGGCATCGTGACGGCGTAAGTAACGTAATACTACGTCAAGGGTAAAGCGAGGCCGAACTGTAATAGTATCGGTGTTGGTGAGGCCGCCAGCGGTATCTTCGTCATAGGCCAATACTTGCTCTACGCGGTTACGATCTTGCACGCTCATAGCGGCGAGTACTTCGGATGTCACCCGATCCGGGAGTTGTTGTAGAATATCAACAACGTCATCGGTTTCTAAGCCCTCGGTAATCTCAACGAGTTCTTCTGCGTCCATATGGCGGACGAACTCTGCCCGTAAATCGTCTGGTAGTTCCTCAATGACTTCACCAATGATTTCTTTCTCGATGAGATCCCAGATAACATTTCTCGAAGACGGTGGGCTGGACTGGATCAGGCGCGCGATATCGACCGGTTTTAAACCATTGATCAGTTGCCCTATCTGGCGCAATGTCCCGCTACCAAGCAAGGCTTGTACGCGCGCCAAGTGGGTTTGGGTCTGATTGCTTTTGTCTTCGATGACGGGTTGCATGTGAGGGGAAATTTCTCGAAAGTTAAATAAAATGCGTCATGTCTCAGCCCACGGTATTGATGTTATCGTTGGTCTTAGGGTTAAGGGCTGGGGTTAATGGCTAGGGATTAACGGTTTTAAATTGTATAGTTTTATTTTTCAACAACTTTCCAATAAACAAAGTGTCCTAAATTGCCTTAGGCTTCCTCATCGAATTTATTGTTGATCAAGGTCGCGATTGAGTCCAGTGCTTGCTGAGCATCTTCGCCCTCCGTGATCAGGGTAATTTCACTTCCTTTGGCTGCGGCTAGCAGCATAAGCGCCATAATACTTTTACCGTCGATGACCTTTCCTTGAAAATCCACTTTAACGGAACAGACGTATTTATTGGCGATACCCGCAAATTTTGTGGCTGCGCGTGCGTGCAAGCCCAATTTATTAATGATTTGTACTTGTTGTTCTATAGCTTGCATTCGGTCTACCATTATTGGTTACAGGCCTCAGTTTATCGGTGTTTGACTGAGTTGACGATGTTGTATATTTACGTTGGGAGCGACTTCTTTGAGTTGTTTTGCGAGGCGTTCGGCTAAGTACACCGATCGATGCATACCTCCAGTGCAGCCAATGGCAACGGTAAGGTAACTGCGGTTGTTTTGCTCAAAGGAGGGCACCCATTTAGTAATAAAGCCCTCAATATCACCATACATCTCCTGAACCTGTTCTTGTTTTTCTAAAAATTCAATGACTTCTTTTTCTAAGCCAGTTTTACCGCGCAGTGAGGCTTCCCAGTGCGGGTTAGGTAGGCATCTCACATCAAACATAAAATCCGCACCAATAGGTACGCCAAATTTAAAGCCAAAGGAGGTGATTGAGATGGCCATGCCTTTGGTGTCAACACCGATAATTTGTTGCTTAACAGTACTGCGTAACTGATGTAGGTTTAAGCTGCTGGTGTCGATAATGATGTTCGCAAGACTCGCCATTGGCGCCAAAATGTCCTGCTCTTTAGTGATTGCTTCGCTTAAGTTCATATTTTCGCCCGACAGCGGATGCCGCCGGCGAGTTTCGCTAAAGCGTTTTATCAGTACATCTTTAGTGGCATCAAGGTATAAGACTTTGAGCTCGTTTTCGCTTAAATTGGCAGTGCGTAAAATCTCGGGAAAATTAGCAAGGTCGCTATCGAGGTTACGCGCGTCAATCCCAACAGCGAACTGAAGCTTATCGTCGTGCATGCCACGTTTGACTTGTTTAACCAGTGCGGGAAAAAGACTAGCTGGTAAATTATCAATACAGGTGAAGCCTTCATCCTCTAAAAGATGAAGTGCTGAAGACTTTCCGGAACCTGAGCGACCGCTAATGACTAAAAAGCGCATACTCTTGTTTATCCCATTAATAATATGTTGATTGGGCTTATGCCATAATACTTAATGCGATATTGTTGCTGCATTGAATAACTCAATATCGTTAGTGGCTGAGCGTAGTTTGTTCACATATGCGGGTTGCTGCAAAAATTCAGCTAAGCATGCGAGCGTTTCAAGATGGCTTTTTTCGGCATTCTCAGGGACAATTATCGCAAAAACAATATCGACCGGTTTGTCATCTATTGAGTTAAATTCCACCGGTCTTTCTAGGGTCATACAAGCACCATAGGTTTTACCGTTGGTGGCAAAACGACAGTGCGGTATCGCGATCCCGCCACCAATGCCGGTGGTACCGAGTTTTTCTCGACAGATTAAATGATGAAACAAATCGTCAGCGTCAATATCTCCGCTAGAGCTCGCCACAATTGAGGCGAGTTTTTCGATGACTCTTTTTTTACTGTTCTCGTGAATTTGTGCTTTGGTTCTATCGCTTGTCAGAATGTTGCCTATCTGCATACCACAATGCTCTTTATTTCAAATGTCGGCGTTAAGTAAGCGCGCAATACTATGCGCCCATAGCGGCGCCAGTTACTGTCAAGTAGGACGGCTTTGGTGAGTTATACCAGTCGTTTTCTTTCGTTTGAAGGTGGAATCGACAGTGATTCACGATATTTTGCAATGGTGCGACGGGCAACTTTGATACCTTGCCCCTCCAGTAATACGGTAATTTTAGAGTCGCTTAAGGGCTTTCGGGTATTCTCAGCCGCAACAAGCTTTCTAATAATAGCTCGAATGGCAGTAGATGAGCATTCTCCGCCCGACTCTGTCGCCACATGGCTTGAGAAAAAGTATTTAAGTTCGAAAATCCCTTGCGGTGTATGCATGTATTTTTGAGTTGTCACCCTCGATATGGTGGATTCATGCATTTCGACCATTTCCGCAACGTCGTGCAAAACCATTGGTTTCATTGACTCGGGGCCGTTATCTAAAAAGCCTTGTTGCCGCTCTACGATGCAAGTGGCAACCTTAAGTAGTGTCTCGTTACGGCTTTGTAAACTTTTTAAGAACCAGCGGGCTTCTTGTAGGTTATCTCGTAAAAAGGCATTGTCGGTGCTGGAGTCGGCACGTTTAACCAAGGAGGCATAATCTGTATTGATACGTATTTTGGGGGCGATATCGGGGTTGAGGTTGACGGTCCAGCGGTCTTCGATCTTAGCAACAAATACATCGGGCACAACGTACTCGGTGGAGTCGCTGCCAATATGCTCGCCGGGTCGAGGGTTGAGGCTTTGAATAATTTTGATCGCCTCTTGCAGCTCGGGCTCTTTAATGCGTAGTCTACGCATCAAGAGTTTAAAGTCACGATTGCCAAGCAGCGGAAGAAAGTTTTCAATTAATGTTTTGGCGTTGCTAAACCCTGGTGTGCTTTGGTCATATTGTTTGAGCTGTATGAGTAAGCACTCACGAATATCACGACTAGCAACGCCGGGCGGGTCAAATTGCTGAATTCGGTGTAAAACAGCAATCACCTCATCGAATTCTAGCTCTTGATCGTGTTTGGCAAATACCTCAGCCAAGTCAGTATGTATTTCTTCAATACTCATGCTAAGCATGCCATTGCTGTCGATGGCATCAATGATGTTTTCAGCGATTTCAGTGTCCTCAGGGGACATGGGGGTGAGATTCAGTTGCCAAGATAGGTGGTCTTGAAGTGTTTCGGAAGTCGTGCGGCGTGAATCAAAGTCGATGTCGTCGCCTTCGCTGCGCGATGAGGGTCCACTTGAGGAGGCTTGATATATATCGTCCCAGTTAGTGTCTACAGCTAGCTCGGTTGGGATGTGCTCTTCACTCCATTCGCTATCCAGCGTGGCCGTCTCTTCGCTTGTGGCCTCATTGCTGTCGCTTGCTTTAACGTTATCTTGAGTGCCAGGTGGGTCGTCACTGGTTTCTGTATTCGCGCTTGTTTCAGTATTGTTCGCAGTGGTATTTTCTTCATTACTCTCACTGCTAGGCGCACTTTCTTCAGTGACTTCGAGCATCGGGTTAGAATCAAGCGCCTCTTGTATCTCAGACTGAAGATCCAGTGTCGACAATTGCAGTAGGCGAATAGCCTGTTGCAGTTGCGGCGTCATGGTAAGTTGCTGACTAATTTTGAGTTGGAGTGACTGCTTCATAAACTTTGTCGCTGCTAACAAACTGATTGGGAATTCGCTTTTCAAGCTAAATTCACGCGATTAATAAAGAGGTTTTAACTTCCACTCCTTATTACTGCCTAAAGATTTCTAGGTTAAACTTAGTTTAGACTTACAATGCGGCGCAATCAATATATTTGAATGATTTTAAAGCAATTATTGTGCCTGAAATAGCCCAAAGCACTCGTTTGCTTTGGGATTAAGTGTGTCGGTATGATTTTGATGGGCGATAGCTTTAGGGCTTACTTACTTCGGGGGTGCTTACTTGAGGGTACTTAAGAGAGGACTTAGCGGTGCGCTTAAAGTGTGAAATGCTGGCCTAGATAGACCTCTTTAACTTTCTCATTGGCTAATACCGCTTTTGCATCCCCTTCCGCAATGATATGCCCACCGGAAACAATGTAAGCTTTTTCACAGATGTCGAGGGTTTCACGGACATTGTGATCCGTGATGAGTACGCCGATGTTCTTGGCTTTTAGTTGCTGAATGATCGCTTTTATGTCGCTAACCGAGATTGGGTCGACGCCAGCAAAAGGTTCGTCTAATAAGATAAATTTTGGCTCGGTGGCGAGGGCTCTTGCGATTTCTACTCGTCGTCGCTCTCCCCCCGAAAGCGCCATTCCTAGGCTATCGCGAATATGGGTGATATGGAACTCTTCCAGCAGGGTGTTGAGTTGTGCTTGGCGTTCGGCTTGATTTAAGTCTTTGCGCGTCTCTAATATGGCCATAATGTTATCGGCGACTGAGAGCTTTCGAAAGACCGAGGCTTCTTGAGGTAGGTAGCCTAGCCCAAGCTGTGCACGACCATGCATGGGCTTTTTGGTAATATCTTCGCCATTAATAATGACTTGGCCTTTATCGGCTTTTACGATACCGGCAATCATATAAAAGCACGTTGTCTTACCTGCACCATTGGGACCCAGCAAGCCAACGACTTGGCCACGGGTTACGGTGATAGATACGTCAATGACGACTTTACGCCCTTTGTAGCTTTTGGCGAGATGCTTTGCTTGTAATTGCGCCATGGGAATTAGTTTTTATCTTTATTTTGGCTTTGAAGTGTTTTGGCGGGAATGATCATGCGAATACGATCCGATTGCGCCCCGGCTTTCACGTTATCGCCGGCTTTGACGATGGCTCTACTTACATCGTATTCGATTTTTTTACCACTTAAGCTAACACCGTCCTGATCGAGTGATGCGTTATCGATGAGTGACAGGGTTTTCTTGTCGACGTGATATTCAATTCGGTTGGCAATGGCCACTACTGGCGCGGCGTCTACTGCTGGTATTTGGGTAAAGCGAGCGGGTCTACCGGTAGCGATAATTTTGGTGGTGTTGTTAAGTTTTCCGTAAGTGATGAGCGTGTCAGCAGAGATTTGCATGCTGCCCTGCTGCATGATCACTTCACCTGAAAATGTGGTGGTGCCAGTGCGAATATCAAACTCGGTATTACCAGCATTGATTTTTACTGATTGCTGGCTATCTGTTTTTAGCGCCCAAGCTGAAGTATTTATCAGGAACAAAATGGCAATCGCCAAAGTGCCCTTTGCGAAGTGGTGCAAGGTGATGAGCATGTTTTGGGTGTAAGTCTTCATTATTGGCGTTTGTATTGTGAGCTTAAATAGGGTCATAGAACCCTTCAACTTTTGATAATAAATGAATTTTTTCGCTCTTCATATCAGCACGCATGCCCTCGCCTTTTAATTCTACATTACGCGATTTGATGTGTACTACCTGATCGGTCTCAGCGATTTTTTCTTCGGGTTTGATGGTAAGTCGAGAGGTTTGCAGCTCTGTGACGTTACCTTCATCGGATGTGTGTCTAAGCACGACATCGTCCCATAATATCAGAGTTTGACCGTTGTCAGTAATTTTCCCTTCCTTTGCTCTAATAAGCCAAGGTCTCCTGTTTTGGTAGACGGTTAGCCGCAAGGACTTTATTAAAGTGAAATCTTCGGTCGGATGGTTTTCTTTTTTTACCCGGTAGTATTCCAATATATTGGCGTCGAAGGAGTAGCTTAGGACGCCATCTTCGGTGTAATGTTTTGTGACGGTATTGTGTGCCACCGAATGTGGGATTGCTTGCGCAGCGATCTGCTGAGATTCGTCGTCACCGAGAATTGCGTCTGGAGAATCAAGTATTAACAGCGCGGCTCCAAGAGTGATAAACAGCACTGTAAAAAAAACAATAGTTTTTAACATGTATCTACGCTTGCCGGGCCTTGCTGATTGCTTGTTGTTGGGTGGTATTTAATTGACCATATAATGGCTGTAATAGTTCCGTTTGGATGGGGGGACTGTTTTTTGCGCCTTGATTTTGCTTATACACATTGTGTTGTTTTTTGTGTTGCCTCATATGCTTAAGCCACATGGTTAAATAATACCTGCTCGCAGTAGGTCGTGCATATGCAGTACCCCAATAGGGGTGTTATCGTCGTTTTCTACAACAAGCGCCGTAACTTTTTTCTTTTCCATTATGTTAAGCGCTGCGGCGGCAAGTATGTCTTTATTTATTGTTAGCGGTGATACTGTCATGACCTTTTCGATGGCAATCGTATCAATATTGATATTTTGATCAATGCAGCGGCGCAAGTCTCCATCGGTAAAAATACCCAACAATCTATTGTCACTGTCGACCACTGTTGTCATACCGAAGCCCTTGGTTGTCATCTCTCTGAGTGCTTCTTTTAGTGCGGTAGTGGGCGGCACGCAGGGGATTTGTTGGCCGTTATGCATGATATCGCTTACGCGCAGTAAGAGTTTTTTCCCGAGGGTGCCTGCTGGGTGTGAGAATGCAAAGTCTTCAGCGGTAAAGCCTCTCGCTTCGAGCAGTGCAACAGCCAGCGCATCGCCCATTGCGAGTGTGACGGTTGTGCTTGATGTTGGAGCGAGGTCGTGGGGGCAGGCTTCACTAGTGACGCCGATATCAATATTGCAGTCGGCAAAAGAGGCTAGCGGCGATTGGGTTTTACCGGTAAGGCTAATAAGGTGCAGTTGCATGCGTTTGAATAGTGGCAGTAAGGCCAGCAGCTCGGCGCTACTGCCAGAGTTTGATATCGCAAGTACGGTGTCGTCAGGGGTGATCATGCCCAAGTCGCCGTGGCAAGCTTCAGCGGGGTGCACAAAAAATGCTGGGCTGCCTGTGCTGGCTAATGTCGCGGCGATTTTCTTGCCGATATGGCCGGATTTACCTACCCCCATGACCACAATGCGACCGTTGCAGTTAAGCATCAATTGGCAGGCGTGTATAAATTCTGGGCCAATACGAAGCTCTAAGGCCCCTAGAGCCTCTTTTTCTAAGCGAATCGTGCGTTTACCTGAAGCGCAGAAGTCGAAATTGTGATTACCTTTTTGCGGTTTCATGCTAGCTGCTCAGCAGCGAGAATGTACATATACGACAGGTATAAGCAAAGTAATAGAATACCGGCGACGCGGCCTATCGCGGGGGCGGGAGTAGGTTCCGGTGAGTCGCCCTTGGCTTTAGTTTTCAGTGCGAAGAATATAAACGCGGCGAGCGCCAAGGTGGATAGCAACATAAACGCGAAGTCACGATAGAATATCTCGTCGCCCATAATCGGTGGGTGAATGAGACCCGGAAGCGAGAGTACCGCGAGTAGATTAAATATGTTCGATCCGATGATATTGCCAAGCGCAATATCATGATGGCCTTTAAGCGCACTAGCCATTGATGCGGCCAGCTCAGGTAAGCTCGTGCCGATAGCAATTACGGTTAATCCAATAATGAGCTCACTTATGCCAGCAAGCTGAGCAATTTCTTTGCCACCCCAGACCAGGGTCTTTGCGCTCAAAATTAGTACTACTAAGCCTAGGATAAACCAGAATATCGCAAGCTTTGTGGACATTTCAGGCAAGTCTTCTTCGGCTTCTATTTCGGCAGGGTTGAGTTCATTGCTTTTGGCGTAAATGAGATACCAAATAGACGGAACCAGTAGGGTAAACACTGCTTCTAAAAAACCGCGAACTACTTAAGCTCCTACTTAAACATAACGAAGCGGTGATCAGACACTATCAGGAACATGAACTAGATAAGATGGCTGACCCCGCCGCATTTTTCGAGTCTGAACAGTGGCAGATGCCGCAACAGCTCATCTCGCTGGCCAGTTACTGGAGTGGGTGGAATGGTTATTACGCCAGCCTGCTGATGGAAGATGAAGCGCCGCTACGAAAAACTGTGCTTGAAGAATCGATTGAAGCCTTTTCGCGCTCATTCATTGATTTTGCCGAGGATGAGATTACCACTAAGAGTCTCTACGGCCGGGGGCTTGTGTACAAACAGCTCGCTGTTTACGGTCGTGCCGCCTATGATTTCAAATCGGTAAAACAGAAGGTTGGCCCCAAGCACGAACTCTATTTGAGCAGCCTGTACCAGGAAGCGCTGATCAGTCACGATACCAACAATACCAAAGTCGCTAAGGCGATCTTGACCAACATCCAGCGCAACTACCTCCAGGAGGAGATCCCTGATTTTATTCGGCTCGGACTCAAGAAGCTTCGAGCTGAGCTTATTATTGGATCTCGCACCGCACAAAAGGCAACACCTTCAAAAGCTGCAGCATCAGTAGATACTGCAGCTGCTCCAACAAAACAGAAGACCGAACCTGTTACCGATACTAGTACCGGTCTGCAGCTTACCGACGCAGAGATCCAAACCCAGTTTCAAAAGTTGAAATCAGTCGCGCAGAACGACCAGGAGTTATTCCAAGAGTTCTACCGCTTTACCGCAACAAACGCCAAGACCCTTTCTTCATTAAGTTACGGTGAACTTACGCCAATCGCAGCGTTAGC
>NVXL01000129.1 GCA_002746115.1 Alteromonadaceae bacterium
CACTTGCCGCCTCAACCTGCCACTCCTGTTTCTTGTTATTCTCATCGAGTAAATAGTCGTTCGAGTAATAGCAGTCGTAGGAATCGCTCCAGGCGCCTAACACCACATTGGCATTAAGGGCAGTTTCCGTGGCAATCAATTTAACCACGTCCTCTGCCTGCACATTGCCCTTGGCAGGGCGATCTTGGCTTTTTTGCAGGTAGAATATAGCAGGGCTTCCTGTGCCAGCAGTCGGAAATTGCGCTTTAAGGCCTAAATCAAGCTCAAATTGTGCGACCAGGTCAGGCAAAGGCGGGAACGGGTATTTATTTTCCATTTCTGACTGAGTAATAAATTCACCATTTTCATGACGCAAGCTAAACCGGTCGTAATAATTTAAAACAGTGCCATTTTCACGGGCAATATTTAAAAACGGAAGATCGGCTTCGTCATTCCTGCCTTTATCAAGCGTAAGTACATTATCAAAGGTGGGAGCATGTTTGACCCGCTCGCCAAAATCCGACACCTTATCCTCATGCCCCAAGACTTTTAAAATAGTTTTAATCAATGAAGTGTGGTCGTAGGGCGTATCCGTTGTAGTGCGGAAAACAGTGCCTTTTTGAACGAGCGGCGATGCAATAATTGCCGGAACTCGTCCGCCAAAACGATCAAACTGAAAGCCGTGCTGCAACAAGGGTTTGGGTTTACCATCGAAGCCAATGGGCGGTTTAAATCCAGGCTTACCGTTAACGCCCCAAGGTGGTACGGCTTTGCCCGGCGAGACATGGTCGAAAGCTCCGACGGGTTCATCAAAGGTGATAATAAACAGGGTTTTTTGCCAAGCTTCTGGATTAGCAATCAGGCTCTTGTATATACTTTTAACATACTCCTCTCCCACGTCCTGATTGGCGGGGGCATGGTAGTCATTGCCCATTTCGGTAAAAAGCCGATAAGCGCCGCGATCCACTGCGGACTCGGAGATGGTCCAAAAAGGCTCAATAAAACTAAATTTCGGAAGCTGTCCTGCACGGGCGAGGTTATGAAACTCCTCAATTTTATCAAAATGCGATTCGGCATTTTCTACATCATTTTTTATTGCCGGGAATAATCGGTAGGTGTAGCAGGAGTCTAGTTTTCCCGAGGTCAATTCTTGAAGGTAGGCTGCCGCAGGCGCTATTTTTGGTAGTATCTCCTGGAGCTTTTCAAGCATCTCAATAAACTCGTTGGTATCATCTAGAAATATTTTGCTGATGATTTCTGCCCACTCCACAGAGCTTTTGATGTTATCCAGCACATCGTCCAATGTCTTGTTGCCAATCAGGTCAAGRACCTTCGATATTTTTTCCGGAACCAGAGCGGTCTCCCAAAATATTTTCCAACTACTTTCKCCCCCCTCCTCCAAGGCATTAAACAAGGTTTTATGTTGAAACCTGTCGTCACCAAGACCCATTTTTAATCCATCTTCAATCACCTCTGCGCGCGGATCTGTCTCTAGGTAGCCATTATCAGCCAAGCCCTGAGAGGTGCCCGTCATGGAGAACGCACGATTGGGATTAGTTTGTGATGGCACGGATGAGAACCAATGATCACACACGGCATAATGTCGCGCCARATCATTCAGCACTCCCACTTGATGGCGGGAATAGGTTTCCATAATTTTAGGCCCGTAAAAATCGACATCGTTGTCTTTGTTCCAATCGGAGGATGCCTTTAACACGTCAACATAGTCGGCTAGGTAACCGTTCATCGAGGCGGGCTTGTCAGCGCTGGGCGTTTCCGTATTAAATAATTGTTGCTGTACTTGGTTAAAATGCTCGCCCGGCGCAATGCTGGGGATAGTCAGGCCAGAGACCCCATGTACGGGAGCCTGGGACAGCTTACCTGCGGTATTGGTGAATGCCGCCAAATCGAGACCCTGCAAGCCTTCGTACGCGCGCTCGCCATTTTTGAGCGGTGGAATATTCAGTTCGGGTGACTCTTCTTCGTAAAGCCATCCGAGTAAATCATCAAATGAGCGGTTTTCGAGCATTAACAATACTACATGTTCAATTTCAGGTTTAGACATATGGCGCTCCGGCTTGTACATTCGCTATCGTTTAAGTTGTCTGGCTAGCTGAGTATAGTAGGGCAATTCATAATATTTTGGAGGCGTGTGGTAACCGGCGCCAACTTTCGCCTTAAATGGCGCGATTTATGGCGGGTAAGCTCTAGCTCTGCTGAATGTCGGGAATATTATTACGTTATTTGTGTTGGTTTTATTCATGGAGGAGTACGGTGTTTTAACTTAGGCCCTACCCTACCTGTGCAAGCCATGTACGGTAGGCAATAAAAAAGAGGCCGAAGCCTCTTTGGTTTAACACTGCTGTTTAAACGAGTAATTTAATAATGCCGCCTAACAGAACAGATCAATAAAACACGTCAGCCCTAGCCCTCAGCCCACCATTGCACACTAATATTACGATATTGTGCTGGAATAACTAATTGCACTGGCTCCCAGTAAAAAGGTTGGTATACCGTAAACCAATCACCCCATAAAGTATGCTCAGTACCGTTTTTATCATACAATTTAATACCGTCAAGCGCTGCGCCGCCGTTTCTGCCAAAACCTGAAACAATGTTTCTAGGTGTCCAGCCCCAGTTTGACCACTGTGATATTTTAATAGTGACAGGCTTGCTCAAATCGAGATTAGTCAGCGAATGCTCAGCACCAATATCCTGAATATTAGGGGTTGTAGTAGCCCACCAGAGGACTTTTAATTCTCGGCTTGTTTCAGTGTGAATAACAACGTTTCTTGAATTCCAAGTAAACGTTTGTGCCACAGCACCAGAGTTACCACTTAAGTCCCAAGTGCGACCGCTTTCATCAGTGACAGTGATGCCGTCGAGAGGAAGACCGTCGACAGCCTCAATGCCTACTTCAAGGTAAGTCGGTGTCCAGTTCCAGCCTGACCATTGTGAGGCATGAACCGTGGTGTTGCCATTAACGGTGATAAAATTTTCGCTATGCTCAGCGCCTAGATTTAAATCCGTGTCGACAAGGTCGGGGCTGGCTAGCATAACCAACAAGGTGTCAAAACCTTCTCGCCAAATAACATGGCCATCTTTGGCTTTCATGGCAACAGTGTTAGGGCCGACATGTATTAAGCTTGTGGTGCCGTTGTCATATTCGAAAATGCTTGATGGGGTGCCGCTGACGCCTTCAGTAAAATACACTTTACCGTTGTCGAATTGCGCGTAACCACCGCCTTGGAATTGATCGGATATTCTAAGCGCAGCGCCATTGTCGTCTTGAATGTAGAGGTCGAAATTTTGGCCGGTGTGGTCTTTCCAGTTTTGCCAGCTAATCGTTCCGTCTTTAATTTGGGAGTTTGTCTTTAGGCAGCCATTAAGCGTCGAGCTATCAAAGGTGACTTGGCTAATCAGGCCGTCTTGGTATTTATAGACTTCATCACACATAGAATCCGGTGCGTCGGCGATCCAAACAATAGTGCCATCTTCTAGGTTGGGACGAATAGCGCGTACGCCGGGTTGCGAGACGAGTGTACTTTCTAGTCCGTTCCAATAATAAACGGACAAAACATTGCTCGTATCAACGAATAGATAGGCGATCTCGCCATTGTCTAGGTGTAAATTACGGCCATTATTGACGGCAAGAGAGCCAGCACTAATATTGGTAACTTGAATGACTTCGCTACCGTCGTAATAAAATACTTGGCGCCTGCCGTCTACTTCCTCGTACCAGGAGGCTTGACCGCCGTCATATTTAAATATTTGTTTTTTACGACCGGTATTGGTGATTTGTGTGATGTTACCATTTTTAAATTGGTATAACTCGTCAACGGTAGCAGCGCTTTCGTTTGTGTTTTCGGTCCAGTAATAAACACCATCACTTATGCCGACGTTGTCTTTTTTTGTGCTGCTGTCAGAAATAAGCGTTTCGTTACCATCCTCGTAGAGACTGACTTTCCAGCTGGCAAACTGGTCATGGGCGACTGCAACTAATACTTGGCCATTTTCAGTGTCGATGGCGTTGAAGCCTACATTAGCAAAATCAACTTGCTCGATAGTGTAGCCGGCTAAGCTTGCGTGACTGAAACATGCAGCTCCCGCAATAGTGGCGACTTTTATACATGTAGATAGATAAGAAGGTATATACGAGCGTAATGAATTTAATGCGTAGGGTAGTGTCAATTTAAACTCCGAATAATTTTTAAAATCCTGGCTTAAATGCGATTAGGTGGTTTTTATTTCAGCCCAACAGCATTTAAGCGAAGCGCTTTGTGTGCTACTTGCTCTCTTTATTGCGTGAATTCCGTGCTGAGGTAAACGTTTAACGTCCCATATTTTCGACTGGCGTCAAATTTTGCGATTTAGATACTAATCGAACGAATCTTAGTTGTAAACAAATATCGATAAGATATATCATGGGTGGGTTTTTATATCCTTTAGGGATATAAGGTCTTTGACTTACCTTTTTTGTTAGCTTTTCATGAGTTATTTGGAAATTTAAGTTCGATTTATTCCGTGACGGTTACCAAAAGCAAAGACAGGCGCCCTCCTATTACTCATATCCGCCACGGGCTAGACTTTCTACAGTCAGAGCCTGCCCTTCTATTTTTCTGTTCGTTATGCTCTTTTTTGGCTACACATTGAGTTTAAATACGGATGGTATATTTCGATATTTACCGTTCCACGGCAAGCCATATCCTACTAGCATATCGTCAGTTTTCATTTCAAAAGCATAATACGCTGTAACATCTATACTCACTCGACTTGGCTTCACGAAAAGAGTAGCGATTGCAACAGATAGCACGCTGTACTCATCTTGAAACAACTTAACTAAGCGACTCATTGTGCCACCCGACTCAATAGCATCATCGACTAATATCACGTGTTTATTTTTTACTTCAACATTCTGGTGATATATAATTGGAGAAGAATTATCCCTATCCCCAGGTGTATGTATACAAGATATATAGTCCATAGTAATGTCGAACTTCAATTCTCGCACCAAATCCGCTGTGAATAGCATACCTCCCGGAACAACAGAGATGACGACAACCTCTTTGTCTGCGTATTCACTATTTAACGCTTTGGAGACAGATTTTACTCCATCCTTTATTTGTCCCGTATTTAAAACAACCTCTCCAAATATTTCGCTCATATAATTAGTCCGTTCGTGATGGTACGTATAAGGACAATCTCAGTGGCCCTGCTTGTCCGTGTCAGCTGGAGCATTCTGTTGGGCAGCCACTGAAAGCTTGCTCTGGTAGGCTTCGATTGCGGTCTTGATTACAGCCTGCGCCTCATTCACACTCCCGAACCCTTTTGACTCCATCCTCTTCGGTCCTTTATAGTTTGAAAACCAGATTTTTATAATTTCAGTAACTCCAGTGAATTTATGATTCAATTCTTCGAGTGTGAAAATGTTGCCTAATTGTGAATTGAGTGAAACAGCAATTATTTTATCATCCTGTTCACCATTATCCAATAATTTTAATATTCCGATAGGGCGAGCGCTCACAATACTTCCTCTTGGAACAACAGGCCCAATGATGATGACATCCAGTGGATCGCCATCTCCCCCCAACTCCTCTGGTAGGAGAGTTCTTGGTATCATGCCGTAGTTACCTGGATAACCTAAGTATTGGACAACCCGAGGTTTACCTTCCCTAAATTCCCACGCCAGAGCCCCTGTGCTCTTTTCAACTTCCCACTTATCACTCGTTCCGCCAGGGATCTCTACTACAACATTGATGTTTCCAGAGGCATCCAAAGGGGGGTAGTCGCGAACATAATGCTTCTCACTTACTAAGGTGTATTGATCCTCCATCACCAGTTTTACTGCGTGGTTGCCGGTATCCTTGTGATGTGACGGAGTGCAAGCAGTTAGAATAAAAAAGCAAATGCTGACCAAGCTCGTAAAAACATATAGGGTTTCTTTTCTCATTTTGTGACCTTTATTAAAACTCAAAAGAAAAATTCAATATTCGATAAAATCGCTAAAGAAGTCATTCTTTCAATCAGATGAACGCCATCTTAACGACTTGCTCTGCTCAGACCGCTTAAATCAACTGGCAGAAACATCAAAAAATCACAAGGCGAGCATATTTACACCAGTTGCAACACTAGAGGCGTCACGACCGGGCTTGCTCAACAATGAGATATGTCGCGGCTGCGCGCGACATATCCTTATTTGTTAGGCATACAGTGCTCATACTTATTTAGCCTGAAACCTCAGTACTGTTTTAAGCTTTTCAGGTGCCACTTTACGAGTATCTGAAAGGTATATTTCTCTATGCATTTTCGATAGACGGACAAGCCCTTTAGATTCTGCAAATTGCTCCATTTTTTTAAAGCTAGCTGGTTCATCTTCAAAAGGACCTAAATGAAGCATTTGAACACAGCGCCCTTCAGAAATTCGTTCGAAATTAATTCGCTCTAACAGTGGATTATTTTTCTTTTCTTTCGCCACTTCTAACATTTCCGAATAGAAGCCCTCACTAACAAAGTCAGGTTGACGTATCATCAACTTGTACACGAGGTCTTCTTTATTAATAATATCTTTAAAATTAGATTTTGCTCTTTCATTGATATCCCAAACACCCTCTAATGGATATACTGTGAAATCAAAATACCCTTTGGGTTGAGTGGCCATTTTTTTAGGCATCATTTTGATTGTGTACGCTAACGAATATAGAGCCCCAATGTAATCGGTAAATATACTATCAGCAGGGCTTCCTTCACCTTCTATTGTTATGAATTTAAACTCTGGAATATCGATAATTTCCGGTTGAGCCTTAGGAAGGTAAAGAGATTTCTCTTTTTTCCTCCACTCATACTTATTTTGCATGACTATCCTATTTCGTATGTACCGGGTAGCGAAGAGCCTTACAGCTCTTCGCCCCCTAAGAACTGTACGTGATAGTTTCCCATCATACAGCTCAAGCATTTCAAAGGCCAACATCTCATGACCCACCTATTCATATCCAACTGCAACTCAAATTTCATGCCGCTAATTTGTCATGAGAGTTGGCACGCATAGCCAACATTTTATTTCTCTTATCCCGCCTATCAAAATACTTTCTCTATAGCAGATATAAAAAACGCTATAGTTTGGGACTGACCTACACCTTTAAAGTCCGCCCAAACAAGACAGTTATGCTAACGCTTGAGAAACACGGAAAATCAACTAGATAAGATCTTCAAGGGCAAAGTCAGTATGGCACTTTCAGAACCAGCAAAGGAAGCAATAATACCTAGGTGCCCCGCCACTACTAAAACATACCAAATAGCCGAAAATATTTGGCCGTTGCGGTCAAGGGGCCGCAAATGAGAAAGGTTACGTTGGCGCCACTGAAACACCACCTCTAATGCGCCAATAAATAAGAAGAAAACCAGYAATACCAAACCGAAGGTATAGGCAACAATAAGACCTAGAGCAATACCGGCAATACAAACCGACAAGCCAATCCAAGATCGCATAGAGAAGCTAATACTCTTTAGTACATGCCCTCCATCTAAAGGCAAAATAGGCAGCAGATTAAACAGATTTAATAACGCACCGAGCACGGCTGCGCCGGCAAACAATTCGATCTGAGTAATGAAATAAATGAGTAAGCAGGCCACTGCCATAAATAGCCCAAAGCAAGGCCCCATAATGGAGATYACCACATCCTGCCAGCGAGTATTAATCTTATCATCCGACATAGCCAAYCCACCAACAAAAGGAATAAGGTATATACCCTTAGTTTTCATACCAAAGTATTTCATTGCACGAATGTGCCCATACTCATGAACCACTAGCGAAGCGATAAGCACCAGAGCAAATTCTATTGAAAACAGCCAAGCATAACCTGCGACAGACGCACCTGCCAAARCCACTTTAACGACCTTAACACTTTTGAATAATTTGAAGGCCAGCGCCAGAAAACCCATAAAACTTTCTTTGGGTTTTGCCGTAGTCGGTGTGTTTTGCAATAAAATTTCACCCGTCTGCACTTGCCGGTTGTCAAGCCACAGTTGATATTGGGCTTTTCCGCCTGAGGCTTGCAGATTAAGGCTAAGTTGCGTGATTTTATCTTCTTCTTGCAAAGTGGTGCGATGCGCGATTTCACTTCCGTACACTTTTGCCAAGTCGACCTCGCTAACCCGCACTTCGTCGATATACAAGCACTGCAATCCCCCGTCATGCATTTGCAGGGACAGGGACTGCCCAAGCACTTCAAATTCTAGTAGTTTCATCTATTTCCGTCTGTACTTAGCCGTATTGTTATTTCTAATTTAAAAATGACAGCCATACTACCACTTGATTAGCATATAAAAAAGCAGATACCCCCTTCAGGCGCCTAACGCCAACCACAAGCGCCGGAGCGTTTTTTGCGGAGGTCGTCTTGATGGTTTTTGTTATACATTTTCTATGGCCGCTGCGACTGAATGGCCATAAGTAATGTTTTAGCTTGAATTAATAATTCCAATTCGCCAGTTGGATCCGTACCTTTAGCTGTAGTGATATAGCCTTTAAAAATAATCTTATCTCCCAGCTTAATCTCACCACCGGGCGCAGGAGCTATACTTGTAACCCAAATAGGATCAACACCTTCAATTCTCAATTTTAACTTGTAGACCGAAAAGTTCTGTCTAGTTGATTTGATTTGAATCACCTCACCAGCTAGAGCGGTAAGTTGCCCTTCATACTCGGGGTTTAACTGGCCATTTAAAAACGGATTATCATTCGCCGCTTTAGCCAATTCATCTTTACTTGTAGAAGATTTAACTAGCCCCTCAACGTTTGTAGGAACCCTAGCCAAACTTCCCTTTGGGGAAGATGCACACGAAGACACAAAAACAACAAACATTATTAAAAATAGTTTCACTCTCTGCCCTCTGATGTATAACGTTTAAAGAAGCCGCGGTGAAACCGTCGGCTTGCTTTATTTGTGTACGCCCGGCATGGGCGCGAACTAATGGGGTGAAAGTCCTCTGTGGGAGTGATCACCGTCGAAAGCCATGTTGTTATTAGACGTTAACCACTAGCGAATGGCAAGGGCTTTTCCGCGAGGAATGGTCTGGAGGAAGCCGCTAGAAAAACTACGAGATGACGGACAGAAACACCATATAAGGCCTATTCCGTGGCGAGCTAGCACAAGATAGCGAAGCCCAGTGATCCAGCATGGTTAAGGTAAATGGTACAGCAGTGTACGACTGCATGGATGCAGGAGATAGAGCGACGCAGGAAGCCAAAGCCGAGTGGCGTAAAGNTAGAACGAAAGTTCGAAGTTTAATGCGCTTAGGTGTCTCGTTGGATCTTGCGATTTCCTGTGGTATGTCGAGTAAAAGTTACTGGCATAGTGCACGAGCGCCGGGCATTAATATTGGCCTGTCAAACGAGTTCTTAGCTAAACAAGGGTATTATTGCTTAAAAGATAGATGGGTTGAGATTCAATATGGGTAGGGAACCGCCGATTGATCGGTGGTGTAGGGGCTGGGAGCTAGAAACTCCCGGCTACCTAATTATGACAAATTACTTTGGATCGTAATATGCGCACACTTGATCGGATCTTACACCACTTTTATACGACATACTTCTAGATACCAAGCCGATTTCTATGCTTTCAGGGAGACCCATTAGCTGATGCTCTGTTAGCCATGCCTTATTCTCAAAGCATTCACTAAGATTTTCATGCAAACAGTACATTTTTACTTTTGCGCTCGAATCAATATTACTGCAGCTATTTGACCCGTATTTACATACCTCTTTAGATGACAAAAGCTCACTATAATAAGTGATGCTATTTACGCATTTAGACTTAACAAAATCATCCGCAGTGAGCTTCTTGGAACCGAAAAATGAACTTCTATCAGCCAATGAATTTGTCGAAACAAGAAGAGTCAAAACTATAATAAATATTCTCAAAATACTGAACCCTGCGTGGTCATAACGCCTGCAGCTTGCGTTTGTTTTTGTAGTGACGCAGGAGCGAATAAAATAAATCGCTAGACTGCACTTGTTGAACCAAGCCGCTACGCGGCAGAATAAGAGAGCTTCTCGCCTCTGCCGATAACTACTGTACCCCTCAATACCGAAGGGGCTCTAATACAGGAAATTATCATGAACAAACGAGAAGTTCTAAAGTTTGACCTACAATATAGCAAGTTCCTAGAAACACTCCAACTCCAAGGCTATTCAAAATCCACAATAGAAGCATATACCCACGCGATTCGGCGCGTATGCCTGTATTTTGACCGATGTCCCGATCACCGACTGACCAAAGATGAGCTGAAAACCTATTTTGCAGACCTGCTCAAAACACATTCATGGTCAACCATCAAGCGCAATCGTAATGGCCTGCAACGCTATTTCGAACACGTTGCGCATTGGCGAAGGATTAAACTTGCAGGTTGGCGATATTGATCATGCTCATAAACGCGTTCATATCCGTCTCGGTAAAGGGAAAACGAAAACCCCAATTATCTGTCGGGTTTGCTGTGTTGGGGAGTGTGAAATTACGCATGTCTACCCAGAAAAAATACCGATTAACTTTAGGTTTATGCGGCAAGTGAAAACCGAATAATTTTAGAGCAAAACAAATAACAAGGAGATTGAATTTTTATTGGGGTAAACCCAAGGGATTAACTCGCCCCAAGCAGCAATGTTCGCTACAATATTCAACGCCACCCCGGAAATGATGTGCACTAATAGAATTTTATGTAAGATATGAGCAAGAATAAAACAAAAACAACTAAAACACCCACTGTATAGATCAAGTTAACCTTTGACAGCACCAGCCCCCAATAACTTACCTTCTTAAACATCCTTCGTCGACCGGGCTTGTCCAACAACGGGATAAGATTGCGGCTGCGCGCAATCTATCCTTGTTCGTTAGGCATTTAGCCCCCCATTCCTGGTGGCAAAATGTCAAATTTGGGCACATCGCTAGGAAAGGTTGCCCATGATGGTGCAGACGATGTGTAGATTGACATTTTTGGAGTGAACTTATTATTTTTTAGTGAGGTTGCTGAAACAGAATAAAAATTACCCACAGTTATTTCTGCGCATAATGCAGTGCTACAACTACCGCAGAACTGATAATTTACTACTTTACCTGAATCTCCGTTTCGTGAATATGTTGATGGTGTGCCCTTTGTAAAATTGAAATTATCTTTTGGCACCCAAAGTCCGAACCATTTGTCTGAGCCTGTGAGTGCTTGGCACTCCTTGCAGTAACAGAAAATAGTATTTATCGGATCGTTTTCAAAGCAAAACTCAATATCACCACAACTACAACTTCCAATATATTTTTCCATGTTATCTCCGATCTAAATGATGCCTAACGTTCTTTAGCGCGCGCGCCAAAAAGTGGCTGCCAGTATTTTTTGGCTGATGCTTTTTTGCGTCGCGTGGCTAAGCTGGTTATAACAACTTATTTTAAGCATGTACTTCGTTGGTCTTTTGTTGTGGACTTTAGGCAATTCACTGTATTCACGATCTGCTTCGCAGTTTTTCCATGAATCCGATCAAGTCCATAGCTAGATTCTGTTCCATACCAAGAAAGCGAGTCATCAAATATTTTAACACTTTCTTTGTTTAGAAAACTCCGCAACTCTTCAACATTCTCCAAACTGTTTTCGGGGCTATATTTGATAGTCGGCCCCCCCTTTGGCAGCAGATTTTCAACAACGTCATAGCTCGGTCTTTCCTCTTCGTAACATGCCGCGATAAAAATTGTCAGCAAGAATAAACTTATGTAACGAATTTTATTTTTCATGCGACAGGCCAAAACCACACAGTGGCCTTCGAATAATGTCTACCGTCTCTGAAAGAAAATTCAATCCATGTTTTGAATTTTGTTAACCGGCTACCATTCCATAGATCGATGTGGTCTCCTTGCTGATTTGAGCCATAATAATCTTTGAAAAAAATAATTCCTTTTTTTCCTGATATTTGTGAAAAGCCATTGACACCCTCAAGCTCTGTGACAAACTTTAAAGGA
>NVXL01000130.1 GCA_002746115.1 Alteromonadaceae bacterium
CGAAAAAGCCCGCCAAGTCACACAAGATGCGGTAGAAAATGTCAAACAAGCCTCAGAACGTGTCGACGAATTGGGGCGGGCGGCGAAAGAAATCACCAAGGTCATTGAATCCATTGTCGAAATTGCTGAACAGACCAAGTTGCTGGCGCTAAATGCCACCATCGAAGCCGCTCGCGCCGGTGAAGCAGGCAAAGGATTTGCGGTGGTTGCCAACGAGGTGAAAGAGTTAGCCAAACAGACCCGAGATGCCACCGCCGACATCCGTACCAAAATCGAAAACATTCAAGGGTCAACCGATGCCACCGTCGCAGAGATCGGCAAAATCAACACCGTTATTGGTGATGTCAATCAAATTGTGACCACCATTGCCGCCGCTGTCGAAGAGCAGAACGTCACCACCAAGAGCATTGCCGGTAATATTGGCCAAGCCTCGGATGGCGTCAAAGGTGTTACTGTCGATATTAAGGAATCCACCTCGGTCAGTAAAGAAATGTCGACTAAACTCAATAATGTCAATGCGAATATCAGCGAGATAAAATCGGGAACCGGCCAGGTTCAAGAGCAAATTATAAATGTCAGTAAAACTGCACAAATGTTGCAAGGTCTTGTTGATGAGCTGAAGAGGAAACAAGCCTAGACCTAAAACTAAAGCTCAATTCCAACCCTAAAACAAAAGCTAAAACTAAAGCTAAAACCTAAACAACAGGAGATAAGGGGGCCGATATGAGTTCAGAAAATATTGAAGATTTTTTACGAACCTTTGACAAGGCGGCTTTAGAAAGTGAGTTTCTCGGCATGGAAGCCGCATTGAACCAAAATACCAGCGACAAGAAGGAAATCATCCAAAAACTGTTCCGTGCCATTCATTCACTGAAGGGCACGGCCGGAATTTTGGAAATAAAACCGATAACCGATTTTTTACATGTTTACGAGGATGTATTAGGCATTATTTCGCGAAATACCATGCAGATAGAAGGTGTCAAAAAACCCCAAGTGTTTGACTTTTTTTTACAGGGACTGGATTTGCTGGAAAAACTCACCAGTGCCCTCCGCACAGAGGCTGATTTTATCCTAAAAGATCAAAAAGAATTATTCAATTTCTACATCCGCTTAATCGTAGAGGCAAAAAAAATATTTCTAAATCAAGACGAATATTTTCAGTTTTGTGAGTTGGATGAAAATCTCTTTTAGTTGAGAAAGTAATCTAGAGAGTAGTTGAAAAAGTAATCTAGAAAGTAATTGACAAAATAATTTGAAAAAGGGTAAAGCCATGTATGTTTTTTGTGTGGATGACGTTGATGGACATCGTGAAAAAATCCAGGAAGTGATAGAAAGCGCGTGTGCAAAAAAGGGCATTACAGATTGCACCATCATTGGATGCTGTGATGGCGTGGATTTCCTCAAGAAGGTAGAGGGAAAAACCCCACAATTTGTCACCATGGATCTCAACATGCCCAACATGGATGGCCTGTCGGCCTTGGTACGCTATAAAAGGCTAAAACCCAGTGTTCCCGTCATCATCGCAAGCTCCGAGAATGAGTCAGTGGTAGGGAGGCTTAACAAGCCAGGTAAGACCTTCACCATTGTAGACCCAGAAAAACAAAAAGAATTACTCGCCAAGGTCATCGATCGCGTCAGTAAGGGCATTGTTGAACCGAAAAAAATGAATTCCGTTCTGGAAGCGGTGGCTAATCTACGTATGGATCCCATCGCTGTGGCGAGGTCCTGTGGTGCTAAAGGCATTTTAGTAAAACCCTATGACAGAGATAAGACCGCTGAGATCCTGGCACGATTTTTATAGCGATCTTTACAGCTATTTTTACAGCTATTTTTACAGGAAGGTACGATGGCAGAATCCGTATTAACAGTATTGGTGGTTGATGATTCCGTTCTTTTTCGAAAAATTTTAAGCGATGTTTTGGGTGAGTTAGACGGCGTCGAGGTGATTGGCACAGCCTCTAGTGGTGACATCGGCTTGAAGAAGTCGCAACAACTCTTACCTGATGTTATTACCCTGGATGTTGAGATGCCGGGCATGGATGGTCTGGAAGTTTTACAACATTTGCAACAAACATCACCCGACATCATTGTTGTCATGATCAGCTCGGTGACCCGCCGTGGTGCGAAATGTACCATCCAGGCCCTTGAAAATGGCGCCCTTGATTTTATCGAGAAAGCCCAGTTTGACAATCTTGAAGATAACATAAGGCATTTACAGGGTCAGTTAAAACGCATATTTACGGTTGTCACCAATAAGAAGCTGATGGGTGCCCCTAGTGTCGGCACAGCTGTCCGAGCAGATCGTGTCCAGAAAAAATTCGAAGAGCAGAAAAACACCAAAATCGATCTAATTGTCATCGGAGTTTCCACCGGTGGCCCTCAGGCTTTGCCAGTATTGTTCAAAAGCCTCTCTACCGAAATTAACGTGCCGATTTTAATCGTCCAACACATGCCGCCCTTATTTATACAAGAATTGGTGGATTCGCTTAACCGAAAAACCGAGTTTGAAGTGGTCTCGGCGGAGTCTTATCAAGAGCTTAAACCCAACCATGTGTATATTGCACCGGGTGGCACGCAGATGAAATTGATTAAATTGCCGCATGCCGAAGCGCCCTGCATATTGATTACCGATGACGAGCCGGAAAACTTTTGCAAACCCTCCGTTGATTATATGTTTCGCAGTGTCAGTGACTATTATGGCGACAATATACTCGCCTTGATCATGACCGGCATGGGTGCTGACGGTGTTTTGGGGCTCAAAAAACTGAAAGACAAAAATGCCACAGTGTTTGCCCAGGATGAGGCATCATCAGTGGTTTACGGCATGGCCATGAGCGCCGTTAAAGCGGGTGTGGTTGATCAGATAATTCCCTTAGAGGATTTGTCACAAGCCATCGAATCTCGAGTGAATGCCCACAGCGTCGATAGACCGAAACGATGCTAAACGTCGCGTTACAAAAAAATGAATTTGATCTACTTGTGGCGCTCATCTATGACATCAGCCGCATACATCTTGATGAGACAAAAGTTAATTTAGTGCAAAGTCGCCTAGCGGATTTACTTGAAAAATACCATTTTGTTAATTATATGGCCTTGTATCAAGAGGCGAAAATAAATGAAAAACTTTCGACAGAGCTGATAGATAGAATCACCACCAATGAAACCTCTTTTTTCAGAGATAGCAAGGTCTTTGAATCATTGCTAAAACACATTTTCGAAACCTATCTCGATCAATCTAACCGACTGCAGATATGGAGCGCTGCCTGCGCCACAGGCCAAGAACCTTATACCCTGGCGATGATGCTCAAAGAACTGATTTACAATTTATCGAAATTCAGGCTGCAAATTATCTGCACGGATATTTCCTCTGATGCCTTACGCCAGGCCGCTCGGGGAACTTACACAGCGCATGAAATACATCGTGGTCTGGATAATAAAAGAATTACTTGTTATTTTGACAAACAGAAAGACGGTCTTTACAAGATTAAGGATGAGCTTCGATCGTTAGTGCATTTTCAGAATCGCAACCTAATCACACCCAACACCCTACACAACAAGTTTCAAATCGTATTATGCCGTAATGTGGCCATCTACTTTGATACTAAAACTAAACAACAAATTTTTGAAAATATCGCCAATATGATGGCCCCGGAGGGCATATTGATCATTGGTTCATCGGAAATGCTTATTGGTATCAGTGAACGTTTTGAGCGGAGGGAATGGAATAATATCGCTTATTATCAGTTGAAGGGGTAGGTTTTTAACTCGGACATCCTGATTGACGCGGCGTCAACCCAAGCCAAACAGCAAATTCTCTGCCGTTACGAAATTGCGCACCATTGCCAATGGCACTGGTTATTGCGGTGGCATTGATGACACCGATACCCGGTATGTTGAGTAATGTTTTACTTAACACGCTTCTTTTAACTATGCCGGTTAATCTTGCTAAGATTTCCTCAATGCAATCTGTATGCATAGCATATTCATCAACAACTTGGTTTAACTGGACTTTTAACAGAATTGATATCGCATCACATTTTGGGTCGGCAATCTCTCGAAGCATTTTACAGAATGCAGTATGCCCTTGCGGAGCAATAATTTCGTACTCGGATAACAGGCCACGAGTTTGGTTGATTAGGCCTGTGCGATGGGCAACATGGCGCTCTTCAGTCTATTAACTGAAACGTTCTTACCTTCAGTTTGGGCGCAGGGCTCGGCCATATCACACGTGCTCGCGCCATGAAGCGCTATTTGAACCTACCGCAATGTGCATTAATTCATAACGGTAAATACGACTCAGAGCAAGTACATGAAGCCTTAGCGGGATTTGATGAAGTATCGCCAAGTGCAGAGGTCAATAGTAATCGTGCAGTATTAAGTGCTTGGCTGCACACTACTTTGACGGAGCTTGGCGTAACGACGCTGTATATTGATACTTTTCCGGTGGGTATTAAAGGCGAGYTAAATGGTCTTGGAGATGCSTGCCCGAATATTCGTTTGTTTTACGTGGGTCGTGCATTAAAGTGGYCACAATATTGTCCRCTTATAGCGCAATCAAATAATTTTGAACACGCCTATTTAGTTGAGGATGTTGCTGARCCTCAGGCGCAATATTTACGCACRCATAGCCAGCAAGTTATCCGTATTTCCTTGCCTCGTACAGGGATAGATTACGCAAAGCCATCGTCAGTAAGCGCTTCCTGCGATAAACCATTTTGTCTCGTGATTCATGCTGGATCAGAGGAGGAGCAAGGCCTGTTGTTAGCTTACGCAAAAGATAAAATATGCCTATTAGCCAAGCCTTTACCCATTGTATTGTGCAGCCCTCATGCACCGCGAGATTTACAAAAAGAGGTTTTACATGTAAACCGCTACCCGGCGGATGCCTTGTTACAGCAGGCGCAAGTGGTCGTCTCGGCGGCGGGCTTTAATATTGTCGAGCAAATGCGCGGTTCCGGTAAAACGCATTGGGTATTGCCTATGGATAGGCGTTATGATGATCAGTTTTTGCGGGCGAAGAATTATAAAATCCAAATAGTAGGATACAAACAGGCAAGGGGAGGGTGGGATGGAGTCGCTGAGGCGAATGAATTACTTATCTATAACGATGTACCGATAACTCCCCGATAGAAAACACATAACCCCCCCTATAAAACCAGCATGAAATTTAGTTATTACAGTTAGTAAGGTTATATGCTTTTACTTAAATGTTAATTTCGACGCCACCCCAGCCTATCCGCCCTTTTTATTGTAAGCCACCCCGTCGCCCGCCATTGTGGTTAGCAAGCTGAGGCTTTTCAGGATCGACCATTTAGGATAGTTGCATTGGGAACACTTTGTGAACTAATTTATCGTCCCACAGGTTTTGATACGATCCCCCCTAGTCAGTTAAAATAAATCGGTTGAATTTCCTCCAATACGTTGTGCCTCGGAACATTCTATCTATACTAAAAAACAAAAGATGGCGATTGTTTGTTATCTGACGGCTGAAACATCATTATCCCTTATTCAAAGATTTAAACGACATGGCGGTGGCCCAAATTAAGACCCAAAGGTGGCGACAGCAATAAGGTTTATATAGCGATGGTGCATCAAAAAATATTTTAATGTATATTTTAATATATTAGGAAGTATTTATATTAAGTTAGGAAATATTTATATTAAGTTAGGAAATATTTATATTAAGTAATGTTTATATTAGGTACTTTTTATCTTAGCTGCTTTATCTTAAGTACAGTGTTTGCAGCAGAACCGGGAAACCTTCTATGTCAGAAAAACTCGAACTCTTCTTGGAAGATGCCAAAGAACAGTTAGGCGGTACCGAGCAAGACATCCTAAAGTTAGAGGAATCGCCTGATGATGTCGATAAAGAGCTAATTAATCGTATTTTTCGCAGCATCCACACAGTAAAGGGTGGCGCTGGGTTTTTAGGCCTAACGCAGCTACACGAACTTTCACATGCAATGGAAGATGTGCTGGATAATGTCCGCAGTATGAAATTACTGCCCACTCAAGCTCGCTGCAACATCCTACTGACCTCTCTAGATATGCTCATCAGCATGCTTGACGCTCCCGAGGAGGTCTTCAATATCTCAGATAATATTGAAGACCTCGGTCGAATCTTGGAGGATCAAGAAGAGGAAGGTCAAGAAGATGATGGTCAAACGCAAAGCCAGGCTGACACTGAAGACGGTAGTGACAAAGTTGCCTTTGGCATCCCGAAATGTCCGGCGATGTTCCGTCTTGCCCAGGAGGAAATCGATGACTTTGAAGGCAGGCTTTTTAGTCTGTATGTTCTATCTTTTAATTATTTAACCGACGCCAGTGGCGATGCCATTAGCCACGATGAAATAGCCAAAAAGCTCGATGAGATCGGCTATTTGCTTAACTCAGTTGTCAATCCTGATGAACTCAGCGCCCTCCCCAAAAAAAACAGCACCCCAAATGAGGATGATGCCGCCCCCTTCTTTGCGCTGTTTGCAACGGTGTTAAGCAAATCCAATATGATTAATTATTTGGAGATTGCACCGTCACAGGTTCATAGCCGTTCGTCGGATGAAAATCTGGTTCTGATGCATGCCTTGGTCTCTGAAGAGAAAAATGGACAGCACCAAGATGAAGCCCCTGAGGACCATGAAGCGACTAGCGATTCTAGTCAGGAAAACGCTAACCAGGAAGACACTAGTCAGGAAGTGCAGGAACTCCAACAAACAGACGGTGAAACAACAAGTGATACAGAAAGTGAAACAGAAAGTACTAATATCGTTGACTTCATCCAGGAGAAAATAGCACCGGACCCCATCGAGCCCCCTGCTCCTCAACATCGAAAACCCAAGGTAGAAGCTATGGACACAACCTCTCCAACGGAAGCCAGTCCCGATAAAAAAGACGGTACCGTTAATAGCATTCGCGTCAGCGTGGATATTTTAGATAGCCTGATGAACCTGGCGGGAGAGCTGGTATTAACCCGTAATCAGCTCAATCAAAATGTCTCCACCTGGAATCAATACGCCATTGGCGTGGCCGCGCAACGACTGGATTCAGTCACCTCAGAATTGCAAGCCTCTATCATGGATACGCGGATGCAGCCCATTGGCGTTGTATTCAGCAAATTTCAGCGTGTTGTGCGTGACATGTCTAACAAACTGAACAAACAGATCAAGTTTGAGGTTGAAGGTGAAGAAGTCGAGTTGGATAAAACCATTATTGAGAATATTGGCGATCCACTCACACACTTGGTGCGTAACGCTATCGATCATGGTCTGGAAACGCCTGAACAGCGACAAGGTCTTGGCAAAAACCCTGTAGGTACACTGAAGTTGACCGCTAAGCACGAGGCTGGCTATGTGCTGATTAGCATTGAGGATGATGGTGCCGGCATCGATGTTGAAAAGATTAAGGCCAAGGCGCTAGAAAAAGGCCTAGCGGATAAAACCCGTTTGGCAGAAATGTCCGAGAAGGAGATTATCAAGTTCATTCTTGAACCCGGTTTTTCTACGGCGACGGAAGTGACCGATATTTCAGGCCGAGGCGTGGGCATGGATGTGGTGTTTACCAACCTATCCCAACTGGGTGGCACCATCGACATTGATACTACCTTGGGCGAAGGCAGTATCTTTCAGGTAAAACTGCCGCTCACCCTGGCCATTATTCCCTGCCTGCTGGTGGAGGTGAATAAGGAACGTTATGCACTGCCACAGGTTAGCCTGGTGGAATTAGTGAGAATTCGCCCGGCACAAGTTAAAAAGCGCATGGAAACTATCGGCGACTCTGTTGTTGTGCGTCTGCGTGGTAATCTATTGCCGATTGTGCGTTTGCGTGATTTCCTCCGTATTGATACCGAGCAAGAAAAAGAACAGGCCTTTGACGGTAAACACTCGATCAATATCGTGGTGGTTGCGGCGGGCGACTACCGTTATGGCATCGTCGTTGATGACCTGTTGGACTCGGAAGAAATTGTGGTCAAACCGCTGGGCCAGCATGTCAGGGAGTGTCAAGGTTATGCCGGTGCGACTATCTTGGGCGATGGCAGCGCGTCCCTTATTCTGGATGTGGTTGGCATCGCCAATGATATGAACCTCTCCGCTGAGAACCAGGAAAAAGACAAGCTACTTAAAACGGCTCAGGAAAGTGCCGGCAATGAGGAAAGCCTGCTGATTATCGAAAATACCCCCGGTGAGCAATTCGCTATCCAACTGTCCTATATTCATCGTATTGAGAGAATCAAACACGACGCTATTGAGACTATTGATAATAAAGCGGTGATTAAATATCGCGGTGGCTGCCTACGTTTATATTTTCTGCACGAGGCACTTAAAGTCAAAGCGATGGAGGAGCAGACGCATCTGTTTCTCATCGTATTTCCCATTGATGGGGTTGAGGTGGCTGTCGTCGCTAGCAATATACTCGATATTATCGACATAGAATGTAAAGTGGACACGGGCACCTTCAAACAACCTGGAGTGACGGGTTCTACCATTATATCGGATCAGATTACCCTGCTGCTGGATCTGTTTGGATTAATACGTTTCATAACCTCGGGATCTAGCACCACACCAGAATATGCATCCGTTGACGCTAAGCAAGAGCACACGGTATTAGTGGTAGAAGATTCGGCTTTTTTCAGAACTCAAATCCAGGATCTGTTAGAAGCCCATCACGTTAAGGTTCTTCTGGCTGAGGACGGGGAAATTGGGCTGAGTACACTGAAACAGCACGCGGATTCGATTGACCTGGTGCTCTCCGATATAGAAATGCCCAATATGAATGGCCTGGAAATGACCAAACAAATTCGCGCTATGGAAAGATTTAAAGACCTGCCTATCATTGTGCTGAGCACCGTGGACAAAAACGATCAGATGGTCGAAGGCAATATGGACGGTATTACAGAGTACCTAGTTAAAATGGATCAGGAATTGGTAATGAACACGGTATCAAAATATTTGAATAATAGCGACGCAGGTGGTTCATATGAACAATGTGCATGAAATAAACAAGCCCAATGCCATCAACGAGCTGGTCTTGTTTGATGTCGAATCGATGTTATGTGGCATTGATATTGTGCATGTGCAGGAAATCAATAAAACTCTGGATTTCACTACGGTGCATAGAGCGCCYGATTTTGTCAAAGGTGTTTTAAATTTGCGCGGYAGTATTGTCAGTATYATTGATCTACGYACAAAACTGGGGCAAACGACYATCCCGCTCAATCGTGATATGCGGGTGATCATCGTACGTTATAACGATGAAAATGTTGGCTTGCTGGTGGATGCCATTAACGATGTGATTGAGGTCAAAGCGGAAAATTTTGATGCCTTGGTAAATAATTCCACTAACGTCAACAGCGCTTACTTTTCCGGTGTTTAYAAATTAGAAGAAGAATTAGTGGTTATTCTTAATGTTGAAGAAGTTCTAAAAAATAACGACCGCGTGTCGTCAACACTTAACAGCTAAAAGGAGCTTGTTATGGTCGAAAAATCAAAGCAGTCATTATTTATCCGCATCGGTGGCGACGCTGCAGTAACGGCGGCGGTGACYTTGTTTTATGAAAAGGTGGGCGCCGATGATCGCATTAAACATTTTTTTGTCGATGTCGATATTAAACGCCAGGAAAAAAAGCTGAGAAGTTTTTTGAAATTTGCTTTTGGCGGACAAAAAACGTATTCCGGCAAAGCGATGACGGCAGCGCATAAAAATCTGGTCGAGAATAAGGGGTTAAATGACTCACATTTTGATGCGGTGATGGACTGTTTTGGTCAAACACTGACAGAATTGGGGGTTGACGCTGACCTCATCGAAGAAGCGGCAGGCATAGCACAAAGCGTACGTGGTGATGTATTGGGTACAACCTCAACTCAGGATAAGGTGCGAGATATGAAAGCTACAGATTCGGAAACAAGTAAATCCAACACCCTCACCTCAGCGGAGGGAAAGGATAACGAAGATGCGGCTATTGCTGCAGCAAGAACACAATCTGCGGTGGATGGTTCGGCCACGGCGATGATGATGGTCGATAGAGACTTTATTGTCACCTACGCCAATCAAAGCACCGTCGACATGGTGAAAGCCAACCTCGAACATTTTGACACCGCGTTTAACGGTTTCGACTTGGATGGATTAGTCGGCACCTGTATCGATATCTTCCATAAAAACCCGGCACATCAACGCAAGCTGCTGAGTGACCCCAAGAATCTGCCTTATAAAGCCGAGATAGCTGTGGGGCCTCTGAGCTTCGAGCTCAATGTGTCGGCGATGATGGATAACGCAGGTAACTATATCGGCAATACCCTGGAGTGGGCTAATGTCACGGAAGCGAAAAAACAAGCAAATGCGACTGCGCGTGTGCAATCTGCGGTGGATGGTTCGGCCACGGCGATGATGATGGTTGATAGAGACTTTATTGTCACCTACGCCAATAAAAGCACCGTCGACATGGTCAAAGCCAACCTGGCAGAATTTGAGGGCGCGTTTAAGGGCTTCGACTTGGATGGATTAATCGGTACCTGTATCGATACCTTCCATAAAAACCCAGCCCATCAACGTAAACTGCTGAGCGACCCCAACAACCTGCCTTACAAAGCCGAAATATCCGTAGGATCCCTGTTCTTCCAGCTCAATGTGTCAGCAATGTTGGATACCAAAGGTAACTACATCGGCAATACCCTCGAGTGGGCTAATGTCACGGAAGCGAAGAAACAAGCGAATGCGACCGCGCGTGTGCAATCTGCAGTGGATGGTTCCGCCACGGCGATGATGATGGTCGATAGAGACTTTATTATCACCTACGCGAATAACAGCACCGTCGAAATGGTGAAAGCCAATTTGGCAGAATTTGAGGGCGCGTTTAAGGGCTTCGACTTGGAAGGATTAATCGGTACCTGTATCGATACCTTCCATAAAAACCCAGCCCATCAACGCAAACTGCTGAGCGACCCCAACAACCTGCCTTACAAAGCCGAAATAGCCGTAGGATCCCTGTTCTTCGAGCTCAATGTGTCGGCGATGTTGGATACCGCGGGTAACTATATCGGTAATACTCTGGAGTGGGCTAATGTCACGGAAACCAAGAAACAAGCCGACGCCACCGCGCGCGTACAATCTGCAGTGGATGGTTCCGCCACGGCGATGATGATGGTCGATAGAGACTTTATTATCACCTACGTCAATAAAAGCACCGTCGACATGGTCAGAGCCAACCTCGAACATTTTGAGGGCGCGTTTAAGGGCTTCGACCTGGAGGGATTACTCGGTACCTGTATCGATACCTTCCATAAAAACCCAGCACACCAACGTCGATTGCTCAATGACCTCAACAACCTGCCGTATAAGGCCGAGATARMSGTCGGGCCCTTGTCCTTCGTCCTCAACGTGTCAGCGATGACCGATACCGCCGACCATTATATTGGCAACTGCCTAGAGTGGGCCGATGTTACCGCTCAGAAAGCCGCAGATGAAGACCTTAAAAACACCATCGAAAATGTTGAATCCGGTACCGGAGAGTTGAATCAGGCTGCCACAGCATTAACCGATCTAGCCGCGTCAATGGTCAAGCAGGTAGAGCAAGTCACCGAAGAAACCGCCGTGGCCGCATCAGGCGCCGAGCAAATGAGCAACTCAATGAGCAACGTGGCAACCTCTTCAGAACAGGCCGCCAGCAATATTAACTCCGTTGCCGTCGCCACAGAAGAGATGACCAACACCGTTGGCGATATCGCCAATAATGCTGAAAAAGCCCGCGAGGTGACACAAAGTGCGGTAGAAAATGTTAAACAAGCTTCAGAACGTGTTACTGAATTGGGGCAAGCGGCAAAAGAAATTTCAAAGGTTATTGAAGCCATTGTAGAAATTGCTGAACAAACTAAATTACTCGCCTTAAATGCCACCATCGAAGCCGCT
>NVXL01000131.1 GCA_002746115.1 Alteromonadaceae bacterium
CCTTGGCGAAAAAGGTGAACCCGACTATCATCGCAATGCGATACTTCAGTTAAACCCTGCAAGGCTTGATGAGCCCGTAGAAGTTGAAGCAGGTCCATCGACGCAGATTGAATTACGTCCGTCTGAAACCGAAAAAGACAAAGAAGAGCTGTGGATCAAAATCACTACGCCATCGTTGGATGATGCATTACGTTTTGGTGAACTGCACACTCAAAACCACGCCTACCGCAATGGGTGGTCGTTTATTCATCACAGTGATCCTAACCTCCGCTTCAATGGCAAGGTACACTTCCAATATTCTGGCTCTGATCAAGGCATTTGCGACGTTAAAGAAAAACTTTCCATTATGGAAAAACGCTTTGCGGAATGGCAGGATGATTTTGGATTATACGCTGGCGATAACAGTGAGCGCCCTTGCACTTTAACTGTGGAGTATATGGAATAATGTGTTTCACGAGTTGGTGACCATTTAAGGCGCGCACAACTTGTCCTGCTAAGGCCTTCCTGTGTTCCGTTTGAGGAGGCTAAGAGCTCCACTACAACTACAACCCAATTGACAAGGGTGTTTTCGGGGAAGATAAATGACTACAGAATCAGAGCTGGTGGATTACATAGTAATGCTAGAAAGTGGGGATGCTAAGCCATTCAGCAATCCCAGCTTTTTGGAAGAAATGAGGAAGAAATGTATTGCGGTGATTAATGACGGTTTTTCATCAGAGGCACACTATTTATTGGGAATATATCACATCCAAAAAGGTGAAAATGAGAAAGCACGTGTAGAAAGGCTGAAAGCTGCGTACTTAGGTCATTGTGTCGCAGCAATGGATTATGCTTCTCAGTCAGATGATTACGATAGCGTGGAAATACTAGGTATAGTTAAGGCAATGAATGAAGCCGGTGAAGATTTGGATTCGGCTCAAGAGGATTTTGATTATTACCTTAGTTGTATGTCGGAAGATAAGGAGAAAGCGGTTAATAAGGTAGCTAGAGCCGTAGTAGCTTCTATGAAAGAAAAAGGACTTAGCTTTCAACGGTAATTTGTCCCGTCCGCTTGCCCTGCGTCAGAGACTGCTTGAAAAGCCATCAGATTTTTTGTAAAAACAGCCTATACCTGACGTCACTTTTTCAAAGCTTGCGTCATTTTCTTTAAAAACATGAAAAAATCCGCCTTGGAAGCGATATTGTCGATGGTGAATCGTTCCCAAGGTGAGCTCTCTCGCGGACAGTGCATTAATTGATCCGGTAAGGTAAAGGGTCGCTTTATTCGGGTGCTAAAACCCTGCCAGCACCAACATTAAATCACACTTAAACAAAAAAAATCATGTGATCATTATTTTACAACCTTGTGATAACCACGTGATATTTATGTGATACCCATGTAAAAGTTATGTAAAAACTACAAACAATTAAATAAAAATATAACCGCCACACTGAACTAAACGAAGTATAATTCACCTAAAATTCACTTTCATTTCACCCAAATTAGGGCAAAATAAATCCCACTTAAAACATGCCAAATTATCCCTTGGCTAAAACGTATTTCAACATAAAAACGGATAACCTAGTAACCCTGGAGGAGAAACACATGACAGACATATGGAACGGCATGCAGCAAACTGGGGTATGGGAAGATGTAACACCCGAACAGCTACACAATCACATCATCCCAAGAAATCAACCGGCAATTCTACGCGGCTTTGCAAGTGACTGGCCAATTGTCGGACAAAGTGATGAACAACTATTCAATCAACTGAGTAAATATAATCAGCAAAAAAGTGTTGCCACCTTGAGCGGTGGAGCGGAGATGCAAGGGAGGTTCTTTTTTGATAAGGATTTTCGGTCATTTAACTTTGAAAGTAAAAACATGCCGCTAGAAACGGTGTTTCAACAACTGTTAGATTATCGTAAGCAAAAAAATCCGCCACATCTCTACGCAGCACCCATCAATGTTGCCGACGTATTTCCCGGATTATCGTCTCAAATACCAGTACCCCACCTCGAACATATTAAAAATAAAGCGGGATCACTGTGGATTGGCAATCGCACTAAAATCGCCGCACACTGGGATCAACAAGATAACATTGCAGTCGTTGTACACGGGAAACGTCGATTTACCCTACTACCGCCAGAACAAATCAGCAATTTATATATCGGCCCCTTAGATGCCACCATTGCGGGAAGGCCTATCAGCATGGTCGATTTTAATAACCCAGACTTCCAACAACACCCCAAATTTCGAGATGCTATTAAAGAAGCCCAAATGGCAGTATTAGCGCCAGGCGATGCCTTATACATACCTAGCATGTGGTTTCATCATGTCGAGTCGTTAGAAGATATTGGCGTCTTATATAATATTTGGTGGCGCGAAAGCTCCACAGCCAAAACCGAAAACCCGTTTCATACCCTCGTGCGTTCTCTTATGTCAATTTCACACATGCCCCAACCTGAACGCCAAGCATGGAAAGCTCTATATGACCATTTCATATTCCAAGAGAAAAGTAACTTGATCAGTCACCTCCCAGAAGAAAGTCGTGGCGTACTTAAACATATGACGCCTCAATTATAAGCCTCTCCAATTATAGCCCTCGCCAAGTAAAGGGCTCGTAATTAAGATACAAGTATGGTGTAAAAAAACCAATTCGACTCCCCCCCTCCAAGACCAACCAGCATAGATATACTCACATATAGCCTCTAAACATCTAAGCCTAAATTAGAAAAACCCCTCCCACCAATCTATACTTAAACAAATACCACGCGAGAAATCTGATGACACGCGACCTAAAGCCACGGACCGGGTCGGTCTTTGTTATTATATTGTTAGCTTTTATTAGCTTTGCTTCTCACACTCTCGCACAAACCCCTCCTAACAACCCCACTCAGATTAATGCTGTCAACCCAGAAAACCTGAACCTACGTTTTCAGGAAGTCCTCAGTGAGAACCTCAAGTCTATAGGCAGTATCAATGGCATCGCTCAGGATCGCCAAGGTTTTATGTACTTCGTCAGTAACGGCGGGCTCGCACGCTACGATGGCTATGACTTCAAGATATCTCAATATACCGAACAAAACCTCGGCTCCATATCCACCAACATGCTGAACGACCTGATCGTAAATAATGACGACACAATGTGGATTGCAAGCTACTGGGGCTTAAACCACTATGACACTAGTACGGAAACCTTCAAGCACTTTTTAAACCGGCCAGATCAAGCACGAAGCCTGAGTAACAACAATGTTATGCACTTGCATACGGATAGCGAGGGTAAGCTCTGGGTCGCCACCCAAAAAGGCCTCAGCCGATTCAACCCGACCACCCAAGACTTCGACCATTTTTTCCATAACCCCGACGATACTGCTAGCCTAGCAAGCAACGACATTTTCACTCTTGGTGGCGATAACCAAGGACGTATATGGGTAGGGCTTAAAAACCTTGGCATCGATATCCTCGACCCACGCAGCGGAAAAATTGTTCAGCGCTTTCGCCACAACCCGAACAACGCCAAAAGCCTCAGCAACAAGTCCCCCACAGCTATTGCCCGCGACCACAACGGTCAAATGTGGATAGGGACTTATAACGGTTTAAACCGCTACGATGGACAGGGTGGGTTTATTCGTTACATAGCAGACCCAAATGACATACACACACTAAATTCCGACAAAATAAATGATTTATTTTTTGATCGAGACAACCGTTTATGGATCGCAGCGGGAGAAAAAGGCCTCTCCCTTTATCGCCCCAAACACGAGCACTTTGATAACTACCTAAACGACACCAATATCAACCCCCTAAGTAGCCGTATTGTCAGCATCAATGAAGACAGCAGCGGCTCAATATGGCTAGGGCTCTCCCCCAGCGGCATATTAAGGCTCGACCGCTATGCCAGCGCATTTAAAAATTACAGCAAACAAAGTAGCAACACCAATAGCTTGAGCGACAACTCCGCAGAGTCCGTCGCGGAAGATGAGCTTGGCAACTTATGGATTGGCACCTCCGCAGGCTTGAATTACTTCGACCGAAAGACCAATAATATCACGCGACATATACGCGATAAAACAAACCCAGACAAGCTCCCCGCCTACCGCATCACCGCCTTGTTATTTGATAACCCAGAAACACTCTGGGCGGCGACATCATGGAACGGACTCATGCGTATTAACCCCAAGACAGGTCAATTTAAGCAATACATGCCAAACTTAGATGACCCTCACGCCATTACTAGCCGCGAGGTGTGGTCATTGTATAAAGATACCCACAATCAACTCTGGGTTGGCACTCACATGGGCGGCTTACACCGCTATCGGCGAAAGCAAGATGATTTTTTAAAAATTCCCTACAAAATACCAAGCAAAAGCGAACGCAGCAGAATCTTATCCATACTAGAGGGGCACACAGGTAAATTATGGGTCGCTGCTGACAGCAAGGTGTACGTTATCCCCTCTAAGGATCTGCGAAATAACAACGCAACGTTACACGCCGCTTCTGGCCAAAACACCAAACTCTCTAAGCTCTCCATGCCCCCGTATAACGACATTTACATGGACAGTCAAAACAATCTTTGGTTTACAACTAGCGGTAACGGCATCGGTGTATTGAACGAGGACAATAGCCAGTTTACAACCTATCGCGTCGAGCATGGCTTAGCCGGTAATACCGCAACAGCAATAGAAGAAGATGATACTGGGCATATATGGATTAGCACCAGCGAAGGGATTTCACGCTTCAACCCCAAGAACCAAAAATTTCAAACCTACACAGCAAAACATGGCTTACCAAGTAACACCTATCGCCACCCCATATCCTTTCGAACAACAAAAAATGAATTAATATTCGGTAACAACGATGGTTTAACCATTATCAACCCAAAATATCTATTCCATAACCAGTATGCAGCGCCTATTGTCGTCACAGATTTACTTATTTTTAATCAGCCCGTTAGCATAGAAAATGCTACGCAGCCAAGTATAGATACCAAACAACTAAATAACGAACCAAGCGAAGCCATTCAATCGCCATTAACAAAATCTATTACACATACCAAAGTGTTAACCCTCGATGCTAGTCAGTCAGTATTTACCTTTGAATTTTCTCTACTTAATTACGACATTCCAGCGATGAACCTGTACAGCTACAAACTTGAAGGCTTCGATAAAAACTGGACGCCCCCTAGCAACCGACGTACCGCAACTTATACCAACATTGACCCTGGGCACTATACTTTCCTAGTCAAAGGCGCTAACAATGAAGGCCTATGGAGCGAGCAAGCCCACGAGATTCAAATTTATATCCTCCCCCCCTGGTGGGCTCGCTGGTGGGCTCGCACCGTTTACATTTTGAGTATAATTGCATCCATTGCGCTTGCCATCTACATTCAATATAGGAAGCGCCAGCAAGCCGAAGCGCTAAGCCACTTACTCGAAGTGAAAGTCCGTGAACGCACCAAAGAGCTAGCACAAAAAAACCACGATATTCAAAACATGCTCAGCAGCATGCAACAAGGCCTGTTCACCATTGAGATCGGGGGTAAGATTCATCGGGAATATTCAAAATCACTAGAAATTATATTCGAAACTACCGACGTGGCAAACCGCAATGTTATCGCGTTTTTATTTACCTTATGCAAAGTTGACAGTAACCATGTCGATCAAGTTAAGGCCGCCGTTGACGCCATCATTGACGAACACAAGGTTAATTTTGAGCTCAATTCACATTTATTACTGCGTGAATACGATTTAATATTTCAAAGAGAAAACCAACAAAAGATTAAACATTTAGAACTCACTTGGACCCCAATACTGAAAAACGATATCGTGACAAAACTCATGGTGAGCGTCTGGGATAGAACCGTTATAAAACAATTGGAAGGCGAATCTCGCGCTCAGAAACGGGAGCTTGCGATTATTGGCGAACTACTAAACATCTCCATGCCTAAGCTGCAAACATTTATCACCGATACAGAAGATTTAATCCACAAAAACCGCCAAGCGATTCATCAGCTCAACGTCGTAAAATCTCACACCCTTAACGCGAATATACTTAATGATAAAGAGAAAGAGAGCTTCATTGCACGGCTTTACAGGAACATGCATACAATAAAGGGCAACTCTCGCACCTTTAGTTTTAGCTTTTTAAGCGATGCCGCTCACCGTGCAGAATCTGGCTACAATTTATTAAAATCACACCCTCAGGAGCAATGGGATCGACAAGCTTTACAGATAAACTTAACAGACCTTGAAAATACCCTGCAAGAATATAAATGCATTTCAAAAAATGTGCTCAATCGCGAGCAACATGCCGACCCCAGAAAACATGATGGCATCTGGCTAACAACAAATACTGTCGACAAAGTACTTCAACAAGATAATGCCTCTTCTATTAAAAAAATACTCAACAAAGCCCTATCAAAACGCCTGGACGAGGTGCTAGACGATATCGTCAGCTCCATCCCCTCCATGGCTGTCGATATTGGCAAAGAACCACCGCAAATCATTATCGACTCACCTAGAGTACGAATTAGGAATGAGGCATGCCACCTAATAAATAACGTCTTTTTACACTTATTACGCAATTGCCTTGATCACGGCCTCGAAAAACCTGCACTACGGGCACACTCAGACAAAGAGCCGCGCGGTACAATTGTGATCTGCGCAATCGTTATTGATGATACATTGGAGATCAGTATCAAGGACGATGGTAGAGGGCTCAATATCAGTCGACTTTACGACAAAGGCGTGGAGTACGGCTACTGGACGGAAAACGAAGCCCCGACGCGAGATGAAGTCGCTAACCTGATATTTCGTTCGGGGGTATCCACCAAAAAACACGTGACGGATATTTCCGGACGCGGTGTTGGCATGGATGCGGTCAAGCAGCTTTTAAATGATAACGGCGGAGATATATCCCTGGACCTGCGTGATAACTCAAACAGCTTAGAAGGATACGCGCCTTTTGAGACCCACCTAGTACTGCCATCAAGTCTATTTGTGAAGTTCTAATACACTGACAATATCACCCACCATATCCGCTAATTTGGCGGGTGAACGCCTCAACAGTCAGTTTTACAGATTTACAGCTTTAACACATCAATACTATTATCTCGCGCATCAAAGGTAATCACGTAGGTTCCTGCGCCTTGCCAAATATTCCAATTGCCCCCAGGGTAAGCCTCATTCCAATTTTGATTGGAATGGCGAATTCTAAAAGCACCATTGGCATTAAAGTAATGCGTCATCTGCCACTTGGTACTGCTGACCTGAACCAAGTCCCACACACCCCAGCTATTTGGCGTACCGCTAAAATACCAACGATCGTGATAATTTTGCACAAAGCTACTATAACGCGACTGACCGCTACCGCCATGGGTAACATTGCCTATACGTAATACCGTAAGGCCGCTATAGCTAGAAAAGTTAAAAACGTTCTCAATATTATCCCAACCAGCATTTGAGCTTACGCCTCCAGAGAGTGCATTTTCACCTTTTATTTCTACCCCTTGAGCCGCTGCTCCTGAGCCCATCCAGAAAACTAAGTCCTCAGCTTTGCTATATTGCGGCGCCCAATTTTGATTATCCATTTCAAGCGCGGTGAAATGCAGAATAATATGACGCCCACTATTATTGTAACTCGCCGCCAAGCCAATCATGCTCGCGTAACCGTGTGCCTCAGCTGTACTGTTAACATCGACATCAGACGGAATTAAACCTGCAGCAAACTCGGCAGAGCGATTGTAGCCATTTGGGCTTCCCATTTGCCAATGCACGCCAGGTAATTTAAAACCTAATTCAACGCCACCAAAGGCCGCATCAAAAGCACTTATGGCGTTATCCATCATACGCTGACCGTGACTTTTTAAAGCCTCATGATACCAGCGCACAAAGTCCCGCCCATAAACCGTATTATATTGCTCACTATTAGCGATAAAACTATCAGCATTACTGGGTGGGTTAATTTGATTGATACTGCCTAAGGAGAAACCCCAAGCATTATTGATGGCACTTAATGAGCCATATTTTGTCTGTGTCCACTGCCTAAAATCGCTTTTCGCAACTTCACTATACGACTGAAAAGCACCGCGCGTTGGATACCCAGTACCGCTGTCGTGGCTGTTATACGAGGGGTAACGCAGCTCTCCGGCAGGCCCCATGGAGATATTTATTTCATCCGTAAGATACGCTTTAGCCGCAAAGTGCTGCTCGAACGCATCCATAAATTCATGATATTCACTGAGCACTAAACTATCTTGCCAGAGAGATACCGTCTCGACAGAGTAATTACCTTGCTCACTACGGTAACGCAGCTCATTCGCTGAGGTGCCGCTATAATGGCTCCACACCCAAGACGGGATCGGGATGTCACAGGTATCACCAACATTACCACCACATTGGTGGAAAGACATAATTGGCACCCAGCGCAAGCCTGCATTTTCAATATGCTGGACGACGGTGTCGTAATAACTCCAATCAAAAATTTGGTCTCCGGCGCTTTCTACCTTCCCCCACCAAACGTCTACGCTAACAGCATCAATCCCCATAGCCTTTGCCGTTGCTAACTCCTGATCAAAGCTATTCCAATCCCAGACCTCAAGAGGTGCCATCACATTGGTCGTACGGACATCTGCCGCCTGCGTACTTATGCTCACCAAAGAAGCAAGTGTCAATAAAGTACCTAGGGCAAATAAGTTTAAGCGGTGAAATAAACTGCGGGGGGTTTTCTTTACGTATTGTTTCAATTGAAGCATCGTTTCCATCCTCGTAAATAATCAATTTTATGCGCCAAGAAACATCATTGTAGGCGGATCACACGGTTGGCGCTGTGACTCCGAGAAGTATTTTCACTTATAACTTTCTAATTTTAAATTAAATTTATATTTTTAATTTCAACAAATTATTAGCAAGGCTCTTTTTAAGCGCTATCTCCAAGTACTATCTCTAGACATTAGCTCAAAACATTAGCTCTAAGCATTATTCCCAAACATTACTTATAAATAACAAAAAGCTATAAATCAATCTCAACTTTGACCACCTTATCGCCCTCAGAAGCCGCAGGTACAGCGCAGCATAGCAAGACCTCACCCTCCTCCAAAGACGCTTCAGGGGGACTAATATAGCTCACCGCACCCGCTATGAGCTTAGTTTTACACGCACCGCAGCGCCCACTACGACAACCGGATTCTGGCGCATAGCCATGCGCCTCAGAGAAAGCTAACAAGCTACCATCCTCCTCACGCCAGCTTTGCTCGCCCTGCGAACGAGTGAAAGTGACAACGGCAGCTTTTGCTGGCGGCGTCTCAGGCTCCGTTTTGCGACTACCGTCAAACTGACTCGTAGGGCGGCGTTTTAAGCTGGCAGGCCCAAACGACTCAGCATAAATAGATGTATCCGCAACACCAAGCGCCAACAAAATATCGTACATAGATTGCATAAACGCGGTAGGGCCGCAAAGATAAAACTCATAGTTATCCAGTACCAAAGCACTTTGTAGAAATTCTTTTGAAATTCGACCTTGAAGATGAAAATCTTTTCCCTCAAGCAAACCTTCAGCATCGCTTAAAGCCCATAGGCTACGTATTCGCCCTCCCGACTGCACAGAGAAATCATTTAACTCATCAAAGAAAGCGCGTTGATCAGCATTTTTTGCGGCACTAATCAGTGTTAATGCACGTGTTTTACGCGTTCTAAAACCATCAATTAAGGTGTGGCGCGCCATCGAAACCATCGGCGTAATACCCACACCAGCAGACAGCAATACCGCAGGCTTCTCCTCGCTAGCGTCATAAGTGAAGTTTCCGCTCGGCGCCTTACCAAAAATAATATCGCCCTCATTTATTTGCTCATGCATATAACTTGAGAATAAACCTTTTGGCTGAATATCACTCCCCTGCTCCCGCCCCTGTTCATGCTTAACGCTAATACGATAAAAATTATCTTCCGGTGCACTCGATACCGTGTAAGTACGCACCTGCTCTTGACCATCGATCCTTGCTTTTAAGGTCAAATATTGTCCGGGCTTAAACTTAAGGTGTTGAAACTGCTGCGCAGACAAATAATAAGATCGAATCAGCTCACTCTCTTGCTCAACTTTCATGACCCGATACGCTTGCCATTGATGCTGTTGTTGCTCAGCCTCTTTTAAATTTTCAGCTTCAGCCCAAGACCCAGTTAACAAGCTATTAGGAGAAAACTCCTGTAGCTTCCAGCGTAATGGTAAAGAATTTTTCAACCAGCGGCCGTGATCAATATGAAAACGCCACAATCGCTCCGCGCCGTTAAAGTGCTTGGCCTCATCGGAATCCCATAATATTTCAACCGTACCGGTAACGCTGAGTATGTGGCCTTTTTCAAAGTCCAAAAACAACAGTCCTGCCTTGGGGTTTTCAACAAAGTTTCCTAGGGTATTAAAATGAGAATTCCCTAGGTAATCCGGAATCGTTAAACTACGCGCATTATCCACACGTACAAACCCGGGTTTACCACCCCGATGCGAAACGTCTGCGCCTTCACTGGCACGGTGGTTCTCGCTATCTTTTTGTGAGAAACTTGCAACAAAAAAAGTATCGCTTTGAGCAATCAAGGCTTGCGCTTCAGCATCAAAGTTTTGGATATCCATAAGCTCAGTTGCACCTTGCTCACTTGCATCCACTTGGTATAATTCACGATGCTGAATATATTGCGGACAATTCCCAAAGGTTTGATCGACCGTTAAATGTATAGCGCCATCCGATACATCATTAATATGAGCAGACATACGGTTACGACGGCGCGTATGTAATTCAATCCCCAGCACCCCAAAGCGAGTCCCTTTTATAAGGGACTGCTCAATTGGATCACCCCTTACAGGGCGAGAATTAATACTGAAAGACTGATCGCTCTCGCTAGTAATAAATCCCGGCTTATTAAATAAAATGGAAGCCCAGGGCCAGCCTTGGGAGTCGGCATGACCGACAAACACATACGGCAAGCTATGGTAAAACTGCTGATGTTGCTCGGGCATAAAATCACGAATAACCTGACGACCAAAGCGCTCCATCTGCTCACGTACGCCTAAGCGGGTTTGAATGGCCATCTCTCCTGAATGGAAAGGCGATTCAGTCTTATTATTCATGATATTAAACCTCGATTAAAATCAACTTCCAATTAAACTCAAATACCACTAATAACAGTAATAGTTAAGCAGCCAATCCTGTTGCAGTCGCTTGCATAGGGATAAAGCCTTCGATCGCTTCCACACGAGTCAACCATGCGCGAATATTAGAATAGCTTTCAAGCGACACATCGCCCTCAGGAGCGTGCGCAATGTAAGCATAACTTGCCAGATCCGCAATCGTCGGGTGAGAAGCCGCCAACCAATCTCGTGCTGCCAAGTGCTTGTCCAGAGTCGTTAATACGCTATGCGCATGAGCGATGACTAATTGGTGATCTAACTTAGCACCAAACACATTAACCAAACGCGCCAATGCAGGGCCTCCTGCCAACTCTCCGGCAGCTACAGATAAAAACCGCTGTACCTCGGTAGCTATAATCGGGTCTTTAGGGAACCACTTAGCGCTGGCGTCGTATTTATTGGCAAGGTAAGTCAAAATAGCGTTAGAATCGCTTAGTGTTAAATCACCATCGTCAAGAACGGGAACTTGTCCAAAGGTATTTTTACTGAGAAACTCGTCCTTTTTATGTGCGCCGTTTGCCAAGTCAACATCAACAATTTCGGTATTTAACCCGAGTATGGATAAAAACAATTCAACACGATGACAATGACCAGATAATGGGTGACGGTATAATTTAATCGCTGACATAATAATATTCTCTTTAGGTTTAACTTTTGATTTAAGTTTTGATTTTGGTTCTGTTCTGCTCTTTTCTGTTAACAAAAAGCCGCCCAACAAA
>NVXL01000132.1 GCA_002746115.1 Alteromonadaceae bacterium
CTTTGGCAATTTCAAAAAGAATTGCGGCATTCGGCTTCGTCCGTCGTACAAACAATTACGCTTTGGGACGGTGCTGACCTCCCTGTAGACCAGTGGATTGGAATGAAATACGTGGTTTATACCCAAGCCGTAGGTGAGGTCAAACTCCAAGCTTGGCTAGACTTAACGGAAGGAGAAAATGGTGGCGACTGGCAACTTCTCGGTGAATATATCGATATGGGTTCAAACTGGAACGCTGATGCCGACTGGGGTAGTTTAGATGCAACAGGTTGTAACTATGATACGAACCATGTGATTGATCCCGGTCACGGCGTTGTCTTTATCCGAAATACACAGGGAGAAAGTGAATACAAATGGGTAACCATTCGGGAAATTGAACTGCCGTAAATTAAAACGAATGGAATAAGCTTGAAAAATAGCGGGAGTACTACTTCTGTAGTATTCCCGCAATCACCCTGTGTCAGACTAGTTGTCGTTCGGGTGTTTTTTTATCCCTGAAAACAGACCCTGCCTTTTTGTTTTTCTCGAATTGTATCATCAAGCTTACGGAGTCAGGCGTGGGCTTGTCATGGTTAACATCCATCGAAATCCAATCGAAACGAGAACGTCGATAGTCAATAACTTGGAGGATTACACATGGTCGAGTTACCCGCGATACATGAGTAAATCAGCAAAATTATTTGATTGGCTTTGCCGAGAATAAATACTGGGTAGCTATGAAGTTATGCCAAAGTCATGGGCAGATGACTCTTCAGAAAATAGCGTATATATTTGGTGTGACGCATTATTCAACGGTCTCTCAAACCCTTGGGCGATTGAACCGAGCAATGGTTGAGGGTGATCGATTGCTTGAACGGTTTAATATGATAAGTCAAGATCAGACCCCTTTACTCCTTTTAATTAGTTTGTTTTGTTAACAAATTCTGTGTAAGTTTTGGTGCGTGGGCTAGTATTGGATAACGTGAGCGATACAGCAATTATATTTGCTAGGCTTTACACCATGATGTTCTGACTGAAACCAACAATAAAGAGGTAGTAGTATGGGTGATTTACAAGCCGTTGTAATCGATAACGGATCTGGTTTTACCAGCGCAGGTTTTGCGGGTGATGATGCACCGAAAATCGTGTTCCCCGGTATTGTCGGGCGTCCCCGGGATCAAGGGCAAGAAGGCAGCTACGTTGGGGACGAGGCGCTGGCCAAGCGAGACATTCTCACGCTCAAGTACCCGATTGAGCATGGCATTGTCACTAACTGGGACGATATGGAGCAAATTTGGCATCACACCTTTAACGAATTGGGGATTGACCCCTCAGCGCAGCCGGTAATATTGACAGAGGCGCCGCTTAACCCCAAGGCCAATCGTGAAAAGATGACGCAAATCATGTTTGATGTCTTCAATGTGCCTGCCATGTATGTTGCGATTGGCTCTGTGCTGTCGCTCTATGCCAGCGGTCGTACCACCGGTATTGTGTTTGATAGTGGCGATGGCGTCTCTCATACCGTACCCGTTTACGAAGGTTACGCCTTGCCGCATGCCATTATTCGCCTCGATCTTGCTGGTCGAGACTTAACCGGTTATTTAATGAAAATCCTTACCGAGCGCGGCTATTCGTTTACCACCGCTGCCGAGCGTGAAATCGTTCAGGACATTAAAAACAAATTGGGTTATGTTGCGCTCGATTTTGAGCAGGAGATGCAAACTGCTGCGAGTAGCCGCTCAGTAGAGGAAACCTACGAATTGCCCGATGGGCAGGTGATTACCATTGGCAATGAGCGTTTCCGTTGCGCTGAAACCCTGTTTCAACCGGCCTTTATTGGTATGGAATCCGCAGGTATTCACGAGACCACGTATAATTCGATTATGAAATGCGATGTTGATATTCGTAAAGATCTATATGCAAATACCGTCCTCTCAGGAGGGGGCACGATGTTTCCGGGGATTGCCGATAGAATGCAAAAGGAAATATCCGCACTGGCACCACCAACAATGAAGATTAACATCATTGCACCGCCAGAGCGCAGACATTCCACATGGATTGGCGGTTCCATTCTTGGTTCGTTATCGACGTTTCAGCAAATGTGGATCTCGCGTGAAGAGTACGATGAATCCGGCCCATCTATTGTGCACCGAAAGTGCTTTTAGCTACGGATGAATAATCTTTAATAAGCATCTCAATTTGCAGAAATATACGTGACAATTAAAAGGTGATACCCATGTTTAAGCCCGATCTCTCAGAAGTGGAAAAATTTGATAAGAATAAATTGAAAAAAATAGAGACGAAAGAAAAGAACGTTTTGCCCACCAAAGAGGTGATTGAGGAGGAGAAAAAAGAACAGTTGGAGAAGAGGGGCGAGTAGATTGCGTTAGGACTCAATGTTAACCGATCGCCAGCCAAGGTCTTGTTGGTTGGCGATTTAATGGTTTCATGCTTAAGGCTGTTAAATGGCTGTTCATATTTATATGAAGCCACGTTCAACCAGTAAGTGCACCACCGATTAGGGGTGTAAAGTATAAAGGGGTCAAAAGTATAAAGGTATAAAGGGGTCAAATCTTGACTTTTATCTAATAACAGCTACAATCAGCAAATGTCCAGACCAATACGAATCGAATATGACAACGCCTTCTACCACGTGATGAGTCGCGGAAAAGGGCGTCAAAAAATATTTCATGGTGATGATTATTACCATGCATTTTTTCAATGCCTGCAAGAAGCCCATGAGCGTTTTAGTTTACAGGTGCACAGCTATTGCTTGATGGGAAACCATTACCACCTACTGCTCAAAACGCCCAAAGGAAACCTAAGTCGTGCAATGCGCCATGTTAACGGAATTTATACCCAGCGTTACAATCGACTCAAAAAAACAGACGGCTCTTTGTTTAGAGGGCGTTACAAAGCCATTCTCATTGATGCCGATAGCCATCTTCTTGAAGTCAGTCGTTACATCCATCGAAATCCAATCGAAACGAGAACGCCGATAGTCAATAATTTGGAGGATTACATCTGGTCAAGTTACCCGCAATACATGAGTAAATCAGCGAAATGCCCTGATTGGCTTTGCCGGGACGAAATGCTGGGTATGATGGGCGGGCGAAGTACCTATAAATCCTACAAAAAGTTTGTCAGCATCGGTAATAGTAAAGAGATTGAAAAATTTTACGATTTAAAACACACTCCGGCCATGATGGGGGATCAAGAATTTAAAGAGAAGGTTTTGGCTGGCGTTGATTTCTCGCCCGAGTGTTCGGTTCGCTCCGCTCGTGAGGCTGTGGAGGTGGAGGTTATTCTTGATGCCGTGATCACGATGTTTGCGTGCGAGCGTAGCGGTCTTTTGAAGGTATCCCGAGGCAGGCAGCCGAGAAATTATGCGCGTTGGGTAGCTATGAAGTTATGCCAAAGTCATGGGCAGATGACGCTTCAGAAAATAGCGGATATATTTGGTGTGACGCATTATTCAACGATATCTCAAACCATTGGGCGATTGAATCGAGCAATGGTTGAGGATGATCGATTGTTTGAGCGGTTTGGTGTGATAAGTCAAGATTTGACCCCTTAATAAGTCAAGATTTGACCCCTTAATGCATAGAGAAGGATGAGCGATAAATTTATTGTGCTTCTAATGTAGGGGCGTGAATAATAACTTCAAATGGTGGGAAGTCGGTGCGGGTCGTTACAGCTGTATTTTTATTTATTGTCTCTTTGTCCGGCTCGGCGTTTGCTCAGCAGAAGATCTCTCGCGTAGCGCTTGAAGACCCTTCCCCTGAGCAACTCCGACACAACAATGTTTTCCATAAGCAGATCAGGCCTAAAGAAAAGGCCTACGCTAAGCGTAGTCGCTTCTTGAATGAGGCAGGGTACCAAACAGGCCCTATTCCTCCGAAGAAAAACAAAGCCGCGCTGACTAAATACATTGTGCGTGCCCAAAAGGTCTTGGCTCGTATTTCCCATGAGAGTCTAAAAGGGTATTGTACGGAAATCAACCACCTTCGCAAATCGATCGGCGAGTACCAGAGTGATGCGTGCAAAGGTCTTGAGTCACGTATCAAGCACTTAACAGCGAATATCGCAAAAGTAAAAAATTACCAACAAAAAAACCGCACTGAAACCGCTCAACAATCAACACAAAAAGATGTCCTCTCCAGCTTAGAACGCGCTTCTGATACCGCTCGGCAAGCCACCAGTCAAGCCGAGGACGTATTATTAAGCATCCTCGGTGACAACAAAGAGAAGACATTGGGCGACTTCTTGGCAGACCTCAGTGACACCAATACTTCAGCCAATTATGACCCACTCGCCGGTATAGACGCTGCGCCCGCAGACTCAGATGACCCGCTCGCAGGTATGCTGGCACAAACTGAAAGTAAATCAGCTGGATTTAAAATTGATTATAAAAACGGCAATGAAGGTGTGCGCTCTTCTTCCGGCGAAACCCTTATTCCCTACAAAGCTTGGCGTATTTTGGATTACCAAGACGGCATTGCTAAAGTGAGTATAACAATCAGAGAGCAACATCAATGTTCCCTAGACAGCCAATTAGATTGGGGGGCTCAAGGCTCATGGCGTGCAGCACGAACGGGTTTTGTTGATATTGAAGGGGAGTTTCTCGACGGTGAAACGCTTTCATTCGAATTTTGGAAGGCTCACACACTATATTTAACAACGAGCTATAGCGCTAACGATTTCGATACATGGGAAGAATATCAAGCGCATAAGCGTAAGGTAGCGAGAATGGAAGCCAGAGAAGATATTGCGTATCAAAAGTGTAAACTGGAAGCCGCACAGTGGAAGCAAGGTATTGCCCGCGCTTATAAATAAACCAGCCCCGACAGGCAAAAGTTAATAAGGATCTAAGTAGATGTTAAAGTTTAGCATGTTCAGAAAGCTTAAATTTATCAGCGTTATCCTAATGCTAGCATTAGGTAGCACCGCTGTATGCGCACAGTCTCTAGACGCCAGAACAATTAGCATAATCAAAGTTAAATTTATTAATGCTAACAAGTACTTTGATGAAAAATCCTACGATAAGGCGCTGGCAAAGGTAGTTGAGATTGAAGGGCTCTTGGGTGATAAACCTAGTCCTACCGCGCTTAACCTGAAGATAAAAATCATGGTTGCCAGAGGTCAGTTCATTGAAGCTGATCAAGCACTTAATAACTTGTATGGCTTAAATCTATCGAACGAAATACTCAATGATATTTCAGAGTACTCGCCAACACTCGAAGCAAACTTAAAACAGCAGAAAGCCCGCGAAGCAGCAATACTACAAAAACAGCGTGAAAAAGCAGCGGCGCAAGCGGTTCAGGTTCGAGCAAAAAACGCCCAAAGACAAGCGATACGTGATTGGTATAAAAAGAACCATGGAGATTCAAGCCAGGTTGTTACTTATAAGCAAGGAAGGTTGTGGGGTTTTGTTAACAAAACCGGCGAAATCATCCATCCATTCGTATATAAAAAATTAGAGAACTACGGTTCAGAGATATTGGTGGCGACCAGAACTCCGCTTAGAAATGAAGAGTATACTCGTTGTTATCTGTTGAATCTCAAAGGTGATATTTTAGTCAGAGGTCAGGAAGGCTACGACTGTAGCTCAAAGCATGGATATATTCACGTCCTCCGTGAGCCAAAAAAATCAAGGGATAATTACGATAGCTGGGTTTATGATACCAAGCTGCGGGTAATATCACGAAACGGCAGTATGATCAGCCGTGAATGGTTGGTGACAAGCTCCAGAGAGAAGTATGCCTCTTGTTTTAGGCATGTCAGTACCTCGAATCGATTTTGTAAGGCGACACTCAAAAATGGCAAGCGGTGGAACATTAGCAGTGCTTGGTACTCTCACTTCCCTATGCAAGACTATTTATTAGTTGGCGAGTTAAATAGAACCAATGGCAAAAAATCGCCTAAAGACGATGTAGTGCTGCTCAATAAACATGGCGTTCAAGTAGGAAGGCGGTATAAACGTATAGAAAAAAGAGACGATGTGGCCTACGTAAGTAAGAAAAGTAGTGGAGCCAATTTAACAAAGTTTAGCCTCAGTTATCACTTAAAATGATGATGAGAGGGGTTCGGCGTCGACCTTGTAAATAATTCTACGATACGCCATGAAACCGTGTGTGTCCTATTTTCCGCTGCCTTCAAAAGCGGGGGCGTTGAGTTTGGCAAGCTTAGAGCCGCCAAAACCACATCACTCGGGAGTGTCAGTCGGGTCATAGGAAAAAACATCTGTGACCGTAACTTCGAAAATAGCTGCAATTTTGAAAGCGACTTCTAGGCTGGGTGAATACTTACAGGATTCAATTGCGTTAATTGTTTGCCTCGTCACTCCTACCATCAATGCCAATTCTTTTTGCGACATTTCATTGGCTAAAAACCGAAATGTTCTAATTTTATTAGAAATATGAGATTCATTTTTCTTCATTTTTTACAGGCCTTTTCTATAATGGAAAAGCTGTATTAATTTCTCAGCTATGTCGGTGCTCACTAAAACCCCTAATAAAATCTGAATCGTCCAAAACTCACTTTCTAGTTTTAAGCTAAACAAAACGGATAGGACAATCCCTGCTGAAAGTAGTGTTGCTTTTGTTTTGCTAGCTTTTAAAAGTATAAGTTCATCTCGCTCATCTTCACCTTCCGGTGTGGATATCATGGCGGCAATTATGTGACCAATAATATTTATTACAACAATAGCTGTTACTAAAGCAATAAGCGGCGTTATTAGCGCCGAAGAGTTGAATGCTGAGCTTTGTGGGAGTGTTGTGTAAAAATAGGTAAAAAATGCAATAGATGATGCTATGAGTTGGGTAAAAAGGCTTTTTTCTTTAAAAGTTAAATCCATTTCCGTGTCCACTATTAGTTACTTGGTGTAAAGAATAGTATACACGTCGGCGGTGCGTGTCAAATATTTTTTACATTCCAGTCGTGAGTGTTGGAGGGGTAAGCGAGTCCGCTCATTTGAGCTATCGCTGGGAGGGGCAGCTTTCCTGTTAGTAGTAGGGGTGACTTTAAAGGGGGAGTAATGTAATTACTATAATCAACGCTATTATCGCAATTCTGTCGAATGACGAAATAGTGCCTTTAATCTGTTAGGGACTGCCCATTTTTATCTGTGGCGGCAACAAAAATGGGCTGATAATTACTTATCAGCCCGCTTTTCTTTAACAGTTGTTTGACAGCTCTTTATGCCGTATTAAAACTGAAAACCCGGTGTTGAGTTAGATAGTGCTAGCTCTTGCTCGTTCATATCACCTTCAATATCTGCAAATAATGGTGTGCTTAAATAGCGTTCACCGGTATCAGGCAGCATGCATAAAATATTTGCGCCTTCTGGGGCTGTTTCAGCAATCTTTAGTGCGCCCGCCAAGGTTGCTCCAGCGGAGATGCCGACAAAAATACCCTCTTTTTGTGCAAGATCCTTGGAGCATTGCATCGCCATAGGGCCTGCGATAGGCAAAAATTGATCGATAACCTCTTGCTTCAACACATCATCCGCTAACTGAGGGATAAAGTCAGGGGTCCAGCCCTGAATAGGGTGAGGAGCAAAGTTGGGGTGGGTTGCTGTAGGTGAGCCGTTCTCGTCTCTGTCTACCGTCACGCCGCTACTCATGATTTGCGCAGTTTCTGGCTCACAGACGATAATTTTGGTGTTGGGGCTTTCTTTTTGCAATACGCGTGAAACCCCGGTTAACGTACCGCTAGTACCAAAACCTGTCACCCAGTAGTCGAGCTGAGTGTCTGCAAAGTCATTCATAATCTCCCGTGCCGTTGTTTTTTCATGCACCTCTGCGTTGGCTGGGTTGGAGAATTGCAATGGTTGCCACCAGCCATGTTCCTTGGCTAGCTCTACGGCTTTTTTAACCATGCCAGTGCCTTTTTCGGCGGCGGGGGTTAACACGACTTTTGCGCCTAAAAAGCGCATCAACTTACGGCGTTCAACGCTGAACGACTCGGCCATGGTGATAACAAGGGGGTAGCCTTTTTGTGCGCAGACCATTGCTAGGCCAATACCGGTATTACCGCTGGTTGCCTCTACCACTGTTTGACCCGGTTTTAATTCGCCACTGCGTTCAGCCGTTTCAATCACCGCCAGTGCGAGGCGGTCTTTAACCGAGCCCATCGGATTGAAGGCTTCGATTTTGGCAAAGAGGTTAACGTGTTTAGGCCCTAAAGTATTGATACGTACGATAGGTGTATTACCGATTTTTTCTAAGATGTTATTGTAAATCATGCCCGGCGAATCTCCTGTGGGTTTGGTATGAAACGGGGTAAGGCCAAAGGTAAGCCTATAGATCTAGGTAATACAAACTTAGCATGTAAAACACAGTATCTGTTGGGCTATGTGAAAAAACAGAGGTCTTTTTGGTGATTTGGCTTGGCGAGGCAATACTAGAATATCTAGGTACACGGTGTGACAGGAAAATCACTGTTCACGAATTCAATATTGGATAAGGCTGGTTCTTTTCAGCTCACAGTGAAGAACGGTTTACTTATCGAGACGCTGACGATAAAGAGCCCAAGATTAAAGCGAATTTCAAAACGAGATTTAGGTGCCAAAATACTCTTTGTGGTGGCGTGGTTGAGGTGTCAAAAAATCGGCGGTAATTACCTATAAAAATTTAAAATCCTGAGGCAATCGGGCTTTTATTTATTCATACAAAATCAATCGAGACTGACCTTTGGTTCTCTTTGCCTCTTCGATTCCAAAAAGTTGTAATAGTACTCACAACGCTTATAAAGCTCAGTCGTAACATTAAAAGCGATTGACCCTCCTTATCGGATAAGCGCAGAATGCTGCCGCTATTGCATCTCGGTTGTGTATCACTGGGAGCACATTACAGATAATTAGAGGAATCCATGGTAAAGAACACCACTTGGCTTAAGTTGGGCCTTACAATCGTCGTACAAAGTCTACTATCCACTTTTCCCATCTGCGAATGTTGGTCAGGGCCCCGGTGGAAACGGAAAAACGGGGCGATATGTCTACGGTCGAGATGTGGACGGTTCAACTGGCGATTTTGATTTTCTCGATGTCACCGTGAACGGCTCAAGGTGTACACTGCAAAACGACAAGGTATTTACGACAAGTATCGCAGGTAAGTGGAATGGCGCTTCTTGGTCCATCGATCCCTTCAACTTTACCTGCCCGAATAATACCGCTACGCCTGTGAATGGTGCATTCTCACCCATCAATGACGCTCACTTTTTTGCGACAGCCGTTAGCAATATGTATAACGACTGGTTTTCGATCGATCCACATACGTCATCGCTAGTGATGTTAACCGATTGGGTTGACCCCTTTAATGGCAATACCACGAATGCCTTTTGGGATGGTGACGCGCTTCATTTTGGTAACGGCAACAGCGATGTATACCCCTACACCGTACTAGATATTGTCAGTCATGAAATTGCTCATGCCTTTACTGAAATAAACGCTAACTTAATTTACGACGAACAATCCGGCGGTATGAATGAGGCCTTCTCGGATATGGCCGGTAAAGCCGCGGAATACTATGTGCGCGGTTCAAACACATGGTTACTTGGTCTGGACTTGAATAAAGGGGAGCACACCGGGCGTCATATGAATGATCCGACAGCCGATGGTGTCTCCATTGATCATCTTGATGATTTTGTTCCCGTTACCGATGTGCATCATACCAGTGGTGTCTACAATAAGGCTTTTTATAATTTAGCCACCACGCAAGGTTGGAATACTCGTACAGCGTTTGAAGTGATGGTGGGCGCGAACCAGAATTACTGGACCGCTAGCAGTACCTTTGAAGAAGGTTTTTGTGGTGTGCTGTCGTCGACAGAAGACTTGGGTTACGCGACGAATGATGTGATCAGCGCATTCGCAGGTGTGGGTATCCAAGACGTTAAATTGACATCACCGCAAGCGGGAAGTGCATTTTTTGTCGATGAAGCAGGGCTTATTACACTGGATACAACCTTGTGCTCGGGTGGTTCAACAGGGGTTAGCGCGAGCGTCAGAATCAATGGTGGTTCAAGCTTGAACTTATTTGATAATGGCACACATGGCGATGTACAAGCTGGAGATGGCATCTTCACCCAAGAGTGGACGCCGACGAGTGAGGGGGATAATAACGTTGCGATTAATGCGACCAAGGACGGCCGGCAATATAACCTTCAGCGTACTTTTTATGTGGGTGCGGATAACGTTTCATACTCGGTAGAACCCACGGCGTATAACTGGGTCTCCGCCCTTGATCGATGTGTTGGCCCGAACCACGATGATGGTAAAGTAGAACTAGCGTTAGGCATTGATTTTAATTTTTTCGGTATTGAGTACGATACGGCTTATGTGAGTTCTAATGGCTTTTTAAGTTTCTCTCCATTTAGTGTTTCTGCGCACAAAAATATGGAGCTGCCAAATGAAAGTAATTTAAAAACTATTATCGCCACTTACTGGGATGACTTAAATCCGGAAGCCGGTGGGCAAGTGTGTTCTGCCGTTATCGGCTCAGCGCCTAATCGTCAAGTGGTGATTACTTGGCAAAATATGGCCTCCTGGCTGGATACGTCTCCCGCTACAACGGTAAGTAATGCCGTGACGGCACAGGTAATATTACATGAAAATAGCGGTGATATTGTCATGCAGTATCAAGATGTTCAGTCTGGAAATACGAGCATTGATTTTGGCCGTTCAGCCACCGTCGGCATTGAAAACAGTGATGGTCAACGTGTGCTAATGCATTCGTTTAATACTGCCGTGATACAAAACCAAAGCGCACTTCGTTTTAGCCAAGGCCTAAATGCAGATAGCGATGGTGATGGTATTAACGATGATGTCGATAATTGTCCAAACATTGTGAACAAGGGGCAGTGGGATCTTGATAGCGACAGTATCGGCAATGAGTGTGACGCTGACATCGATGGCGATGGATTTTCAAATGCCTATGAAGAGTCGTTGAAAACATTAGCATGGAAAAGTCTTTCCTACCCCGGTGCAGACTCTGACAATGACGGTATCTTAGAAGAAAACGATAATTGCCCAACTATTGCTAACCCGTTTCAATGGGATAAAGATCAGGATGGTCGTGGCAATGAATGTGATTCGGACATTGATGGCGATGGCTACAGTAATAATGCCGAGATCGCTGCCAAAACCAAAGTTTGGGATGCTACCTCCTTTCCTGATTCCGGTTTAGACAATGATGGCGATACCATCATAAATGGTTTGGACAACTGTATTAATAATGCCAATAAATATCAGTCTGATAATGACGGGGACGGCTTAGGCGATCACTGTGATACTGACCGAGATGGTGATGGCTATAGCAATGCAGAAGAAAAGGCCGCAGGTGTAAGCAGTTGGGATGCGTCTGTCTTCCCAGGATGGAATGTTGATACCGATGGTGATACCCGTGTGGACGGTTTAGATAACTGCCCTAACGTGAGTAACTTCGGACAATGGGATGATGACAAGGATAATATTGGTAACGATTGTGATGATGACATCGACGGTGATGGTGCATCGAATGACGCTGAAATAGCGGCAGGCACTTTTGTAGCCGATCCTACATCATTCCCTGCACGCTTATAAATACTAATTATCAATAAGCCGTATCAATAACTCATATTAAGAGGCCCACCAACGGCATACGGAAATAATATTAACCTTGTTTTGTTATGCTTTTTAATCGCCCAGGTATCGCCTGGGCGTTTAAGTTGTCGAATAGCTCATCGGCGTTGGCCGGGAAATAAGCCTCTAAGGTAGGTAAGGGGTCAAATCTTGACCTTTACCTATTAACAACTACAAGGTAGGTAAGGGGTCAAATCTTGACTTTTGCTTATTAACAACTACAGTCAACAAACATCCAGACCAATACGAATCGAATATGACAATGCCTGCAAGAAGCCC
>NVXL01000133.1 GCA_002746115.1 Alteromonadaceae bacterium
ACTTGACGCAAGCCTACCATGTCGGAGCCAATGATTATTTAAATAAACCGATTGTCAAAGAAGAGTTGTTTTCACGAATAGAGACGCACTTAAAACTTCAACAAGTGAATCATAGCATTGAAGATAAGGTGGTACAGCGTACACGGCAATTGACGCTGAGTTATGAAAAACTAGAGCAAGCGCATGACCATCTAAAACAAACCCAGAGTCAATTGGTACAGTCCGAAAAAATGTCCAGCCTAGGAACTTTGGTGACGGGTGTAGGGCATGAAATCAATAACCCGGTCAACTTTGTGAGTGGTTCGGCAAGCCTTATCGAGCGGGACCTGGATCGGTTTAAAATACTATTAAACGATCTTGTTGGGAAAAATGATGACGAATTGATGGCCGTGTTTGATCAGCGCTTTGATGAATTATTCGAGCACTTGTCCACCCTGAACGATGGCACCGAACGTATCACCGAAATCGTGAGTAATTTGAGCACTTTCGCTAGGGCCGATGGAACCGGAGATGGCGCGACGGAATATGCATTAAACTCCTTAGGTAAATGTTTGAATAGTACATTGAACTTGGCGAAAACGAATTACAAAACCGAGGTTGAGTTTACATGTGATATTCAAGATGACCCTGAGATACGCTGTAATGCCTCTGAATTGAACCAGGTATTTATGAATTTAATGGTCAATGCGTGTCAGGCGATGGAGGGGCGCCCCGACGCCCAGTTGAGTATTGTGATGAAACAGTTGGGGAGTGAGCTGATTATTTCATTTACCGATACTGGCTGTGGTATGTCACAAGAGACAATAGATAAAATATTCGAACCATTTTTTACCACCAAACCGGACGGCAAAGGAACGGGTTTGGGGATGGCAATTAGCTATGGCATTATTGAACGGCATCAGGGGCGGTTTGAGGTGGTATCGCAAGTGAAGGACGGGACGACAATCCGTGTCCACTTACCATTGAAAGCATAATGGGCTAGGGTTATTTGAGAACGTGCCTACCTATGGTTGCTCATGCTAGAAGTTTGAATGCAGTTTTGGTAACCAATAACACAAAAGAATTCTCAAGAGTTCCTGATTTAACATTGGAAGATTGGGTTAATTGCTAACGTTTTGCTCACGCGCACATTTCTCGGAGCGGTTTTTGGTACAAAAATTGGACTTATGGAGTTCCAAGTATCGTGGCTGTCTTCTTTATTTCCATTTTCTGCTCACTGGGCTTACCTTGAAACATTAATTTCTCCCGACGCTTCAGTTCATTGAACTCCTCTTCAGTCAGAAATTCTTTCTCAGCTTGAACCTTGTAAAACACCCTATACTCAAGCTCATTTTTCGTTAAGGATATATTCTTAATTTCGTATATATTAAACCCAATCACGCCAGCAACCAATAGCCCTAGCAATAGGAAAACCCCCAGAATTGATAATGCGACTTTCTTTTTCATTTATACCCGAAATACCTTCATGGCTCTTTTTGAATTTTATGGAAATCGTTTTCTCTAGTGTAAATAAGGATTAACGTTTTACTATAATCATCCTCCTCTAAAAACACACGAGCCCCTTCACAATCAATAAAATATTCCGCCAACAATGTCGTTAAATTGGCAACTGCATTCGCAACATTATCACCTGCAACCGCTGGATACGGGCTTTATTAGCGCTTGCAAATAATAACTCGATTGCACACTTAAACGCTCGCATACTGGGGTTTATTTGGCGGAGCTGTTGGAGAAGTAGGCGCTAGGAAAAGGGGTTCAACAAACGAACCCCTGTCCCCGCAAAATCTTTAGTGTTGCGTGTCACCAAGGTTAAATCACACACCAAAGCCGTAGCGGCAATTTGTTTATCGATCGCACTTTCATAATGTGGCACACGCAGTGCACCCCAAACCTGAGCCTCTGTCGCACCAAAATCCAGTAAAAAAGGCGCATATTCATCAACAACGACCCTTAACCAGCTCGCCAAATGCTGCGCCTGCAAATCATCGCCACGATGGCGAATCACCTCCAAACCTCGTTGAAGCTCCCCCAAGGTAATAACACTGATATATAGCGTCCACTGCATCTTTTCTGCGTCATTAAAGAATTGCTGAACGCCAGTATTGGCGCGGTGTTTTTTTCGTGTCTCACTAATGACGTTGGTATCAATCAAATACATCACGGGCACCATCATCCTGTTGACGCTCAAAATCTTGATCACAACCGACATCGGGCATAGCTCCAAGCACCATCGCAAAGCTGCGTTTTTTGGGTCTTAGTAACGCCTGCTCTAGGATACGGCGATGCTCAGCCTCGGCGCTTATACCAAGTTGCCCTGCACGCGCTTTAAGCGCTTTGACAACATCTTCATCGATATTACGTACAACTAAGTTTGCCATATACCCTCCTTTTGACGATTAGACGAGTTAGCGATACATTACAATGTATAGCATTGATATCATCGATAGCAAATCCCCCTCCTTGCCAAGATGCGGGACACTAACAAAAGGTGGCTACGATGAAAATACGTCCTTTATCTTTAGACTTTAAAAACACTTTTGACACCTGCGGTAATGGCGGATTGAGTCATAGATCTGGGCATCGGCAACGTGAACGCGCAGGGGGGAGCCAGCCGCAGCACGTTAAGGCGCTGAAATAGTAAATCTGACACAAAAAACAAGCTTTTCGACCCCCATTCCTCTAAAATGGCGCCGTTTGCCACTAAGGCACACGTCTATTTATATCCGCAGGACAGAAAGGAGATCTCTGCATGTTTCGAGAAAAGCTTGTTTTAACCGCCATATTAACCATCGTTCTAGGTGGTTGGGGCTATCACTACCACACCCACACACCCGACTACCTTGCCGAGCAAGATTACCTTCTAGGTATTGCAGCGCTTGAACAAAACAATGTTGACGATGCAATACGCTTATTAAGCATCGCGATGCATAGCTCAACCAAAATATCTCCTGATGCTCGCCAAGCACTCAAGACCCTGTTAAAAGAAGATTACCTCACAAGTAAAACGCCTGAAGCGCTCACCCATATCATGCGTAGCATGTTTGGAGTTCGCAACGTTGATAGAAAATACTTCAACAAACTCTCGAAATGGCACATTCAATATCACGGTGAGCACCCTTACCAAGCAGGCCAACTCGCCGTGCTTGCGTCGCTTAGTAGCAAAGATGAAGCCGAAATCAAAGAATACCAAACCCTCGCCCATACAACGCTTCTCCCTCATATAGCCCTCATGCAGCAAGACAAAGAACTTGCCATGCAGTATGCATTGATCGATGAAGCCCTTGCACAGTGCGAGCACTGCCCCGAAGTTTTAGCCAAAGTAGAAACCAGTTTAGGCGATACCGAAGCTGCCCGCGCACTCGGCCAGTATTTTGCGGGGAACAACGAGAGTGAACGCGCATTTAAATTGCTTGAACCCTACACCCGCTCACGCCTTGCTAAGTACCGAAAAGCCGAAGATGCCTACAATGCCGCGACCAATAAAGTATGGGACGCCACCATCGATTACCTTGATAAAGGTAGAGCGCCTGACAAATTTTATACCAAATATGAACTCGCAGACAACACTGAGCAAAACCGCTTGATTAACGAGGTTTACTCAGTAAATGTCGAAAAGTCTCGACCGATTAAAAGGGCTTTAGACGCTTACCGAGAAGCCGCTAATATCGTTCCAGTAGCACTGGATTTAGGCATCGTGCGCTTAAGCCGTGCAATGTCTATGAGCGAGCAAGCCCTGCGTGAAAAAGAATTAACCGCAGCAAAATCCATGTTCTTGGCCGTAAAATCATACGCTGGCGACTCAGATGACTATCAGCTCTACCTCGGGCAAGTTTACTATTGGTTAGGTGAGTTTGACGATGGCGATGCTTTGTTTAATACCCTTATCGAAAAATATAATCGTGGCCACGAGGTATTAGCAGCCGTAGCCGATATATTACGCGACGTAGGTTTAACCAAAAAAGCCGCCGACTATACGAACGAAGCCTATGAGCAAGCAAGTGATGAAGCGCACAAGAAGACATACGCCTATCAGCTCTATGTACTCGCCGAAACCCAAGAAGAGCGCCTTAAATGGCTAGAAGCGTCTGATAATAGCAGCGCGTATGTGCAAGCCGATTTGTTTGCATTAAAAGCTGAAAAAGCGGTTGCAGATGGCGATAAAAAATTAGCCGATCAACTTTTTCAAAAAGCAATCACAAGCTATGAAAGCATACCAGAAGGCACTTCGTCCCCGAATAATATAGCCCTTATTTACATGTCAAAATATGAAAACGGTCAAGACGAAGCCGACTACGACAAGGCCTTACGCAATATGGATAAAGCCGTCGAACAACAACCGGATGACAGCATTGTATTAATCAATGCTGCGAATCAATATGGTCATCGCATATTCCGTGATTTATTCAAAGACAAAATTGACTTCGCACTTATAGGTGTAAGGCCAACATTGGATTACCTTACATATTTATACAAAGATCATGATGAAAAAACTGTTTTAATTAACGCTGTACGCGAGCACCCAGCCTACGACAAGTATATGGACTACACTCGAAAATCCGTCATACTATCCCCAAAAAGTATGTCAACGTTCTCAAGTGCCTATGGATTTTATTACTTCTTGAAGTTGCAGGAAAGCATGGAGCAAATGGCTGACCGTATTGATACGGTCAATTTCGATTTAAGTGCGAATAAAGCAGCCATAGCCAAATACCGCTCCGGCGAAGGCGATCAAGAATTCCTCGAGGAAAAGCGTCAGGCTATAGCAGGTTATAAGGAGTTTTATGCTGACATTACACTCTCGCCAACATCCCTAGAGTACGCCATAGTAGATAAAAGATTAATTGAGGTAGAGTTATCTTTACTCGATTACGACGCATCTTTAGACTTAGATGCATTACTAAAGCGTGCCGAAAGTATCTACAGCAAACATCCAAGTATCGCGATTAAATCAACGCTACGCGATATTCTCTTAGCCCGGATTGAACAACAAGCCTTAGTTAAAAACGAGCAGTTCGCGAAATTCCATACAACATACACACGTATTTTTGACAGACAAACATTACTTGCATTGGCTTTTAATTTATATCCTGAATTTCGCGATCAAGCCAACAACTGGCCATCGGTATCCCACTTATTGCAACTGATGTCTGAAGGAGAGGCCGCCTTTCCGAAAACACCATCGCAAAGCAACTGGTACTTAGCTAACGCATTTGGCACTGATTTTAGCGCCTCACTTAAAGCACGCTACCAAGCATATACTTTGGCTCCAACTATCTCAAAACTGTATACAGGTACAAGCAGTAACAATGAAGAAACGACAATCTACCGTTATGTTTATGCTTTAGTAAATGACGATTTAGCTGGGGCAAAAGAAGTTATCTCAAAAGGGATTACTCAAGGTTTACTGCTGCCAGAAGGGCTAGCCCTTTAATGACAACTCCCACTCGCCAGATTCGAGCCACATATAACACCAAAACGATCCGTGTTTATCAGGCTTACAGTGGCACTATTGCCAAGGCCGCGCTTGAGCACGGCACCTTTGTTTGTCCGCCGTTCAAAATGGCGCGTATGACGTGGATTAAACCCTCCTTTCTCTGGATGATGTATCGTTCAGGCTGGGGTAAAAAAGATAACGGACAGAACCATATTCTCGCTATCGATATTACTAGGGAAGGCTTTGAGTGGGCGCTACAACATAGCCTTCTGAGCCACCGCGCTAATGCTCATACTGACAAAGGGGAATGGCTTAAAATTAAAAAAGCAACGCCCGTTCGTATCCAGTGGGATCCTGAGCGGGATGTATATTTGCGCCCTTTAGAGCACCGAGCAATACAAATAGGCTTATCAAATGAGGCCGTGCCGCTTTATGTGAACGAGTGGGTTCAAAACATTAGCGACGTGACAGAGCTTGCAGCCGATATCCACAACCTTGTCGAGCAGAGCGAATTAGCGGCCGCAAATAAGCTACTCCCCGCCGAAAGCCCCTACCCCGTCAGTGACTCAATTACAGAACGGTTAGACATGTAATATTCCTTCCTCCTCAGAAGCCACATCTTAAATTTACTTAACCAATTAAGTCTCACCTTATCGCAGCCTCCAACACAGCGCATCCGTTTTAGCCAGCTATACTTTGCTTTTGATTAAAAACAAAGGAAAACCATAATGAATAAAAAGTTATTATCATGTTTTGCAATATCACTAAGCTTGTTAATTACAATAACGACACGATCGTATGCTTCCGAGCCGGCACCAAGCATCTTCACCAAAGCACAACAGGACGCTATCACCCCTAACGGCGCTTTAGAGCTTCTCAAACAAGGTAATCTTCGTTTTCGTACCGACCAAACAATCCACTGGAATCACCCCGTTCAAGTAGCCGAAAGCGCAAGCATGGGTCAACACCCCTTCGCTGCGGTTGTCAGTTGCGTGGACTCACGCATTCCACCGGAAGCTGTATTCGACCGGGGCATTGGCGATTTATTTGTAGCACGTGTCGCGGGGAACTTTGTTAACGTTGATATCCTTGGCAGCTTAGAATTTGCCTTTCTGAGTGGCACAAAGCTAATCGTCGTATTGGGGCACTCCAGTTGCGGCGCGGTTCATGGGGCATGTAACGGTGGTACCAGCGGCCTGCTCAAAAAAGCGCTAACAAATATTAGCCCTGCTGTTAAGTCCATCCTTCCAAAGAGTTGCGCAGGTAATGACCATGCTGCAGCAGCGCTTGTTCAGGAAGTTGCAGAGGCTAATGTCGAGCTAAACATGAAGAAGCTTTGCAAAAAAAGTAAGCATTTACGCAAAGATATTGACAGCGGTAAGTACGGCCTAATTGGTGCTATGTATGACATCACAACAGGTGAAGTCACTTTTACTACGGACAGCGTCGTCACCTGTAAATCACTTAAATAAATTTCAATATTACAATTATTAGACGAAAAAAAGCCGCCCTTAGGGGGCGGCTTTTAGCATCAAAAGAAAGCTCTCAACAGAAAACTTTCAAATCAATAAAAAATTACTGACCAAAATGCTCTGAGCGGGAAAGACCCGTCTCAGATCCACCAGCAAGCGGAACCTGCTTATCTAGACCAACAAACTTGCCATTCTCTTCCCATAACGCACCGCGTAGAAGCTCGTACTTCTCTTCATCCCAAGTCTCCCAATCAGCTTTTAACAAGCCGCCGGTATCACCTGAGTTAGGGTTAATTACCCAGAAAGTATGGTGAAGACGCTCTTCCGCTATCTCATCACGTAGTGCTTCCATCCACTTCTGGTTATCGCCACCATCCATGAATCCACCCCACTCACCAATAAATAGCGGTGAAATACCTTCGTTATGAATGAACAACCAGTTTGGTTCCCATACATCACTGCGTAAGGTGTCACGGTCAAAGGCGGTCCGAAACCAAGGCTGCATGAATACCAGTGGGCCATAGTCATGAGGCGAGTAAACGATTTGGTCTTGTAAACCCGTAGGCGCTTCTACTTCCATATCAGCAACACCACGTAAGTTACCGCCCCACCAGTTAAATGCATAACAAGCTTCAGGTGTATTGTTAAGTTTTCTTGGGTTTACCCACTTACCTTGAGTGGCATAAGCTTCGATACCTTCAATCATAATCAATACATTTGGATTAGCATCAAGCACGGCTTTAGCGCCTAATTCTGCCGCATATTTCCAGTTGTTGATATCAGTAGAGTCATCCCACTTAGAGAAGCTTTGATCAGTGGTTTCTTCTAAGCGATTACAATAATCAAAGTCAGATTCACCCGCCAATTGCGAAGACTCAGCTGTGCCTTTTGGAATTCCGTGAGGCTCATTCTCTAAGTCGTAAGCAACAATGGTGTCATCATTTTTATAATGATCGGCAACCCAACCTAGCGTGTTAACCCAATCTTCAGTAGTAACGCTGCCTTTGTACCATAGCGGTGCAATATGACCCGAGTTATCCGCTTCAGCACTGTGCACATCAACCATCACTTTTAAACCACAAGATTTAGCTTGCGCTAAGAAGTAGTCGAACACTTCAATACTGTTTAGACCGTCTAGATTTGGATTGGTCGAGGAGTTCACGGTTACAGCGGGGAATTCACCATTGGCCCACTCTTTTAACAATTGAGTAGAAATAGGGACACGAATTAAGTTAATACCGCGCTCAGCCGTTTCACGAAGCAATTTCTCCATGTTAGCCGCCCACAAACCGTGGAAGACACGCTCGGTAGCATTCATACCAAACCAGTTTGCACCAGCCAACCAAACGGAATTACCGTCAGAGTCAACAATTTGGTTACCATTGGTCGTTAACCAGTCATCGTCAGATGGGATGGTTGTTGGGTCAATACCACAAGCATAAGCTGCGCCTGAATCGTCACCGCCACCTGAGCTGGATTTACATACACCACCAAATGAGGTGGGTGCCACTGGCGTAGCGCCAGGTTGCTTATTGATGATGAAGCCAACAGACGTTGAGCTGCCAGCAGCGATAGTGCCGTTCCAGTTGCTCGCGTCGTTCGCTACGCTGACTTGGCTGCCTACTGAGCTGAAGTTACCATTCCAACCGGATCCGAAGGATTCACCTGAGGCTAGATCCCAAGAAAGATTGTAACCTTCCACTGCTGCGGAGGTATTATTGTTGATAATAAAATCAACCTGGTATTGGTTATCACCGACGTTTACGATGCTGTAATCAATATCACAAGTAACATCGCTATTCGTGTTCGATGAAGCAACTGTCACGCTCTCAGTGATCACATCTGTCGCTTCACCATCATGAACAGTTAACGATACAGTATATGTGCCGTCTGCCGCGTAGGCATGGCTTTCTTGAATGCCTGTCGCGCTACCGCCGTCACCAAAGTCCCAAGCATAGTTTAGAACATCGCCATCAACATCACTAGAAGCCGCTGCGTTAACCGCAACAGATAACTCATTTGTGGTATGCGTAAACGACGCTACTGGAGCAATATTTCCGCCCGAACTTGAGCTGCTTGAAGAACTYGAACTGCTTGAACTTGARCTGCTRGAGCTACTTGAAGAACTCGAACTGCTTGAACTTGARCTGCTAGAGCTACTTGAAGAACTCGAACTGCTTGAACTTGAGCTGCTAGAGCTACTTGAAGAGCTCGAACTGCTCGAAGAACTTGAACTGCTAGAACTACTGCTAGACGAACTACTACTTCCACCATCACAGATAGCACCCGTTACGACAATCTCCGGTGCAGGCGCATTCGCCACAGCTTTGTTGGCCTGAAAACCAACAGACACTGTACCACCGGGAGGAATACTTGAGTTCCAAGATAAACCCGACGCGCAATTCGGGGAGTCCAGATTAAAATTCCAATGGCTTGCAATAGTCGCATCGTTACCTAAAAACTCCCAACAAACCTCCCATCCATTAATAGCTTGATTACTGGTATTGGTAATTTCGAAGCCACCAACGAATGCGGTTGACCATTCATTTACTACCGTTCCGCTACAGGTAGCTGCATTAGCACCTGAAGCCATGGCGCCGGTAATCGCGAGGACTCCGGCACAGAGTGTATTTTTTATCCCGAAAGGGCGCTTAGTTGTTCGTCTCATTATAATGTCGTCTCTAATTTTACCGGTTAAGGTATTATTATTGTTTTGGTGTGTACAACATTACAATATACATTCACAGATACAGTGCAACAAGCCACGCCAAGTAGCTCGCTTTAAAAGTACAGATAAAGTCAATTTTAATGATTTAACTATTCGACTTATTCGATACCAAGCCCATACATTGGGTGTTATAAAAAGAATAAATCGGCCTATTTAAATAGATTTTTGAAAGCCAATTCCATACAAAAAACTTCGAGGCTAAGCCTTTAACCTTATAAAAACAAACATGTTTTTATATACAAAAAAAACATTCCGATAAACGCCCTACAAAATCCACGTAAGGAACAAGCCCAGAACAACCATAAGGACTGCCCTACAGCGGAATTTATCTTTGTTAACGACCTCACAAATTTTGAATTTCAATGCAGCGGGATTAGCTCCGGTGCTCAAAACTCGATTCCGAGTGTGGCAGATCTCCACCTCCTAAACAGCAGCTTTCAGCTGCCGTACCATCGATAAAACTGCGGATAGTTCAAGCTTAGCTTGCGGTTTTTTTGCAAGCTATGTGACATGCGGGATGGTGCACCTATCACATCCAAAGTAAATCAACTTCGCCAGAGTAATGACTGATTTTCTTATCAACAGTCGCTAGCGTCAGCTTCTCCTTAATCGCCTGACTGATGATCAACCAGATAAAAATATGCGTGTCTAATAACAGTTTTTTCATGTATTGGAGTCACTCAGCCAAAACGATTCTGGCAACTCATCATCAAAGTCATCACTCATCCAGCCTTGCCCCTCATAACGCCCAAAGACACGTTCACCACTCACGCGCTTAGCAGGCTTTTCAACGACCAGTTTTAACTGACTGCCATCTTGGCAATGGATAACGACACTTTCTCCTGAAGTCACTCTCTTAGCCAATTCGCCAAGGTGCCCTTCAGCTTCTTGTAAGGTCACGCTATACATAATATCTCTCCAGCATGGTCTGTTCATTAATGACTATCCACCACATGTTATTTACCGAACTCCCATCAACCGATAACCCACGTCTCAACCAAATTGCCGTCGTCACTTCACCGCAAAGCTATAACGCTAATTTAGGAGTTGCTCGAAATACAGCCTGGTCGAATCTCGATCAGCTGGTTGGGAGATTAGTCGCCTTAGATTTTTCAGCATTAATGTGGAGATTTCGATAAAATCTCACGAATGAAAACCATCTACCGCCACTTTAACGAAATACGCAGTATCCTCACTTCGTTTGACCTATTTCGCGATCAGTTTAAATGCTACAAATGCGGACAAAGCCAATTCTTGGTACCGCACGACATCATTTACACACCTCACAAAGAACCCGTCGGCCAACGAATCTTTTGTTCCAGCCGCTGCCGACATCAGGGCTGCGGCGCCACGATTCGTCTTTATGCCCAACAGGTTATCCCCGGAAAACACCATAGCACCACGAAACTAAGTGCCTTTATCACCCACCTGCTCAACAACGAAACTATTGAAAATGCTTATCGACAAGCCACGGGGACTGATGACGCCCGTCAAGCTAGCCGCTGGCTGCATAAATTACACCTCAACCTCAGCCTGTTCCGCGTGCGTCTCAACATGGCGCCAGCCTCAATAGGCGAGCACTGGAGAACATCTTCACGACGCTTACGCCTGCTGCTGCCCACTTTCCGTCAACTCGTTGATCATTTCCCTAGGCAAGATGTTTGTCAATCCATTCAACTACTCATACAGAAAGCCGTCATTTAGCCGTGCCTATACTCAAAACAATACCCGTATATCCCTTAATATAAAATGTCATCCCCTTAAATTACTATACGTATATTTAATATTACAACGTCATCGTTGATGGCGGTTTTTTCCGATTTTCATCATAGCTAAAAAGACACTCGCACGCCCCAAACGCTGCCAGAGTGACAACCGATTTTGACATTTTTTTTCCTGCTTCCAGCCAGTACCCTTGCCGCCGCTATCATTCTGCTAATAATTAGCAACGAAACAAACGAGGCATTAATGAACTGTCAACACAAAAAATCAGCCACACCCAACAAACCGCCCATTGAAATTCGTCTCCAAGTGCTTGGTGCCATCAATGCGGTTGAAGGGCGCACCATCCGTGAGCGTGTTAAACGGGTTTCCGAGCGAGTATTTACGGACTTCAATACGCAATTACAGTACCGGTTTACTTGGAGAACGATCAGCACATGGCTTTATCGCTATAAGAAAAATGGCTTAACCACCATGGAAAATAAAACCCGCGCTGACAAGCATGAGCACCGAAAAGT
>NVXL01000134.1 GCA_002746115.1 Alteromonadaceae bacterium
GGCAGGCAATAGCGGCCCCGATGCCCCGCCAGTATACCCCGCTGCGCAGCAAGGCGTTACCGCAGTCACCGCCGTAGATGCCGCTCTCCGTTTATATGACCAAGCAAATCACGGTGACTATATTGAATTTGCCGCCCCAGGCGTCGATGTTTGGGCTGCCGATGCTCAAGAGGCCGGACAGTACCATACCGGAACATCCTTCGCGGCACCCTTTGTTGCAGCGGCTTTGGCTTTGGTGGGGCGGGATAAATTAATTCAATCAGCGATAGATTTAGGTGCTACAGGAAAGGATAGCGAATTTGGTTATGGTCTTGTTGCGTTGCCGCAGGTGTGTGATTAGATTTTTAAATTTCTAAAATACCGATCTTGATGTAATACTTTCTATCTAAGGCTTGGGAACTTCAATTTCTAACTCGCCGTCTCCGTGACGATGACATCATATTTTTGCATTGGGGTACTTGCTAAGCAAGCGCTGCTTTATATCAGAAAAGGCGTCATCAAGTGGTTTTGTGCGCCCATCTTCCGAATCCTTAACCGATTTCGATATTTGCTTGAGGCTATACAATAGCTCCACCATTTCCTCATAGGCTTGGGCATCTTGAACAACTAGCTGTGCTTTGCCGTTCACGGTTAAAATCTCAGGGCGCTTGGTATCGGTTAAGCGTTGAACATGGTCTTTCGCGTTACGCTGAAAGTCTGTTAATGAATGTATATCACGTGCTGAAAACATGGGCTTCTCTCCAAAACATCTTATTAACATTTAATAGCATGTTCTATTGTTTTCGTCAACAACATGAAAATGAACACGAAGATTCGCCCCCCCCCCATTTAAACGCACTCATATTTCAGTTTATTTCTGCCACTTAATGAGAATGTTTTTCAGCTCAAGCGAGACCGCCCCTCTTGTTGGCTTAAAACGGACAAGGACAGTGCCAATGCCAATGCTTAGCGTCGCTTGGGTGTTCGAAATACAAGTCACTGGCGTGTAAAAGCAAGCGCTCGGCCATGCCTTCACTACGATCACTTCGATACAAATCACACCCAAGAATTGGATGGCCTATTGTCAGGCTATGAATCCGTAATTGGTGTGTGCGCCCTGTATGAGGCGTAAATTGAACTAGGCTTCGACGCGGCTGTTCAAGTCGTCGTAATATGGTGTACTCGCTTAAAGCTTCTTTGCCAGTATTTTGGCAGATGACTACTCGAGGAAAATGGTTTTTATCTTTTGCTATCGGCGCGTTTACCCACCCGTGGTCGTCAGAAACCCAGCCTTCTAGCAGGGCCACATAACGTTTTTGAATGGTACGCGCTTGAAACTGTCGATTAAGGTGTTGCGTTGATGCTGCATTTAGCCCTACAACCATAATGCCCGATGTCCCAAAGTCGAGTCGATGCGGTAATTTTGCCTCTGGGAATTTAGGGCTCCCCCCTTCTTGACCGTGAACCAAGCGGTAGTGTACTGAATCCCAGTTGAGAGGGTTTTTTCCTGACAAACTGAGCAGGCCGCTGGGTTTATTAATCAACAAAATGTCGTTATCTTGATACAATACTTCCACCAATTCCTCACATACCGGCACCACAAAATCATCAACGATGTTGTGAGTCGGCTGACGGTCATCAGGCATTCCGTATTCCTATTATAAATATAAGTAGCAAGTAAAATAACATACCTTGAAAACAATTAATAAGCAGCTGGTAGGAATCGCTAATAAATTTAATTTGCACTGTGCAGGCAGAAAAGAACCGCAATCGCGGTTCTTTCTGGTTTTGTGTACGCTTTACAATACTAGCGGCAACACTATCGGGCTTAGCGTTTACCTGTTGCTAGCCCTGAGGCTGCATCCCGAGGGTTTGCCCGACTAGATGACATATCGATACGGTTGACGCGAATTTTAGTTCTACACTTCGTGGTGACGGCATCAATTTTCTTGCCGCCCCTTGCACAGTTTTGCATGCTGCGTTTCAGCTCCGCTGTCGCAGGCGCCGCCGTTGGACCTCCGCCGTTGCCGCCTGCCATGCCGCCATGGCCTTCACATAGAGCAGGCCCCACAATACCTATACCGCCTGCACCACCAGAATAAGAAAATATTTGCCCATCGGCACATACAATCGCGTAATAGTCTTTGGCTAGGCTGTAGACGGTATATGCGGATGCTGCGGGTGCGAATAGTGCACTTATGCCAGCGACTAAACTTAGGGTTGCTAGTGTTGTTTTAAGGTTGAAAGTTTTCATTGCGAGCCTCCTCAGGCTTGTATCATTTAATACGTTAATTTTGTGTTTATTTCTTGGTTATCTATGTGTCGTAGGGTATTGCGCTAGGGTTCAAACTAATTTCGATTATTTGCAACTTTTCAAAAGCGCCATCCTTGGTGCGATGCATTCTATCTAATCCTTAGTGATTAGAACTTTTATTGCTGCGGCTAGATTTGTAGCCAGTTTCTGTGATACTGCTAGAGGGCGCTAAGCGTTTAGCTTTCTGGGCATTAACTACTTGCTTCGGGTAACCCGCTGCAATGCCACCGTGATCGGCACAAAACGCCGTGGAGGTGTTGTGATTGGGCGGCATAGAACTTGTGTTCGTGGTGCCGTCATTACACTTCAAAACAAATTTCGTATCGGAGCTGCCATTAATCTCATAGGCGCTAGCGGTAGTAGCGAAAAGGCTCACGGCTAGGGCAATACAGCTTGCGGTGGTAAGTAAAGGTAAGCGTTTCATAGGGTTTCTCCAAATAATTAATAAACCTATTTTTCATGTTAAGCTGAGAAAGACCGTGCCACTCAGCGAGCTTACCTACTATGTCGGGATGACTTCAGATTCGGTTCAAATTATTTTTATATTTATTCGAATTGTTGAGATTCGTTAGTTTGCAGCTAGAATCAATACCGAACAAAACTGCGATTAACAAAGCCCTGATAGTGGCAACTAGCTTGGGTAACTTAGGGATGATATTAAAAGGCGGCGTGTAACATTTAGAGGGGCGTTTTTCTACTTAACAGGGCATACACAGATGGCTTTATTTGAACCGAAGATTGGAACGACGACACAAACGGAAATCCTCATACACCTCGCAAGGATTACCTTGAAGGTGTCAATTTCAGTGTGCAGGAATAGAAAGGTATATATAATTTCCCCACTGAAAAGTCTGAACTAACAGGTACGGATTTTCTGTAAATAAATCCTGTTAATCCCGACTATAAAAATCACCCTAGAAAAACTCCAACACGCCCTGCTCCACAGGGTCATTGGCAGCGACAGCTTGCTCAGAAAAAGCGATGGGGTCGCTCAATAACTCCAATGCCATTGTCGCTTGAAAAAATTCATTATCAATATTAAAGACCGATACATGGCACTCTTTACCTTCCGTCGAAATCGGTTCATCGTCACCAAAGCAATACGACGGTAGACCCACACTTAAATCACACTGGTGTGCACGTAACTTTACTTTAACATCGCCCAACAGTCGGTTACTTAATTCTGCGATCCAGTCTTCCAATTCAGATTCATCAATAGTGGTGATATTTTCCTGTAATGGGTAGGTCATCGCCAAGCCAGAAAAAGGTAAATGTAGTGAGAGTTCCATTTCAAAGTCATCCGCACCAGCATCGATCGTCGCCCTAGGGACATCACCAGTATCGAAATTCACAGAAGAAGCATCTAGTTTTTCGACATTACAATCCAGACTTTGAAATAATTCGGTACACGCAGATTCAAAAAGATCCGATATCTGTTTAACAAATTGTTTTTGATCCATAATTTACTGCCCCCTAGAGACGGTGCATTTAAAATTCCCAGCATTCCTATCAGAGTATCGACTTATAGTAAAAAACCCCAATAAAGACACCGTCTATTCCATAAGCGCTTACACTATAAAAACGCGATAAACCACACTAAAAAGCATAACACCAAGACCTTTTTATGAGCAATAGTATTACTATACGATTTAAATATACCTAATGACTAAAGGCTACGTTTTGGAAATATGGCGACTTATTATAGAAGCAATTTCGTAAATTTTTTAACTGTGTTGGACAATACCCTGCGCTCCGCATGTCCGGCTGCTGCTAGCGGGATGTGGGAGCACAGGGCAAGTGCGTTGATGATCTTTGGTCGTGTTTTCATACTGGTGTAACTTTGGCAGTGGGAACTTTCTTGGGAAGGGGAAACATTTCATTAATTGATGGATTTAAAAGCCAGAAACTTATTTAAAGACTCCCCCAAAAATCACATCAGCCGTCAAACATTAAATACTACGCGCATATATTCCTGATCAGCTCGACCTACACCTACCTTATCAGCCACAACCCGCCACGGCGCAACGCAATTACAGACATCATCTTTTATTTTTTGAGATTCAGATTTTTTCAACTGAAAAAAATCTATAACCTCCATCGCAAGATCATAACTCAAACTATTATCGTTATCGGAAATATTAAGGTGCAAACCATTGGCCGAGGCCACAGGATTAATATCGTAAGCCGGTGACAGTATCCAACCATTATTTTTATAAATAAATCCGTGATTTCTCAAATGATCATCCGTATTCGATACCGCAATATTAAAAACAATACGCCGCCACAACTGCGCAATATCCTGTTTCGTATTTGACCCTTGATCAGTCAAGAATTGCGCAAGCTCCAAATAACTCGCCTCATAATCGCCATCGTAATAACCCAATTGCGTCATTGCGGAGGAAAAATGTAGGTCAGGATCAATTTGTTGAGCAAAGGACGAGGCCAGCCAAGCTTTGTCATAGTTAAAACTGAAGTGTTCTTTATTTTTTGTAACGGAAGCACGTAAAGTGCCCACAAGTAACGGCTCTTTAACAGCCTCCCAATCAGCAAAGACAAAAACCTCAGTATTCATTGCRCACCGCTTAATAGCTGAATATCTTGCAACTTCCTACCAAGCTCGTCGTCTTTTGCGACACAAAGAAAATCATCCACAAGGCCAAGGACGCTCAACACGGCAACGTAATGACCAAGGGATACCGTCCCATCCCCCCGCTCAACTTTGCGAATAGTTAAGCGGCTTAGGCCTGTACGCTCTGACACTTGCTTTTGGGTGTATTTACGCCGCTTACGCGCGAGCATTATATTTTCACCTAACGCACTAAGCACGACTTGATTCTTAGGGAAGACCACGGCACTTCGCTTTTCATTACTCATATCAGAAAGACCACTAAAGCTACCTTTTAACGACATAATGGTAACTATAGTGACCATTTATTAAAAAGCAAACCCTTAAGGCACTGCATTGTTTAGAGTCAAACAATCAGCTTTGGCAATCATGCCCAACCCCCTAGATGGGCTCAATAACGACCTAAAGAGCAGCGCACTCGAAGGTAAGGCTCTCAACCTCGACGATACCAAATTTATTTTGGAAAAAGGCTTGATGAGCAAGCGTTGTTTAAACTCCATTGAACARMTSWWMRYRWATTYANRWKMRWYWYWTAWAAGNNTTATKKCGCTTGGAAATTGAAACCCAACGGAACCTACCCCCTTAATGAACAAGGCAAACAAGTGCTCATTGAATATGCTGCGCCAAGCGATGTGCCTACGCTTATGAGCGAGGTCATTGACTACATTAACGAGGTAAGCACTCAAGACTTACAACCCAAGCAAGCCGTTATCCCGCGACAGCCACTCCCCAATCCAAGATAATCCACCCCACCCACAACCACAGCAAAGCCACACCTCAAGCACCAAAATACTTATGCTTTTATCTTGGATTCATCGAAACAAATCCGACAAAACAGCTGAGCCGCCAGACACTCACGACAAAGGCCGCCTAGCCCAAAGCGGTGAATCATTGGCTAAGCAAAAGCCCTTCCCAGATGTGCTCCGAAAGATTCGAGATTTAAGCGGTCTTCCGCAGGTACATTTCAACCAGTATTACCATGCGTCACTACTTCGATTTTTGGCCTTAACCCAATTTGCTGATGCTCACTTTCTGCATATACACCTACTCGCCGTAATCGACGCCTTAAAAATGCGCCGCTCATTGATCTTGCCAACCAACTCAGATGCGGAAAGAATGCCCTTAAGGTGGTATATAATTCAAGCTTGCTATCAACGCCCATTTAAACCCCCTTACCAATTATCCAAACGAATCCTTGTTGCACGATCACCAACTCATAGAAAACAAACACAGCGCACAGTGGCAAACGGTATCGTTTAAGCGCCTGTAGTTTATTTTTTGCGGCAAGGTGACGCGCCCTACTTTGTAAACGCATAAGAACGGGAGCCCAAGCTAAGATCACAGCGAGATAAAACCCCATTCGCCAGATTAAAAAATACCGGTTATTTTTATCGAGAGCAAAAAATAGCTTATCCGACGACAAATCACTTACCGCCTGCCATAAGCTAAGGCCGAAAATAAACAAGCCAACAAATAACAGCAGACTGAACAAAAATAAAAAGGCATGCCTGCGTAAAACTTTCCGAGGCTTAGATGGTGTTAATGTCGTCACTGCACCGCTCCCTGTCGCAATGGTCGCTCATCATCTAGATTAGTGGTGGGTTTCAGTAAGGCGTCTATCTGCTCTACACGCTGGCGGTGCCAATAGGCGTTGATTTGCATTAAACCAACGTAGGGCGCTTGCCATCGGCGTAAACCTGTAACAAGGCCTTGGCTGTCTCTTTGTAAGTGGTGAAACGCTTGGCTGGGGTGAAGCGGTTCTGTCATCCCCCCGATAGCACTAATATAAAATAGCCCTACTCTGACGACAACCATTTGTAGGATGCCCATCATAGATTCGATTTCTTGCAAATCCCTAGGCAAAACTAACATCGCCGGTTTACCAGGGTTAGGAATGTGCAAGTATCAGGCATACTGTAATACATAAGCTAAAAGAACGCCCTGTACATAACAACTTCCCCTGTTGCTATACTTTTGAACTGATAGCCTTTATCTTCCACAGCAAGATAGCATTTAATGAGAAAGCACTATGGCAGATAACCCTCCACCCTCCAGTCACCGCTTAAGCATACAAGACGAAACCACCGAGTTTCTGCTTTACACTGCCCCTAACGGCCAAGTAAAAGTGGAAGTACTGCTCAACAACGAAACGCTATGGCTCACGCAAAAGCGTATGGCAGAGCTGTTTGGCGTACAGCGGCCAGCCATTACCAAACATCTCAAAAACATATTTGACAGCGGTGAGTTGGAGCAAGAAGCAGTATGTTCCATTTTGGAACATACTGCCGAAGACGGTAAAACCTACCAGACTCAATACTATAACCTTGATGCCGTCATCTCCGTCGGCTACCGCGTAAGCTCCGTGCAAGCCACGCAGTTCCGAATTTGGGCCACTGCACTGATTAAAGAATACATTCTCAAAGGCTTTGCTATGGATGACGAACGGCTAAAAAATGGCCGCTTCTTTGGCAAAGACTACTTTCGAGAATTACTCGAACGCGTGCGCTCCATTCGTGCCAGCGAACGCCGCATCTACCAACAAATTACCGATATTTTCGCTGAGTGCAGCATTGACTACACCCCAAAATCCGATACCACCCGACAATTCTATGCCCACGTGCAAGACAAATTTCACTTCGCCATTACCGGACAAACTGCAAGCGAAATAATTTACCATCAAGCAGATGCCGAAAAGCCTTTAATGGGTCTGAACACATTCAAAAACGCCCCCGATGGTCGTGTTCTCAAGTCCGACAGTGTTGTCGGCAAAAACTACCTCAACGAAGCAGAGATTAAACAACTCGAACGAGCTGTATCCAGTTTTTTTGACTACATAGAAGGCATTATCGAGCGACGCAACACCTTCACAATGGATGGCTTTGCCGTAAGTGTGAACAAGTTTCTCGAATTTAACGAATATAGAGTATTAGAGGGTTATGGCCACGTCTCACGCAAACAGGCCGAACAGAAAGCCTTTGCTGAATACCAAAAATTCAATAAGCAACAGCGTATCGAATCCGACTTTGACCGCGAGCTCAAAAATCTTAGTAAAATAAAGCCTGCTCAAGACGCCAATAAAAAAGCAGATTAACTAAAACTAATCAACCCGAATGCATCAGTGGCTAGGCTGACTCCTCTAGCAGAGATCGACGATATAAAAATGAAATTTTAACGCGGTGTAACTAAAGCGCTGATCAAGCATCGACCCAACGATTGCACCGTTTACCACAGCTACCCTTGGCTACGCTTGAACAAAAGGGGGTAACAAAGGAGCAAATATTTACTTATAGTAATTGTCATAATGGCCTACAAACCTACTAAAATGGCCAGTCCCTACCAGTATTGAATACAACAACGCGTTTTACTATGTAATAAATCGAGGGAGAGGACAACAGAACACTTCCCTTGGTGACGATTGTTACTGCAAACCTATATCAATGGTGCCTAAACACCTGCTCCTAGGCAGTTATCGTAGTTGTAAAATGACAATTACCGATTCACCTCTTGTAGTGACTGAATCGCATTTGATACCACATCACCAGACGATAGCCCATTTACCACCCGAGTCACATCAGCACGTGAGAATGGCAAGGTCATCACCGCATCAACATCAAAGTCACCCTGTATGCTCCGCTTCAAGGTGAAGTAGCGTTCCCGCAGATCACGACTCACCACAGCAATACGAATTGGGCTTGAAACATTACTTGCAAGTAGTTGTTTTAGGCCTGACTTAGCGGCTATCGTGTCAGTGCTGCAGTCAACCAGAACGGTTCCGATACCACTTAAATCTTTATCCGAAAAACCACCAGCCTCGCCATACTTCAAGCACTGCAAATGTACATAGCTTTCTGAAAACAACTTATTAAGATCTTGAAGATAGCTGTCGCCCCCTACAAGTAACAGCTTTCGAGACTTTCGAATTCGAGATTCAAACTCTGTGGCTACGCCCTCTTCGCTCTGTGCTCGGATTAAATCTGTGGAATATTCAATGAGAAGGTATTCATCTTGACTGAAGCTTATCGATTGATCAATATTATTGATTTTAAGTATTCTTATCAGCATTTTTTCCATTATGCTGTTCTCCGACGATTTCCCACCGTCACTCCCACTGATTAACGTATGAATATTTTCCCACTGGGCTTCCTCCCAATCAGAAGGGGCAACGGTTAAGGTTATCCCTAATTTATCATCATTGACATTAACATCCACTCTCCAGTTCTGATCACCGGTTTGCAATACCTTAGGCCAATGCTGGAATGCGGCTACAAGCAAACGTATATGGGCATTAATGTCCATCAAGGCATAATCACTTGAGTGGATTATTTCTGGGGAAATGAACAACGCAATATTAAATTTTTGCCCCTCAGAAACCGCTGCAATAGTTTTTTTAATCGCAGTGCAAAAGTCTACGAGTGGACTTGGGGTATAACACTGATGTATATCTAAGGCCTCGTTTTCTACCGCTATAGTTATTGCACTTAAGGCACACATCATTTCAAAAAAAAACGTGACGAGACTATAAGCAAGTGCCGAATCACCGCCATTAGCAATTTGACTGGCGCAATCCACACCGCCTCTAGCGATGGCTCGCATTCTGCTAGATTCGCGATCTAAGGTAGGCAGTATGCTCACCCCACTACGAAGCAAAACAATATGGTCCGTATTCACCCTATCAAGCACAGAGTCTGTCTGCTCGCGCATATAAGTGAACGATTGCTCACTGGTTTTCAGCTTCCTACCTATTTCATTGATGTAGCGCGCCATTCGACCATAATCGTCATCCCTTGTTATTGTAAGCTCAGCAAAAATACCGCTCTGGATACCATTCAGAGTTTTGGTCATTTGAGTAATCGGACGAACAAACACCCGAAGGGCGAGCACAAGACACAAAGCAGCCATCAAAGCTAAGAGAACCATCATTGCAATTGCACTGCCATAAACACGCTGAATTTCTTGATACCTTTTTTGGTCATTAAATGATATTTTTAGCTGACCAGAGAGGTAGGAGGAAGTGACTGTTCTCTCGCGAGACTGAAGAGCAGGTAAGATTACAGCCCAAAGCCAAGCCTTATGGCTCCGGCTTACGGGTTTTTCACCGCGCACAAAAAACGTACGATTCATTCCGAAAAGCACCACCTCAATAACATCTTCACGAGCTAACAAAACATCTACATGCGCTTTCAGGTTATCCGTCACATCAAAATCAAGAAAAAACTTCGACTCATCAATAATTGAAAAAGCTAAATTGTTTCGATATTGAAGGTGGTACTTTTCCACCAAAACAATACGCTCATATGTTGAATAAAATATTATAGGGGTACAAGCAATCACAAAAAAAACAACGAACAGCACAAATTTAAGTCGTAATGAAATATTACTACGCATCTAAGTTTCTCGTGGACGGGTTGTCAAATATCTCGGTACTTTATTTAACCGACACAGAATTTAACTGATACTGACAAGTTCAATGCTGTCATCTACCGTTACGCACCAATTGCTGCCACGTTTAGTTAAGGTGACGTTATGACTCTGGCGCTCAGAGTCGCTATAGATGCACCTTGCGTGCAGGGTGTCCACATCCGGGTTATCAATGAGGCTACGGAGCCTTCTCTTCTCATCTGAGAGGCCGACCTCCCTCGCCAGCCGGTATTTTCCATCACAATATTCGATTGTAGCCGCCTGTTGCGTTTTTGGATTAAACCCCTCTAGCGGTTCGTACTCTCGCCGTGCACCTATTCTAATATCGCCATTAATCACTCGTAACTCTCCATTCATCCATTAAATAAACATTGCCTCGACTATGATTATTTGATTGTGTGAATGTAGGCTTCCCCAACTCACCGGCATTACGCAGCAACTCCTTCGGGTCAATAATATCCTCGATCATCGCCAACAGCTGTTTAGCTCTCTCCACATCAAAATTCTCTACGCCATCAAGATAAAATTTCAAAAGGACATCAAAGTGTTTTTCTGTTATTTCTATTTTCATTATTACCTACGAACCTTACCAGAGGTTACTTATCCTGTTATTTATTGTTAACACATAAAATATAGCGACCCTACAATTAGGCCGACGTATCGACAAGGCGAAACGATTAAAAAATGGGTGGGGGATACCCCACCCCAAAGCGTAGCACCTGCAAATTCACTATCTAAACATTAATACGAATAACTCAAGAAACCAGACACGAACCTTTTGGTAACTTACAGGCGCAACTGAGCCTGAGCGCCTTAATCAGTCGCCATTCCAATAAATTAAATTTAGAATTACAAAACTGGTCTAGACCTAAACATGTTACTTGCCAGATCAGCAATACCTATTCGACCTTCTTTACTTGAACCTTTAAACATAGAGATTACCGCTAGGTCACGCAGGTCTTGCACTTGCCTTGACAGGTAAAATCCTTGATAAGCCCCCATCGCACTAATAAAATACGCTGTTTTATCTAACTTAAAGACAAGCTTAAGTCGCAAACCCACATGAGCGGGAATACCTTTCTTTTCTGTACCATTTTCAATACGTTCATAATGTTCAGGCGTGATATCAAAATAGTACGCTATACGCTCAACGGGTAATTGAAGCGCCTTTCGCATCTCAGAGAACCGCTTACCGATGGAGTAGAGATAATGATCGTAAAAGTCATTTGCATTAAAAACCGGTGGCGCTAGAAAATCATCATTCCCAAACTCATCCAGCTTTCCCAAGTATTCCTCAACCCTAGAAACAATCCCCTTTCCGTGCAAGCGTGCACTCAAATAACGAATAAGATATTTAAACTCTTCAGTGGGTAAATCGCTAGCATATAAAATCACCCTAATCACATAGGTATCCACATCACGCCAATGCCTTGCTACATTTTCGGTATAGAAAACCGACATCGACACCTGAGATATCCATGCGTATACGGAAAGCACATGCATATAACGAGT
>NVXL01000135.1 GCA_002746115.1 Alteromonadaceae bacterium
GTTTGGGGTCAAGCGGTAAATAGGCCGCTCCGGTTTTAAACACGGCGATGATTTGCACTAGTAAATTCAAATCACGCTCACTGAGCACAGCCACCACTTGGTCACTTAAATGGCTGCGCTGTTGCTGGGCCAGTAGTTGCCATGCGAGCGTGTTAGCGCGGATATTTAACTCAGTAAAGGTGAACGACTGACCGGCACATACCGCTGCAATATCATCACCTTGTTGTTGAACACGGTGCTCGAAGCGCTGCAACCATACATCGCTAAAATCCTCCTGACTGCGGTGTTGATTCCAGTCATACACAATGCGCTCGTATTCGGCTTTAGGTAGCAAAGGCAATTGCGCAATCGGCTGCTGTGGTTTGTCCAGCATGCCCGCAAGTAAGATACGGTAGCTGTCCATTAAACGCTGTGCGGTCGAGGCATCAAACAAATCGCTGCTGTATTCTAAGGAGCCACGAATCACATCCCCTTCTTCATGGAGGTCTAAATTGAGATCAAACATGGCCGTGTCGGGCAATATGGGGATTGGCTCCACGCTTAAATCAGGCAGTGTCAGCGCATCCGTCGCCTGACCTTGCAGTAAATTAAACATCGATTGAAACAATGGCGAATGACTCAGGTCACGCTCGGGTTTGAGTTCATTGACCAAATATTCAAAGGGCAGGTCTTGCATATCCTGAGCTTCAAGGGCACTGCCTTGTAATTGATTGAGCAGTGCCTCAGTGGTAATACCGCTGGGGAATTGCCCGCGTAAGACTTGAGTATTGATGAAAAAACCAATCAAGCCTTGGGTCTCCAAGCGCTGACGATTGGCAACGGGCACACCGACACGAATATCGTCTTGGCCACTGTAACGAGCGAGCAAAGTTTGGTAGGCGCCAAGTAAAATGACAAAATCAGTACAGCCTTGTCGCTGGGCGGCTGCGCGGACTTTACGCGTCAAGTCCGCATCAATATTAAAGTCCAAACGGGCACCACGATAACTTTGGCGCACTGGCCGTGGGCGATCACTTGGCAGCGATAATATGCCGTGATCATCACCGAGTTTTTCTCGCCAATAGTGCAACTGTTTTTGTAATACCTCACCTTGCAAATACTGGCGCTGCCAGTGCGCATAATCCGCGTATTGAATTGGCAGCTCGGCGACTTCAAGTGGTTGCCCCACACAAAAGGCGGCATAAGCACGGGTAAACTCTTCCACTAATATCTGAATCGACCAGCCGTCTGCCACAATGTGATGTAACACCACACTGAGGACATGTTCACGCTCACTTTTGTGAACGAGTTTGGCCGATAGCAGCGGCGCGTTCCCAAGGTCAAAACACTGCATACTGTGGTCTTTTAGCAAGGCCAACTCATCGCCTTGCTCCGCGAGATTGACCTCCTCCACACTGAAGTTGATAACAGGTAAAATCACTTGTTGCGCCTCACCGTTCACCTCTTTAAAGCAGGTACGCAAGGCATCGTGACGGTCGAGAATACTTTGGATGGCTTTATTCAAGGCGGGCTTATTAAGCCCTCCCCGCAGGCGAATCGCCACCGGCATATTGTAGGCGGCACTTGGCCCCTCCAAACGATATAAAAACCACAGCCGTTGTTGGGCATAGGACAGGGCTAAGGCCGGTTGATCTGAAGACTGGATTGAAGACTGGATTGGGGAGGTTTGGGCCAAACGCGGGATACTTTGTGCTGGCTGACTGCCTTCACTGTTTTGTAACTGCGCAATGTGCTGAGCCATTTGTGCGACGGTGGGGCACTCAAACACTGAGCGCAGTTGCAGATCCAAATTAAAGGCGGCACTCATACGAGCAACAGCTTGAGTGACCAATAAAGAGTGCCCACCTCGTCGAAAGAAATTATCAGCAGTACTTAAAGCTTCGATATTTAATACCGTTCGCCAAATCTCCGCGACTTCTTGCTCCAGCGCGTTACTTGGCGCAACAAACTCAGCGTCATTAGCAGCGCGGTAATCCGGCGCAGGCAAGGCACGACGATTAATTTTTCCATTGCCACTTAAAGGCAGTTTTTCTAAACCTACAAATGCAGCAGGCAACATATAGACAGGCAGTTTAGCTGCAAGATAATCGCTTAAGATTTCGGCGTTAATATCGGCTGAGTGTTGCTCAGGTGTCAGTTCATAATATGCCACCAGACGCTGATCGCCTGGGCGATCCTCACGCAGGATCACCACGGCTTTTTGGATTTGCGCATGCTCGTTTAAACGCGCCTCAATTTCACCCAGCTCAATGCGAAACCCGCGCAGTTTGACCTGCCCATCTAAACGCCCCACATACTCCAATGCCCCGGCAGCGTTGATACGGGCTAAGTCACCGGTTTTATACAGGCGTTCCCCGTCTTCTTGTGCAAAGGGGTTTGGCAGGAAGGCTTCAGCGCTTTGGCCTGGGCGATTAAAGTAACCTCGGCCGACGCCAACTCCTGCGACATACAACTCCCCTATCCCACCTGGGGGCACGAGCTGTAAGTGTTTATCGAGCACGTAGAGCTGCATATTTAAGGTTGGGAAACCAATGGGCGTATGCACCACATCCGCTGCCAAGGGTGTATCAATGGCATAGAACGCCACATCATCAGAGCACTCAGCCGGGCCATAGGCATTCATTAATGGCACCTGGGGATAACGCTCAATCCATTGCCGTGCTAACTCGGGGGGTAAGGCTTCCCCGGTGGGGAGCATCCAACGTAATGTTTCAAGTGAGGCGGGGGAGTCGAGCATGTCACGCATCAGCGATGGCACCTGTTCAGCTAAGGTAATGCCCTGGTCGTCGATGGCGGCGCTCAGTGCCTTCGGGTCGTGCGCAATACTATCGGGTAAAATAACAACGGTCGCCCCGACCATTGCACTCGCGAGGAACTGCCATACAGAAATATCAAAACACTGTGATGCCGTTTGAGCGACAACATCGCCCTCTCCAAGCCCAAGGCTTGGAATTTTGCCGAGCATGTTATTCAGCATGCCCTCGCCTTCCACCATAACGCCCTTGGGATTACCGGTAGAACCTGAGGTATAAATCAGATAAGCCAACTGACGCGGATGGGCTTGGATGTTGGGGTTCTCAATGGCTGTGGTGCTGTTCTCACTGCTGTCGAGCAATCCTTGATAAGCCAATACGGTGTGTATATCTGTGCAAGCTTCGCTGACTTGGTTTAACAAGTGCTCTTGGCTGAGGACAAAAGGGCAAGCGCTTAAGGTTAATATTTCCGCGAGGCGTTGCGGTGGGTGCTTCGGGTCAAGCGGCAAATAAGCCGCGCCGCATTTGAGCACGGCCAACATCATCGTCAACAGGTCAATGCCGCGCTGCCCCATTAAGGCCACGCGGTCATCTTGTTTAAGGCCTTTTGCTAACAGCGCATGCGCAAGGCGATTCACGACGTGATTTAACTCACCATAGCTCAAGCGTTTTTCTGAAAGGCTCGTTTGATCCATCAATTCAATCGCCGCGACTTTATCTCGATGTTTAAGCGCTTGCGCTTCAAAGCGACGAATATAATCGTCTTGCTCGCTGCGTTGATAGGTTTTATTTTTTTGGTAGCGTAAAAATTGTTGCTCTTTTTGCGTCAGCATTTCTAAGCTATCGATAGGCGAATTCGCCTGCGACTGCAAGGCATCAAACATGTTAATCAATATGTTTTCAAAATGCTGTAACATTTGTTCCACGTAGGATTTTTCAAAAAGTTCGCAGTGATAGGTGATTTGCAAATGTAATTGTTCACCGGGAATAACAACGATGGTCAGCGGGTAATTTGTGTGCGTACGATTAGTTGCGTCGGAAATTAAAAATTCTAAATTTTCGGCTTTAAGGCCAGCATCAAAAGGCGCGTTCTCAAAAACAAATAAGCTATCAAATAATGACACCTCGGCATCCATATCAACTGCGCAACGTTGAATGTCGGGCAGTGCTGCGTATTCGTATTCACGTAGACTGAGGTTTTCGGCAAATAACGATTGCAACCATTCGTTTAACGGCGCCTGTGGTGGTACACGCCAGCGCAGGGGAATACTGTTAATAAATAAACCCACTACCGTCGCCATCTCCGGCATGCTAATTGGGCGCCCAGCGACGGTGACGCCGAAAAGAATTTCTTCGTCGTTGGCATAGCGACTTAATAAAATGGCCCAAGCCGCTTGCACTAGTGTGTTAAGGGTGATGTTATTTTTACGGGCTAATTGTTGGCCACGATGGGTATCGGCCTGGCTGAGTACAACAACACAGTCTTCAACCTCGGTTGCTGAGTCGGATGTTTCTTGCTTACGATGACTCGGCACTATGGCGGTAGGCGTATCAAAGCCACTGAGTTTTTGTCGCCAAAAATCCAGTGCCGTGTCTTGAACTTGCTTTTGTAACCAAGCAATATAACGCTTGTAGGGCGCCGGTTTAGGCGGATTGTATTTGTCCCCTGCTACATCCCCAGAGATATTGCCTCGATAGAAACTTAAAAAATCCATCATAATAAGAGAGAAGCACCAGGCATCCATAAGGATATGGTGATAACTGCGCACAAATTGGTAGCGAGTATCATCTAAGCGAATTAAACGCACCGTCATCAGTGGGGCTTGAGTGAAGTCAAAACCTTGAACACGCTCTTGTGCCAATAAGTCTTCCAGTTGCCGTGTTTGGCTGGCCTCATCCAAATGGCGCCAATCCAATATATCAATGGGCAAGTCGATATGTTTGTGTACCACTTGCAAGGCTTGTTTTTGTTTTTTCCAGACAAAAGACGTGCGCAGTACTTCGTGGCGAGCCACAACTTGTTGCCAGGCTTTTTTAAAGGCCTCAATATCAAGTTTTTCCATCGTCATGACATGACGATATTGTAATAAATACACACCTGTATTGGGATTCATAAGGGTATGGAAGAGCAAGCCTGCTTGCATGGGGGAAAGCGGGTAAATACTTTCGATATTTTTGGCTTTTGCTGACGTATTTTTGTTTTCGGTCGCAGTGATGCTCATACAGTTGCCTAGATCTCGTGAATGCTGTTGGTACTATTATTAATAATATTATTGGTACTATTGTTAGTACTACCGTCGATGCTGTAATGCGGGGAGAAGAAGCGCTTACGCGCTTAACTGAGTTCTTCTAATAACAAGTCAAACTCATCATCAGAAATATCGACATCATCAAAATCACTGGCATCAACCTCACCTGCAGCGGGGTCGAGACAGTGATCCAATAAAGCCATTAATTGCTGGCGATAATCCGCCGCCACCTGCTTAAGCCTTTGTTCGTTAAGGCAGTGCTTGGGGAAGGTCCAAGCCATTAACAACTGACCGTTAAGCACTTGCATATTGAGATCGATGATATGGGTTCGCTGACTATTGGCGCTGCGCATGTGCACAGGCGTCTGCTCACACAGCTCAAATAAGCTTGAAAGTGCTAATTGACTATCCACTTGACCAAGATAATTAAAGGTCATCAAACCATTTTTTAAAGGCTGATCCTGCTCCAAGAGCGACGGCATTGCGTAGGTAATACCCTTGTTAGGTACAGCGCGCAGGCGGTTTTTCACCTCGGTCACGGTATCGGCCCAAGCGCTGAATTGACGGCGTATTAATACGGGGTAGCGCGTGGTAAACCAACCAACGGTTTTGGCAACATCAATGCTATCGCCGCCGGACAACCGGTTATCACGGCCATGAGCTTCAAACTCAATCAGGAGTTCCGCTGGGGCTTTGTCAAACAATTGATTGAGTACCGGCACAAGCGCCGCAATCAGGCATTCATTTACCTGTAGACGATAGGCATTCAGCGCAGACCCCAAAAGATGCGCGGTGTAAACACGGTCTAATTTAACCTGCACGGTGGCACTATCACCGACGGTATTTTTACTGTAATCATAAGCGGCTAAATAATCATTCGGCGCTGAAGACGAACATTGTTTGAGCCAGTAATCTTTATCCTTGCTAATCGCAGCATCGTTCACCTGCTGTTGTAACAAGAGGCTCCAAGCGAGATAGCTGTCGGTTTTTACTAACGCTGAATGGGCATTTTGATTGGCGTGATAAAGCGCTTCTATATCTTCAAGAATGATTCGCCACGAGACACCATCAACAATTAAATGATGCGCGGTCATCACCACGATGGCCTCAGCGCTACCGGGTGTTTCGATAAGAGCGAGCTTAAACAAGGGCGCTTTTGCTAAATCAAAGCCGCTTTGAAATTGTTTAAGATAGTCATTCAACCAGTCTGAATTTAATAGCTCAGATTTATCGAGAATATATTCGGGCGCTTGCTCATGTCTAAAACACGCTTGCGCGTCTTGCTCACTAACATCGGCGTAGCGCTGTTCGCCTTGTGCGTTAAATACCAGCCGCAACCCGTCGTGATGCTGAATTAATTGTGCGGTAGCAGCACTAAGTTTATCGGCGTCTACCTCTTGTTTTAATGAGAAAATCAACGTTTGATTCCAGTGTCCTGCATCGATTTTTTGATGCTCAAAGAACCAGCGCTGAATGGGTGTTAGTGGGACGGGTGCGGTTAAATCCTCGGTCTTTTGTGTGTTGTTTTCTCTGGATTTAATTTTGGCACACTCTGCCAAACCTTCAATATGACGTGCATCAAAAAAACCTTTTGGCGTTAAACCAATGCCGTGTTTTTTGGCTTGGGTAATAATTTGTAAGCTTAAGATTGAATCCCCACCCAAATCGAAAAAACTATCGGTGACACCAAAATCTGTTCGATTAAGAACGGCACACCAAATATCGTAAAGCTGCTGTTCAATTGCATTGCGCGGCGCAACCTTAGCGGAGTCAATGTCACCTGCGCTCAGCGCTGGGGCAGGTAATTGCTGTCTATTAACTTTGCCACTGCTTAAGCGCGGGAAACTTTCCACCGTCTGCCATTGGGCGGGGATCATATGCTCGGGCAATTGTTGGCGTAGTCGTTCAGTAATAAGGCTTTCGTTCCATTCGTTTGAATTAAAGTCCTTTGAATTAAAGTCGCCTGTTAACTGCACATATGCTAAGAGCTGATCACTGCCACTTTGCTGATGTTGATGCAAAACGACCACGGCTTCGCTAATGTCTGATTGTTGGCGTAGTTGGTATTCAATCTCGCCAAGTTCAACGCGGTAGCCACGGATTTTGACTTGCTGATCAATTCGACCCAGGTATTGCAGCTCACCCTCATGCCCAAGGCGCACACGATCGCCACTGCGATACAGCCGCAGGCCTTGATCGGAAAAGGGTGAAGGCACAAAGTTATCGGCTGTTTGCCCTGCACGACCGAGGTAACCCTCGCTGAGGCCACGACCACCAATATAAAGCTCCCCGGCTACGCCGAGTGGAACGGGATTCAGGTGCTGGTCGAGCACATATACTTCTGTATTAGCAAAGGGCTGACCAATAGGGATTGGGGTTTTCAATTGCGCATTAAGCGCTTGCTCACCGACACGGTAACTGAGTACCCCAACAGTGGTTTCTGTTGGCCCGTAGTGGTTGATAATGCGGCATTTAGCGCCAGAGCGTTGAACCTCCGCAACCAGCTCTTCAGAGAGTGCCTCACCACCTAAGACGAGGCAATGAGTAGGGAGAATATCGATCAATACATCGGACAAAGCGCGCAAATGTGAGGGGGTAACTTTGAGGCAAGCCACTGGGTTTTGACTCATACTCTGCGCCAATGCAAGCGGGTCATGGGCTTGTGCATCGGTAGGTAAATGCAGGCAATGCCCCTGTAATAAGGCGCCGTAAACGGCGGTATGACCAAGGTCTGTCGCCAGTGTTCCCAAGCTCATAAAACTGATATTTGAAGTGTTTCTCGGCAACTCCAAACGCTCTGACACAGCCAAAATATAATGTGCGAGGTTGCGCTGGGTGACTCGTACAGCTTTAGGTTTACCCGTGGAGCCTGAGGTGTAAATACAGTAAGCCGCCTGCTCTGGGTGGTACAGCACCTTAGCGAATGAGGGTGTATCTGAAGCGCTTACCTGACCCCAATTTTCAGCCATGTAGCAGGTAATCCCCCTAGGCGCATAGTCGCTAGATACAAGACCATCTAAACCACCGTCGTCACACAGTTGTTGAATACGCGCATCTGGCCATTCGGGRTCGAGTGCGGCATAAGAGGCRCCGAGCTTCCAAAGCGCMAGCACGCTGGCAATCAGGGTGGGGCTGCGYGTCAAACATAAGCCAATGCATTGATGTGCTTGCACCCCCTGCTGGGCAAAAGAGGCTGCGAGCGACTCGGCATAATCATTTAGCGCTTGATAGCTCAAGCATTCGTCACCACAACGCAAAGCCATCGCCTGTGCATTCTTGCTAACTTGCTGTTGGAAAAGACCAAGAGCGCCGTCGCAGGCTTGCTGATCTAAATCTATGTTGGCTGTGCCTTTAAGCGCAGAAATGCCTCCGCCCACGAGTGGAATCTCATCAAGACGAATATCAGGGTTTTGGCACACTGCGCTGAGGATGGCTAAATAATTGTTCAGCACGCCCTCGGCGGTTTGCCGTGAGAACAAGGCTCGGTTGTAACGCCACTTTCCGGTAAACCCTTGACGATCATCGAGTATCACCAAGTTAAGGTCGTGCGCGGCACCACGCTGTTCTGACAAGTAGGTTTCATTAACAAGGTCTGCATGCGCCTGCGGATGGACGTGTGTGAGGGTAAACATATGTTGGAACAACGGCGTGCGTGAAGGGTCCCGAGGCACACCCAATAATTCAAGCAAGGCGCGAAATGGCAGTGTTTGGTGCTCCAAGACCGCTTTGCTGTGCGCACTGACACGCTCAACAAGTTCTCGAAAGCTAGGCCTGCCACGACAGTCGCAACGCAAAACGACAGGATTGACKAGATAACCCACGGTGCGCTGATGCTCCCGTTGCATYCGGCCKGATGTGGGYGTGCCAATAAGAAATTCAGTCTGCCCGCTATAMCGATGCAGTAAGGCTTGAAAGACRCTCAAGCAAAACACGTAAGGCGTAACGCCGAGCACCTTGGCTTGACTACGCAGTGCTGTGCTCTGGTCATCATCCAGCTGGAAAGGCAACTCTTCGCCATCATAGCTTTGCACGGCTGGGCGTCGATAATCGCTTGTTAGTTCGAGACGTTCAAAGCCTGTCGCTAACGTTTCTTGCCAAAATTGTTTCGTCCGCACGGACTCGTCACTCATTAACCATTGGAATTGCTGTTGCGACCAATCAAAGTAATCGTGCTCCACCGCCTCGTAGCGAGAAAGGCGTTGGCTAGCAAAGTCTTTATAGGTGCCGAGTAGCTCATCGAAAAGGACTTCACAAGACCAAAAATCAGCGGTAATATGGTGAACCACCAATTGGAAAATTATTTCTGTTCGCCCATCAATATGATTAAGTAAGAGGTTCGCTCGGCACACGTCGCCCTGACTTAAATTAAAGGTCTTATCAGCCTGTGTTTTTGACCAAGCGACAATGTCGTCGTGACTAAGACTAGTCAGCTCCTCAACAACAAATGGCGGCGAAAAATCCTCACGTATTTTCTGTAAAGTTTCACCATCGGCTTCAACATAAGCCGTACGCAAAATACTATGACGGTGACAAAGTAGCTCAAAAGCCTGCTGAAGACATTTATGGTCAACAGCATCATCCAAACGCACGGCGTGCGCCAAATTGTAAGCGGTATTACCCCCGTCCATACGGTCGACTAACCACAGCGATTTTTGGTTGTTACTCAGTGGCATATAGCTAAAAAAATCCGGATTTTCCTTCAGCCAGACCATCACCTCTAATTTGTGATTACGCAGCGTTTCACGGTCTTCTTGGGACAGGGGAGCATCGCGGTAAGCTTTAAATTTTAAGGCATCCTCGCTTAACCAGAGTATGATTCTTTGGTCTCGGAGTTTTTTCAAAAACGTACTTATCATCAGATTTCTCCCTCTAGCCATTTTTGCTCAACCTTGTTGTCCTTAACTTGTGTCGGGGTTTCGGTTTTAGCATCGAGTAATGTGATCAGGTAATCTGAAGCGGCGCTTATATTAGGGTAAACCCAAGCCAGATCAGCTTTGACGGCAATGCCAAACTCGGTGCTTAAATCATGAGTGAGTTCAACAGCGTCAACAGAATCCAAGCCAAAGCTGACAAAGCCTTCGGTGATCGCCACCTCATTAGGTGACATTTGCAGGCGTTTAGCGATCCAGTCTTGTATCCATATATTAAAGGTCTGTACTTTTTCGCTGTCACACACCGCTGTGATGGCCTCACCTTCTTTCTGCGGAACATCGCGCTCTTGTGTATTCATTTTTTCATGATTAGTTTCATGCCTAGCGTCCAAAGACCACTGAAATACAGTGTTAAGTTCATGACTTAAAAAAGCATCGGCCATGGCCACTCTGCGAATTTTACCGCTAGTGGTACGCAATAAGGATGCCGGCTTAATCAACACCAAACTATGCAATTGCAGCTGATGATGCTCCGCTACCGCGCGGCGAACATCGGCAAGAATTGTTTCACCATTAAAATTTCGCATATGGTGACGACTAATTTCATGCACCACGATAAGCCGCTCAGCCCCGCCAATGTCAACCGAAAAAGTGGCGCCAAAACAACCCGATAATTCTTTACAGCTATTAGCAACCGAGGCTTCAATATCCTGAGGATAATGGTTTTGTCCACGAATAATAATTAACTCTTTAATCCGCCCGGTGACATAAAGAGACAAGCCCTGCTTGAAGCCCAGATCACCCGTACGAAGATAATCCGTAACATCACCAATGACTTTCGCATGGAAAGTTTGCTGGGTAAGCGCCTCTTGCTGCCAATAGCCTTTGGCGACACTATCCCCCTGTAGCCAGATTTCTCCGGTCTGCCCGTCAGCACATTCTATTTGCGTATCTGGGTTAACTATTTTTACACGAAAGTCAGGGTGGACATCGCCAGAGCACACAACACTCGTCTTGTTGCGCTTCTCATTCTGCGTAATATAACTAAAATGCTTATTTCTCGTGCAGCTACTCACCATTAACGTCGTTTCAGCCATGCCGTAACAAGGGGTATGTGCACTGGGGTTAAAACCACACGACTCAAAAGCGCGGGAGAAGCGTTCCAATGTATCTCGGCTAATTGGCTCAGCGCCGTTAAACGCAAGCTCCCATGAACTTAAATCTAAACCTACTTTTTCGTCTTCTTTAATACGATTAATACAATGCTCGTAAATAAAGTTTGGCCCGCCAGAGGCAGTCACTTTAAAATCACTGATAGCTTTCAACCAACGCAGCGGTTTTTGCAAAACATCCAAGGGAGACATAAGATAGATGCTTAAGCCCTTATTAAAAGGCTCTAGAATTGAGCCTATTAATCCCATATCGTGATAAATAGGTAACCAGCTTGCGCCTCTATCTTGTGGTGTTAAAGAAAAACCGTCGGAGATCACGCCTAAGTTATGACGAACATTCTCATGTGTGACCATCACCCCCTTGGGTGTACCTGTGGAACCAGAGCTGTACTGCAAAAAAGCCACCGTATCTGCACGGCTTATCGGGCGCTGCCACAAACCCGCATCATTTCCACCCAATTGATCACTAGCAACAACGGCAACATGAGGCGCCATGTTTTGCTCAACCTGCCAATGAATAATGTTTTCTTGCAAAGCCTCGACAGTTAAAACTAACGCTGGGTCTGCATTTTTAAAAATGGCATCAATACGCCCCCAGTCACGACGTCGTGCACTGGGTGGAAATGCAGGAACAGCAATGACCCCGGCATAAAGGCAGGCAAAAAAAGCAATAATGTAATCTA
>NVXL01000009.1 GCA_002746115.1 Alteromonadaceae bacterium
AATTTTTTAAACATAAATTTATTAGTCAGTATTTTTTTAATGGAAGCTAAGAAATTGAAAAATGATCATTCGACAGTTGCGCCTGATGTACTTGATGCTTTGCCTCATCCAGTAATTATGGTTGGCAACGGAAATCAAATTGTTTACGCCAACCAATCAACTGAGAATTTTTTACAATCTTCTTTGTCGATTATTTGTAAGCGTTCTATTGATTATTTCATGCCATTTGGCAGTCCAGTTTTGGCGTTGGTCGAACAAGTGCGGAACACGAATTCAAGCTTTAATGAATATAAAGTCGATGTATCTTCTCCTAGGTTAGGCAAAGATAAATTGGTTGATGTGTATGCGTCTACTTCTAGCGCTATTGAGGGCGCTGTTGTGCTTCAGTTTTTGCCGCGTGGTGTTGCAGAGAAAATCGACAGACAATTAACTCATAGAGGGGCAGCTCGTACGGTTACAGGACTTGCTGCCATGCTGGCGCATGAAATTAAAAACCCGCTTTCTGGAATAAGAGGCGCGGCACAATTATTAGAGATGTCTGCCAGTGACGAAGATCGTTCTTTAACGCAGCTTATAAAAGATGAGACAGATCGGATCGTTCAATTGGTTGATAGAATGGAGGTCTTTTCAGATGATCGCCCATTGGAACAAGAGCCAGTTAACATACATGCAGTTTTAGAGCGGGTTAAAAAAATAGCTTCTAATGGCTTTGCAAAAGACATTGTGATTTCTGAAAAATACGACCCGTCACTTCCGCTTGTAAAGGGTAACCACGATCAGCTTGTGCAAGTTTTTTTGAACTTAGTGAAAAATGCGGCAGAGGTTACTCAAAATAAAGAAAATCCAAGCATTAAATTAGAGACAGGTTTTAGGCCTGGCGTTCACTTATCTGTGCCTGGCGCAAATGAGCGCGTGGCCTTGCCGATTGAGTTAATTGTACATGATAATGGCTCAGGCATTTCTGAAGATGATATTTCAAGTTCTGATCCCACTGCTGGCTATTGTTCAAAAACATATCAAGTTGAATTTCTTTATTTCCTTTTCTAATCAATGCTCCAAATAATCCACATCTAGTGCCCAGCGGGTTCTCCTTGTAAGCGCATTCTGTTCCAGCTCTACTAATGCGAGTCTCAGGGCTTCGTGCAGCTGTGCACGCGATGCGCATTTAATTTGCAGTATATATCGGTATCGGTTATTCACCCTTTCAATAGTGCTAGGCAATGGTCCGAGATAGTGAGCTTGGGGTGAGATTGGCAGGTGTTTTTGGCATATTTTTGCGGCCAGTTGCAAGAACTCGATGCTATTTCCCGCGCGTTTACTTTCTGCTCTGAAAAGGCATGTGAACCAAAAAGGGGGGAGTTGTGCTTGGCTGCGAAGCGTAAGTAACTGTTTTGCAAACGCGAGATAACCTTGTTTAAGTAAGGTTTGTAATATTGGGTGATCTGGGCGATAACTTTGTAAAATGACTCTCCCTTGGCGCTGTTCTCTGCCTGCTCTACCAGCCACTTGAGTGATGAGCTGCCCCATCCGTTCAGGCCCCCGAAAATCCGGGCTAAGTATGCCTTGATCTGCATCGACGACAACGACCAGCGTTAGTTTTTTCAAATGGTGCCCTTTGGCCAGCATTTGGGTGCCAACAAGTAAGCAAGCGTCTAGTTGATCAATCTGTGTAAGTTTCTCTTGCATGCTGTTTTTACGTTGTGTGGTATCACGATCAATTCGAATTACCGGTACATCTGTAAATGCGTGGCTGAGCAGCTCTTCTGTTTGCTCTGTGCCTGGGCCTGCGATATGCAATTGAGGGTGTTGGCAAGATGGGCAGGTTTTCGGGGCGCTACGTCGTCGATCGCAATGGTGGCAATGTAAGCGAGTGGGTTGGCTATGCAGGGTCATGCTAGCATCACAGGCGTTACACTTGGCGCTCCACCCGCAGTGTTGGCAGAGTAGGGTCGGTGCGTAACCGCGCCGATTAACAAAAATTAATGCCTGGTCACCAGCGTCTATCGTTGTGCGAAGCGCTTGCATCGCTTGTGTTGATAGACCGCCGTATAAGGTTTGTTGGCGCAAGTCTTGTAGTTCGATTATTGGCGGCGTGGCGTTGGCTGCACGGTGGGTCAGTTGTAAGTGTGTATATTTGCCCGTTAGCGCATTATGTAAGCTTTCAAGTGAGGGGGTAGCGCTACCTAAAATAATAGGGATATTGCACTGGCGGGCTCGGTAAATGGATATATCTCGAGCGGAGTATCGAAAGCCGTCTTGTTGTTTATAAGACAGGTCATGCTCTTCATCAATGACGATAATTCCGAGCTCTTTAATGTCTGCAAGGGAGGCAAGCCGAGTGCCGATGATGATACGCGCCTTGCCTGATCGGGCACTTTGCCAGTGTTTGCTGCGTTCGCCGTCGCTAATTGCGGAGTGGAGTACTGCAATCGGCACGTTAAAGCGCCGCTCAAAACGTGAGAGAGTTTGAGGGCTGAGACCTATTTCTGGGATCAGTATTAATGCTTGGCGATTAGACTGTAGTGTTCGCGCGATTGCATGTAAATAGACTTCGGTTTTGCCGCTGCCGGTAATACCTTCGAGTAAGTAGCATTGAAACTGATGATACCGAAGGCTTTTTAAGGCAGTGCTTTGTTCCGGGTTCAACTGCTGTGGCGTTTCTTTTAGTAGTGTGAGTTCCGGCGTTGTGTCGCCAGGGTTGATACTGTTTATGTGGAGGGCTTGGGTGTGGGGCTCTGCAACGGTTTCAGTAAAAGATTCGATTAGACCTTTTTCTTTTAATGCGCGGATAGTGCTTTTACTGATCTCAAGGGCTAGGCATTCGTCTATATCTAGGGTCTGTTTGTCGGCTTTGAGTAAGGCTCGGTGTAGCTGGTTTTGTTTTTTGGCTCGCTTCAGTGCGTTTTCCGGCAAGCCCTTGCCTTCTGATGTGTGGCGTATTTTTTCTACGCGGACATCGATGCTTTTTCCTTCGCGTAATGCCTTCGGGAGGGCTGAGAAAATAACCTCGCCGACGGGGTGGTGGTAATAGCTGGCGGCCCATTGGCAAAAGTCGAGTAAGGCAGGGCTCATACAGGGGTGCGTATCGATAATCTCTTCGCAGAATTTCACTTTTGTGCTGTCGTAGGCGCTACGTTCACTAACGCTTAGGATAATGCCGACAAGCTCGCGCCGGTTAAAGTTTACTTTGACGCGTAAGCCGGGTATCGGTGTCTTTTCTGGCGGAGATCCGTCTGGCGGGCGATAGTCAAATGTGGTGCGCATGGGAACCGGCAATGCTATTTGTAAAAACATGGGTGTTAATGGCATGAGTGAAATTGTCGATTGAGGGCTAATATGCGTAAAAAGCAAGTCTAACCTTGCTTATAGGGGCGTTTATGTCTAATATTCGCGCACTGTTTTTACAGCCGGTAACATTAACGATGTATGGTGCTCGACGCAAGATCGGGTGGCGATACTGATAGAATTTGAGGCAAATTATGCAAGCGGATATCCAACCAAAATACGAAAAAATCACAGCGACCTGTAGTTGCGGCAATAGCGTCGAGACTAAATCGACTCTAGGGAAGGACATACATCTTGATGTGTGTTCAAACTGCCATCCTTTTTATACTGGTAAGCAAAAAACTGTTGACACTGGCGGTCGTATTGATCGCTTCAACAAGCGTTTCACTCGCCGCGCTAGCACGTAATTTGCTGGTATTGGTAAGGTTGAAAAAACCGGGCTTAGCTCGGTTTTTTTATGCCTGAATATTCTGTTCTAGCTCGTGCTGGAGCTAGAACAGGTCGTCTTCCGCGTTTCCTTCGGTTTGCCAGGGGCTAGCGTTGTGCTGTAGCTCTTGCTCCGGTAGATTTTCTGCACGAAATAATTCAAAAATAGCGTTAGGGTCACCTATCGGTGCACGTTTTCCCGTTTCGGGGTTAATTCTAACGGTGACTAATCCCGTTGGTTGAGTGCGCTGTTTGTCTTCACTGCTGCGTAGTGCTGTTCTCATAAAATCTATCCAGATAGGTAAGGCAGCAGTGCCTCCAGCTTCTCTTTTACCCAGAAGATAGTTTTGGTCAAAGCCTACCCAGGCGGATGCGGCAATATCTTGGTTGTAGCCGGAAAACCAAGCATCTACAGGTCCGTTAGTTGTACCTGTTTTACCTGCTAGGTCGTTGCGGTTTAACGCTCTTGCTCGTCTCCCCGTGCCGCGAATAATAACGTCTTTGAGTATTGAGTCCATCAGGTACGCTACTTGGTCATCTAATATTTTTGCTGCTCGCGGAAAGTCCCCGGGGCTTAATATGCCAAGTTTATCTTTTAGCTCGAAAGCTAATTTGAACGGATCTCCAGTTATAATGTATGCGTCATAAGGGTCTGTATTGTTTAAATCCGGAGTTTGATCACGTTGTGCGGCAAGCGTTATTTCGTAGTGCTCGTCATAAGCGGCGAGTTTGTTATTGCAGTCAGCGCAAACGGTGTTGGGTTTGGCTCGATAAATAATGTCTCCCCGGAAATTCTCAATACGCGTTATTAGGTAAGGGTTGATTTTGTAGCCGCCGTTGGCAAAAACGGCGTAGCCTGTGGCAACCTGAAGGGGTGTTACAGCGTGTGTCCCCAGCGAGAGGGAGAGGTCTTTTGGTAGTGTAGCCGGGTCAAAACCGAATTTTTCGAGTGTCTTAATCGCATTCTTAATCCCGATGCGCCTCAATAGTCGAATAGATACTAGGTTTCGTGATTGGTACAGTGCTTTTCTCAGTCGAGTAGGGCCTTGAAACTTGCCTGAGTAATTTTCCGGTCTCCAAGTGCTTTCGAGTTGGGCATCATCAAATACGATTGGCGCATCGTTAAAGATTGTTGCTGGTGTTAGGCCACTTTCAAGTGCAGAGGTGTAGATGAAGGGTTTGAAGTTTGAACCTGGCTGTCGCTCGGATTGCGTCACGCGATTAAATTTGCTGTGACGGTAATCAAAGCCTCCGACTAGGGATAAAATGGCGCCATCGTTGACAGAAAGAGCTACAAGAGCCGCTTGGGCCTGAGGCAGCTGACTGAGAGTCCAGCTTTTCTCTTTTGTGTTCCGTATGCGGATCACATCGCCCGCGGTCAGAACTTCTGAAGCTGTCTTCGGGCTTGGGCCGCGCTTATCTTCGCTAATATAAGCCCTTGCTTCCGAGAGTCCGCTCCCCCATGGAATCACGATTTCTTCGCCGCTAGCTATAAGTACGGTTACTTGTTGGTCACCTACTTGCGTAACTGCTGCGGGCTTGAGTTCAGCATAGGTGGGAATGTTTTTTAAGCGCTTTAGCCACTGCTTGCGATCCTGCTCTGATAGCCTAGGCGGGGTTGTGTCTTCGGGCGTATTTGGGTTTTGATTTGCTTGTTCGGTACTTTTTTGCCCGGTATTGAATGCTAGTCGTTGCTCTGGGCCTCGGTAGCCGTGTCTTTGTGTATAAGAGAGTAGTCCCTCGATAACTGCTTGTTGAGCGCTTTCTTGCATGTGGCTCTTAACGCTAGTGAATACGCTGTATCCGTCGGAGTAAGCCCTTTTCCCATAGCGTTTTAGCGCCTCTTTACGAGCAAGTTCGGCAATGTAGGGTGCATGGAGTTCTAGGTTTTGTCCGTGGTATTTTGCGGTTATTGGTAGGCTTGCCATGGCTGTGTAGCGCTCCTGATTGATCATCTTTAAGCTCAACATGCGCCCTAAAATGTAATTTCGTCGTTCAAGTGCTCTTTTAGGGTTGGCTATTGGATTTAATACCGAGGGGCCTTTGAAAATTCCAACAATCATCGCATGCTGAGCTAGGTTCAATTCGACAACTGATTTGCCATAATAAACTTCAGCGGCCGCTTCAATGCCGTAAGCACGTTTCCCTAAAAACATTAGGTTAACGTAGAGCTCAAGAATCTGTTCTTTACTTAGGGTTCTTTCTATCTCCAGCGCCATGAGTATTTCTTTGAACTTACGAGTAAATGTTTGCTGTAAGGTCAAGAAAACGTTCCGGGTTAACTGCATGGTGAGGGTGCTCCCTCCAGGGCCTTTCTCGCCTGTCATTAACAAATGCGATACGGCACGCATCAGTCCCTTGATTGATACGCCATGATGAGAATAGAAGTCTGCGTCTTCCGCTGCGAGCAGGGCATCTAGGAAATCTTGCGGAATATCTTCAAATTTAATGGGCTTACTTCGCTTTTCTCCAAATTCGCCAATTAATTTACCGTCATCTGTATAAACTCTAAGGGGGACGTGTAGTTTTATGGTTTTTATGGATTCTACGGAGTCGAGTTGTGGGCTTAGGTAGAGGTAAACTCCAGCTAAAACCATTAAGGACGACCCGCAAGTGAAGAGTATTAGCCAGGCAAAAATAGATAAGAGTGATTTTTTAAGTTTCATTCTGTAACAGTCATTAGGGGTGAAAGTACGTGGTTAAAGGTTTTTTCCCATTATAAGATCTTTTTCATACTTTACATATGCTTTAGTAGGCTTGCAGGTTACACTTAAAGTGCTATAACATAAAGATAAGCTAAGTGACGGAAATAGATAGAAAAATGAGCGTTCTAGATATATTCAAAAAAAAGCAAAGGCCCGTGCTCGGGTTGGATGTCAGTTCTACTACCGTCAAATTGTTAGAGATTAGTCGGCAGGGTGACGGGTATCGAGTTGAAAACTACGGTGTTAAAGCACTTCCCGCCAATGCGGTTGTTGAAAAAAACATCAATGACGTTGAGGCCGTTGCCCAAGTGGTAAAGGCCGTTGTCCAACAAACGCGCACTAAGGTGAGAGATGCCGCGGTGGCGGTGGCGGGCTCAGCGGTGATTACAAAAATCATTGAAATGCCTGGCGATCTCTCTGAAGAGGCTATGGAAACTCAGATCTCTCTTGAGGCGGATCAATATATACCGTACCCGCTTGAAGAGGTGGCGCTCGATTTCGACATCAAAGGCGTGTCCGCGAAAAACCCGGATCAAGTCGAAGTTTTATTGGCTGCTTGTCGACGTGAAAATGTTGATATGCGTGCAAGCGTACTAGAACTTGCTGATATGGTACCGCGTGTGGTTGATGTCGAGGCTTATACTATGGAACGCGCATTTACGCTTATTCAAGACCAGTTGGAAGATCAGCAAGAGCAAATAGTTGCTATTGTTGATATAGGCGCTACGATGACCACGTTAAGCGTTCTAATCGATGGCAAAACAATTTACACACGCGAGCAATTGTTTGGTGGTAAACAGCTCACTGAAGAAATTCAACGTCGTTATGGTCTTTCGACGGAAGAGGCCGGGTTAGCTAAAAAACAAGGCGGTTTGCCTGATGATTATGAGCCTGAAGTGTTAGAGCCATTCAAAGATGCGGTGGTTCAGCAGGTGACTAGATCCTTACAGTTTTTCTTTTCATCGAGTCAATACAATGATGTTGATCATATAGTTTTGGCTGGTGGTGTTGCGTCTTTAGAGGGCTTGGCGGGCGTTATTGAAGAAAAACTTGGCACTTCAGCTTCGGTCGCTAATCCGTTTGTTAATATGTCCATTTCTTCAAAAGTGAATTCCGCAGCGTTGATAAACGATGCGCCCGCCTTAATGATTGCGACAGGCCTCGCGTTGAGGAGCTTTGACTGATATGGCTCAAATTAATTTACTGCCTTGGCGCGAAGAGCATCGCCGAGAGAAGAAAAAAGAATTTCTAATTCAGCTGGCTATCGTTTGTATCTTGGGCGTATTGGCGTCATATGTGTGGATTCAATCGGTAGAAGCATCTTTACGTTCGCAAAGTTCCCGCAACAATATTATACAAAGTGAAATATCCGTTCTTGAAAAACAAGTTACGGAAATCAAGAATCTCAAAAAAGAGCGCAAGCAGTTGTTGGATCGAATGAAGGTGATCCAGGATTTGGAGGGTAAGCGTGCAATTATCGTCCATTATTTCGATGAGTTCGCTAATGCTGTCCCGGATGGAATATACGTGACCTCGTTTAAGCGCGTGGGGGATATGTTATTTGTTGAGGGTGTTAGTGAGTCTAACAACCGCGTAGCAGCTTTCATGAGGAAGTTAGATGAATCAGAGTGGTTTTCCGAACCGAATCTAAAATCGGTAGAGGTTGCTCGCAACCTTGGGGATCAGACAAGCGTATTTGCTATGCAGCTTAAAGCCGTGCTTCCTGAGAGCGAAGAGGAAGCGAAGGAGAGAGAGAAACAGAGCAAGAAGAAACGTAAGAAAAAACAAAAGGGGAAGCGACGTGGCTGATATTAATGAGTATATCGAACAGCTACAGGAGTTCGATTTCAACGACATCGATTGGGAGCGAATCGGTGTTTGGCCTGCGCCCGCGAAAATATTTGTTTGCGTATTGGCTTTTATTTTGATCTTGATTGGTTGTCATTTTCTTTTTGTGAAAGATCTGAACAGCAGTTTGCTTTCAGCGGAGACCAAAGAGCGTACCTTAAAGGCCTCGTTTGAGTCTAAGGCTTTCCAAGCTGCGAACCTTGATCGCTATCGCGCTCAAATGGAAGAAATGTCTGGTTCGTTAATTGCGTTAATCAATCGTTTGCCTAGTGACACGGAGGTGCCTGGGTTGTTAGAAGATATTACCGATAAACGTATTGAAGCTGGGCTGCATGATAAGGGCATTATTTTGCAGGATGAGGTCTCAACTGAGTTCCATATTGAGCTGCCTATTAAAATAAATGTAACGGGTGGTTATCATGAATTCGGCGCCTTTGTTAGTGGTGTTGCGGGTATGCCGCGTATCGTAACATTGCATGATTTTTCCATTTTGAAGAGTAAAAGCCAAACAGGGTTGCTAACGATGGAAATTATCGCAAAAACTTACCGCTACAAGCCGCAGGAGTAATGGCATGATAAATACCCATACGGCTGAGTTTGGCTTGAGCCTGCATCTTAGGCGCGTCCTCTTAGTGGTTGCGAGTTTGCTACTTTACGCCTGCGACAGCGCGGGGAGTCATGACGACTTACGTACCTACATTACCAAAACTAAAATGAGGCCAGCTGGCAGTATCAAGCCTCTTGAAGCTCCCAGGCCATACGAGGCTTACGTGTACAAGGCGACTGCAATGCGAAGCCCATTCGAGCGCCCAGTTGACGTCACCCAGCGGATTTTTACGCAGGGGAGCTCTGAAGTAAAACCGGATAATATCCGTGTGAAGGAGTTTCTTGAGGATTTTGATTTAAGTGGTTTAAAAATGTCGGGGAGCATTGAGAAAGCGGGCAAATTATGGGCACTTATTTCCGATGAAACCGGGCGCGTACATTGGGTGACCGATGGCAATTACCTTGGTAAAAATCATGGCAAGATAGTTGAGGCTACAGAGCAAAAAATTGACATCGTTGAAATCGTTTCCAATGGTCTTGATGGCTGGATCGAAAGGCCACGTGTACTGGCATTATCAGAGCAGGAATTATAAGCATGTTTAGGTTCAAACTTATCATATCACTAACTCTCGCGCTGTTTAGCATCTCTGCCGAATGGGTAAATGCTGTAACATTGGAGGATATTTCCTTTCTTGAGTTGCCTGGGAATCGCGCAGAAATACGCTTAGTTTTCGACGGCACACCAACTGTGCCGAAAGGGTATACCATTGAGCAACCAGCACGCATCGTGTTGGATTTTGATGGCGTCACTAACGGCTTAGCACAAATGAAGTATGCTATGGGGGTAGGTGATGTGAGCAGTGCTGTGGTCGTCGCAGGTGGTGGCCGTACTCGCTTGATTCTAAACCTTGATCGCTTAGTGGCCTACCGTTCAGTTGTTAATGGTAGTGAATTTGTCGTGGAAATTGGCGCCGAGGCAAGAGGCGTCGTAAGTGCAGTTGATGAAAATGGTGTTGTCAGCTCAGAGCTTCAATCAGCTAGCCGTATCAGTGATGTTGATTTTCGTCGTGGAGATGTTGGTGAAGGTAAGGTCATTATATCTTTAACAAATTCAGCGGTTAATGTTGATGTTGAAGAGGTTTCAGGTGGAATAAAAATCACATTCCTTGATACTGAGCTGCCTGTTGAATTACGTAGAAAATTAGATGTCGTTGATTTTGCTACGCCAGTTTCGTTGTTGGCCTCTGTCGCTGAAGGTGGTAATTCGGTAGTAACTGTGTCCGCTAGTGGAGATTATGATTACCTTGCTTATCAAACAGATAATGAATATGTGCTCAGTGTTAAGCCTTTATCTGAACAAGAACTTGTTGAAAAGAAGAAAAAGTTCGCATATGTAGGCGATCGTTTCTCGTTTAACTTCCAAGACATTGCTGTGCGTAGTGCTTTGCAGCTGCTTGCGGATTTCACCGATATGAATTTGGTCGCAAGTGATACTGTAACAGGCAGTATTACCTTACGACTGGAGAATGTTCCGTGGGATCAGGCGCTTGATATTATCCTGAAAGCCAAAGGCTTAGATAAGCGGCTCGAAGGTAATGTGCTAATGGTTGCCCCTGCCGTGGAGATTGCCGAGCGAGAGCGCCAACAGATTGAGACTGCAAAGCAATTACAGGAATTGGCGCCATTGCGTACAGAGTATATCCGTATACGTTATGCTAATGCTCGTGAGCTGTTTAGCCTATTCGCGGAATCCAGCGGTGGTGGCGGAGGCGGTGGGGCGGAGTCAGGTAATGGCAGTACTACCACCGGTAGTATTTTATCTGAGCGCGGGACGGCTATTGTTGACGAGCGTACGAACTCAATTATTTTGACCGACACCGAAGAGAAAATTAACGGGTTTAAGCGCCTAGTTGATCAGATCGATGTGCCTGTACGGCAGGTAATGATTGAGGCTCGCATCGTGCGCGCCAATACTGATTTTAGAAAGGAATTGGGGGTTCGAATTTCCGGTGATGCCGTAGAGACTAGCAATAACGGTCGTGGAAATATATTCGAATTTACTGGTCGAATGGACGGTTTGGTAGCTAATAATGGTGGCGTGGCCAGCTTGTTTCGGAATGACGGTACAGGTGTTTCCGTAGGTGAACGGGATCTTGTTAATTCTAGTTTGGTGGATTTAGGTGTTTTTGACCCGGCAGGGGCATTTACTTGGAATATTATTGGATCTAACTTCTTGTTAGGCATGGAATTAAGTGCGCTGCAAGACACAGGGTTTGCAGAAATCGTCTCCCAGCCTAAAGTCATTACGCAGGATAAAAAGAAAGCCAGCATTGAGTCAGGTACTGAAGTGCCTTTTCAAGAAGAGTCGGCGAGTGGCGGCACAACAACTTCGTTTAAAGAGGCGGTATTGAAGTTGGATGTTACCCCGCAAATTACGCCGGATAACCGTATTATTATGGATCTTCATATCTCTCAAGACGCCATAAGCTCGATAGATGCCGCGAGTGGCATTCCAATTATTGACATTACTCAGTTAAAAACACAAGTTTTAGTGTCGGATGGCGAAACTATCGTGTTGGGTGGTATTTATTCAACTGACTCTGTTGATGGTGTGACCAAAGTGCCTCTGCTAGGCGATATACCGTTTATTGGGCGTCTATTTAGGAAGACTACTCATAGTGAAACGAAGCGCGAGTTACTAATATTCATAACACCTAAAATTATGGCCAGTGACCTCATTGATTAAACATGACCTTAGCGGGTGCAGAGTTAACATTGTAGATATAAATTGTGATAAATAAAATAGTGTTAGTAGGTCCCATGGGGGCTGGTAAATCGACGATTGGTCGTCAGCTTGCAGCTAAGCAAGATTACGAATTTGTCGATACTGATAATGTGATCGAAGAGCGCACTGGCGCAGATATTCCGTGGATATTTGATGTTGAAGGCGAAGACGGCTTTCGAGTACGTGAAGCGAACGTGCTTGCGGATGTCGTGACTCAGTCCGATATCATTATCGCGACGGGGGGAGGCATTATATTGTTGGATAAGAATCGTGAAAAGCTACGCTCGATGTCTGGTGGTATAGTGGTTTATTTACGTGCGAGCGTAGAGCAGTTGGTTGAACGAACATATCGAGATAAAAAACGTCCCTTATTACAAGTAGACGACCCTAAAGCAAAAATAATTGAGCTATTCGAATTTCGCGATCCGTTATATCGCGAGATTGCGGATCACGTTGTTAGCACAGACGGTTGCACTATTAAATCCGTCGTACAAAAAATATCCGATTTCGCTGACCAATCATAAGTTGACTAAAGCTAGGTAAACTAGGTTTTAGTCATCGACAACATACCTTATTGAGCGAACCCCGATGGCTGAATTAAAAGTAGATTTAGGTGAGCGTAGTTACCCTATTTTTATTGCTGAAGACATACTTACAAAACCTGAACTGTTTCGGCCGTATGTGGATGCTAGTCAGGTATTAGTAGTAACCAATACCACCGTTGATAAGCTGTATGGTGATGCATTGATGTCGACGCTGTCGTTTGCATCAAAGCTTGATAAAGTAGTATTGCCGGATGGTGAACAATTTAAACACCTTGATACGGTCAACAAGATTTTCGATGCCTTGCTTGAGAAAAAACATAACCGTAAAACGACCTTAATTGCGTTGGGTGGCGGCGTCGTTGGTGATATGGTGGGCTTTGCAGCTGCTTGTTACCAGCGTGGCGTTAGCTTTATTCAGGTGCCTACGACAGTGCTTTCCCAAGTAGACTCGTCTGTTGGTGGCAAGACTGGAGTTAATCACCCCTTAGGGAAAAATATGATAGGGGCGTTTCATCAGCCCAATTCCGTGGTGATTGATGTCAGTGTACTGCAGTCTTTACCAGATCGTGAAGTCTCAGCGGGCATTGCTGAAATTATTAAATATGGGTTAATCGCGGATTACCCTTTCTTTTGTTGGCTCGAAGAAAACGTGGAAGCTCTACGGAGCCGTCAGATTGATGCGCTTATCTACGCTATTGAGAAATCATGTCAAACGAAAGCAGATATTGTCGCCGAAGATGAGCGTGAAGGTGGTATTCGTGCGATATTGAATCTCGGGCATACCTTTGGGCATGCGATTGAAGCTTTTTTGGGTTACGGTACTTGGCTTCATGGGGAGGCTGTTGGTGCGGGTATGGCGATGGCTTGCGATTTGTCTGAGCGTTTAGGTTGGATTGACGCTGCTATGGTTGAGCGTGTAGACGCATTACTGGTAAAGTCTGGACTTCCGATAGCGCCGCCACCGGAGATGGATTCAGAAGTTTTCATGAAGTATATGAGTGTCGATAAAAAAGTTTTAGATGGCACTTTAAGATTGGTATTGTTAGCATCGTGCGGCAAAGCGATTGTGACCAGTGATTTTGATAGCAGTAAACTCGAAGAAACCTTCGAAAAATACCATTCTCTTGATTGAGATGCCTGTCACCACTGCTCAAACTTGTTAAGCGTAAATTGCAGCGCAAACACTATCCTTTGCTGATTCTTGATTTTTTCTCTTTTGGGTAAATAGCATTGGGTAGTCCCAGTTTTCGAGCGGAGCTCTCAGAGCAACTATCCTTCGCCGGTGCGAAAGATTCGTCCGTGTCCGTTAATCCTAGGTATTATGAAACCCCAGCCCTTAAAAACCTAACTCAACAGCTGACACATCAAGCTTGTTTTGGTGACGGTATTTCCCTCGTACAAGGTGAGCCAAAGAGTGGCAAGAGTACGGCTGCCTTTCAACTAGAAAAAGCGCTTAATAATACTGCGCAATTGCATCTCTTGAGTTTACATGGTGATACACAGGCGCCTGAGCTAATAAAATTGCTTGTGCAGGGTTTTGTTTTAGATGTTGAGCAAAGCTCTACCGGTGAGCAGATTGCAGCGCTACGCAATTTTTGTCAGCTATTGGAGCAGGAGCAGCGTCTAGCAGCGCTGTTAATCGATAATGCGCATCATATTAGCGAGCAAGCTCTAGGTATTTTGTTGAGCTTGTTGCAAGGGCAGGCTGAAGGAGGTGTGGGTTTACATATCGCTTTCTTTGCAGAGCCAGGTTTGGATGTGCTCATGGATAAGCTTCAAGTGCTTGACGTAGCGGTATACGACTTTGATATTCCTCATTTAATGCAAGCTGAAGTTCCCGGTTTTTTACGTTCCAGTAATTTCGATCTGTTGTCCCGGGACGACGATATGTTGCTTGCTGCGTGGGAGATCTCCGAAGGTCTCGTCGGATCAGTGCTAGCGTTTGCTGAGGCAAATGTAAAGTCGTCAGAGAAGTCTACGGGGGGCGTAGAGGAAAAGGGTAAGCCTGTTGCGCCACTACCTATTCTTCATTTGTCGCTGATTGGACTGCTGTTGTTAGTTTTATTGTTTGGTGCTTGGTTTAAACACCAAAATACCACCACTTCATCAGACCTAGAGGCTGATTCTGACCCTGTTATTAGCCTATATACCCAAGATGTTAATGTTTTATCGAAGCCCCCTGATGAAATTGAACTCGCTGATACTGGTTCGGGTGAGTCGCTTAAAAAACATGGTGATGATGTCAAAAAAACGATCAGTTTCGAGAGCAGTACCACGAATGATTCTGTCGAAAGCGATTATATCAATCTTCCCGACCGTCGATTCGACAGCAAACCAATTAACTTGACTGGGTTAGGGCAGGAGCTATTAGATGAGCAAAGCCCCTTAGCAGAGGGGGCTTTCGTTTCTCTCGATATTCGAAGTATGGGTAGTCCGCTACCTCAATTATCTGTACCGTCAATCGATGCTGCGCTCTTGTCCGGAGGAGCCCGTGAGGAGTCTGAAGATGATGCGGAAACTCTTGGTTCACCGGTTGCAGATACGCTCAGCAGTGTAAGTGCTTCTGCCGCTTCAGGGAAAGGCAGGTCAGCAGAACGTCTAGCTCAAGGTGCAGGTAAGCGATCCGCCATCGTCAAGACAGCTAAAGTCAAGACAGCTAAAGTCAAGACAACTAAAGATGAGTCTTTTTTGCTGGCGCAAGGTTCTGGAAAATATACCCTGCAAGTGATAGCTGCCAGTAAACAGGAGTTACTTCGAGAATACATTGCCCGACAACCCAATCGTAGCGCATTATATTTGTTCCGGGGTGAGCGTGAGGGGAAGCGTTGGTATGTTGTTGTTGAAGGGGTATACAACTCTCGAGAACTTGCTTTACAGGCAATTCGCCGTTTGCCTCCAGAGCAGTCCAAAGGTGGCCCGTGGCCGAGAAAGTTAAAGGTTATTCAAGAAGAAATTCGAAAAATTCGATAAGGTTAACCATGGTTTTAACGGAAGTTTCTGAGGCCATTACTTGACTATTTCAGAGCTAAATGACGATAATTAGCTTGTTTTCCGTGTTATCTGTAGAAAAAAACACCCAGATTTGGAGCAGGTTGCTGGTTATGCTTGCCAGAATTTGCTTCTCCTAGTATCATTCTGCGCCCATTTGCGTGCGCGGCGCGTGTTCGTTACTTCAGCGTTGTCGTTGATAAGTGATCGAAGGTTTTAAGCCTTCGGCTACGGCAACAAATTGATAAGCAAGACAAATTTTTTAAGCGAAAATGCCTATGAGTACCGGTCTTTACAATATAGACGAGTTTAAAGACAACTGTGGTTTTGGACTAATTGCCCATATTAAAGGGAAGGTCAGTCATAAGTTGCTGAAAACAGGTATTGAAGCGCTGACCTGCATGACCCATCGCGGCGGTATTGCTGCGGATGGTAAAACTGGAGACGGTTGTGGTTTGCTCATTCAAAAACCCGATAGCTTTCTGCGCAAAATCGCGCAAGAACAGGCGGGTATTACCTTGGCCGACAATTATGCTGTCGGGGCTCTCATGTTTAGTCGTGATGCCGATGAAGAAGCGGCCGCTAAGAATGTGCTTGAGCAAGAGCTGGAGCGTGAAGGGCTTACAGACTATGCATGGCGTGAAGTCCCGACAGACTCTGCATGCTTAGGGCCAATCGCCCTAGAATCAAGGCCTTCTTTTTATCACCTCCTTGTGAACGCAGAAGATTTAGGTGAGGCCGAGTTCGACGCTAAACTGTTTGTGATTCGTCGTCGTACAGAAATACGTTTGGCTGCAGACGAAGCTTTTTATATTGCGAGTTTGAGCGCAAAAGTCCTATCCTATAAAGGCCTTATGATGCCAGTGGACTTGCCAAAATTCTATCTTGATTTGGCAGACTCAAGCCTTGAAACCGCTATTTGTGTGTTCCACCAGCGCTTCTCAACTAACACCTTACCTAAGTGGCCTCTAGCGCAACCGTTCAGATTGCTGGCGCACAACGGGGAAATCAATACCATTACCGGTAACCGGAATTGGGCCGCAGCGCGAACTAATAAGTTCAAAACTGAGCTGTTGCCGGATCTCGAAACTATTGTTCCGCTTGTAAATCGTACCGGCTCTGACTCTTCGAGCTTAGATAACATGCTTGAGCTACTGTTGATCGGTGGTATGGACTTGCATAGAGCTGCCCGAATGCTCATTCCACCGGCTTGGCAAAACAGTCCGGGTATGGATGATGAACTACGTGCTTTTTATGAATATAACTCTAAACATATTGAGCCTTGGGACGGGCCTGCGGGCTTAGTGTTGACCGATGGCCGCTATGCGGTATGCACACTCGACCGTAATGGTTTACGCCCATCTCGCTGGGTGATTACGGATGATGATATTATTACTGTTGCTTCGGAAATTGGTGTTTACGACTACAAGCCAGAAAACGTTGTCGCCAAGGGGCGCCTGGGGCCAGGCCAAATTTTGTCGATTGATACTCATACAGGCACCTTGCTCAATACGGAAGCCGTCGATCGCAAATTGAAAGAAAGTAAGCCGTATCGCCGTTGGCTTAATGATAAATCCTTGAGGATTTCTGATTTGGTCGGGGCAGATAATACCCCTAGTGGCTTAAGTGGCGACCAAATGGAAGCTGCAGAAAAACTGTACCAAGTCAGTCTAGAAGAAAAAACTCAAGTCATTCGTCCGTTGATCGACTCCGGCTTAGAGGCTGTGGGCTCCATGGGCGATGACACCCCAATGGCGGTGCTGTCTCTACAGCAGCGCTCTTTGTACGACTATTTCCGTCAACAGTTTGCTCAGGTTACCAATCCACCGATTGATCCTTTGCGCGAAGCGATTGTTATGTCCTTGGAGACCTGCCTTGGGCCGGAGCTTTCGGTTTTTGATGAAACAGAAGCGCATGCCGATCGCGTGATCTTGTCTAGTCCAGTGTTATCTCCGGCTAAATTTCGTGCCTTACAAGGGCTGGAGCGGGAAGGTTATATCGCTAAGACTTTCGACCTAAACTACGAACTAGGCCATCTTGACCTAAAGCAAGCGCTCGAATTGTTGCTTGGTGAAGTTGTCAGTGCTGTGCGTGATGATAGCGTCAGTTTGATAATTCTTAGTGACGTTCAAATTAACGAGAAGTCATTGCCTATCCACGCCTTGTTGGCAATGGGAGCTGTGCATCATCGCTTGATCACTCTGGGTTTACGTTGTGATGCCAATATTATTGTAGAGACCGCCTCTGCGCGGGATTCGCATGCAATCGCAACATTACTTGGGTATGGCGCAACAGCGGTCTACCCGTACTTGAGTTATCACATCATTGAGCAACTGACCAATGATGATGAGCTATTGATAGATACCCAAGATGCCTATTTGAACTATCAGAAGGGAATTGATAAAGGTTTATTAAAAATACTCTCAAAAATGGGTATTTCTACGGTTGCTTCTTATCGCGGCTCGCAGCTCTTTGAAGCCGTTGGTTTGGCGGAAGAAGTTGTTGAAATGTGTTTTACCGGAACCAGTAGTCGTATCAAGGGAGCTGATTTTACTGATCTAGAAACCGACCAGAAAGCGCTCTCTAAGACAGCCTGGAAGAGCCGTTACAAATTGTCTCCTGGCGGCTTGCTCAAGTACGTTCACGGACAGGAATATCATGCATTTAACCCTGATGTAGTTAAGCAGCTGCAAGAAGCTGTGCAAACGGGTAATTATTCTGCTTGGCGTGACTATTCGAGTTTGGTAAACAATCGCCCGGTAGCGACGTTGCGTGATTTGTTGAAAGTGCAACTCTGTGCCGAACCGATTCCAATAGAGGAAGTTGAACCAATCGACGCTATCATTCGTCGCTTTGATTCTGCAGGGATGTCACTAGGCGCACTTAGCCCCGAAGCTCACGAAGCTTTGGCTGAAGCGATGAATCGATTGGGCGGCCGCTCTAACAGTGGTGAAGGTGGTGAAGATCCTTCTCGATTCGGTACTAATCGCGTATCTAAGATTAAGCAAATTGCTTCGGGTCGTTTTGGCGTTACACCGCATTACTTGGTCAACGCTGAAGTTCTCCAAATTAAAGTCGCACAGGGTGCTAAGCCTGGTGAAGGAGGGCAGTTACCCGGTGGCAAAGTTAATAAGCTGATTGCTCGTCTCCGTCACTCTGTGCCTGGTGTCACTCTGATTTCTCCGCCACCACATCACGATATTTATTCTATTGAAGATTTAGCTCAGCTTATTTTCGATTTGAAGCAAGTGAATCCAGATGCTTTGATATCGGTAAAATTAGTTTCCCGGCCCGGCGTTGGTACTATCGCCGCTGGTGTGGCCAAAGCCTACGCAGATTTGATTACAATCTCTGGTTACGATGGTGGTACTGCTGCAAGCCCGCTAACTTCTATTCGGTTTGCTGGTTCGCCTTGGGAGCTTGGTTTGGCTGAGACTCATCAAACGTTACGTGCAAATGGTTTACGTGGCAAGGTGCGTATTCAAACCGATGGTGGTTTGAAGACTGGCCTTGATGTCGTTAAAGCTGCAATATTAGGCGCCGAAAGTTTTGGTTTTGGTACCGCACCAATGGTTGCGTTAGGGTGTAAATATTTGCGTATATGTCATCTAAATAACTGCGCAACTGGTGTTGCGACTCAGCAAGAAAAGCTTCGTGATGAGCACTATATCGGCACTGTCGATATGGCGATGAACTTCTTCAAATTTGTCGCTCAAGAAACACGCGAGTGGATGGCAAATATTGGTGTTAGAAGCATTGAAGAGCTTATTGGTCGTGTCGAGTTACTCGATGCTATCGAAGGGAATAGTGACAAGCAGAAGAAGCTTGATTTGGGGCCGCTGATATATAGCGATGAATTCCTTGAAACTAAGCCTCGTTATTGCAAAGTTCCCAAGAACCATCCGTTTGATAAGGGGCTGCTAGCTGAGAAAATGGTGGCAGCCGTTTTGCCTGCTATCGAAGCAAGTTCGGGTGGTGAGTTTGCATTTGATGTCACTAACTGCGACCGTTCAATAGGTGCTCGTATTAGTGGTGAAATTGCGAAACGTCACGGTAATCACGGTATGGATAAAGCGCCAATTACCTTGAACTTAACCGGTGTTGCCGGTCAAAGTTTAGGCGTTTGGAACGCTGGCGGACTGAATATCTACCTAGAGGGCGATGCTAACGATTATGTTTGTAAAGGTATGGCCGGCGGTAAAATTGTTATCTACCCACCTAAAGGCTCGACCTTCAAGACGCAGACCACTGCTATCATTGGGAATACTTGTCTTTATGGTGCTACAGGCGGTGAGCTATACGCCTCGGGTTCTGCTGGTGAGCGTTGTGCTGTGCGAAACTCGGGTGCTCATGTAGTCGTAGAGGGCGCTGGAGATCATTGCTGTGAGTACATGACTGGCGGAGTTGTGACAATACTTGGTGAAACGGGTCTTAACTTTGGTGCTGGTATGACAGGTGGTTTTGCATATGTATTTGATGAGCACGATGCATTTCCTGAGAGGTGCAATCCAGAGCTGATCGAAACGTTACGTCTTGATGACGGTGTTCCCGCTGAGCATAAAGATCATTTAAACGACATCATTGAAACATTCGTCAATGAGACCGATAGCGTTTGGGGTCGTCGTTTACTTGACGGCTTTGATAGCTATGCGGCCAAGTTCTGGTTAGTGAAACCAAAAGCAGCAGATGTCAATTCGCTGCTAAGCGATGTAAATAAAAGTACTGACTAAGGTTGGTACGTAGACAGGTACGTGGTGTGGCGATAATACGCCATGCTGTGATTGAACACGTTCTTAAGGTTTTGGAGCTGAATTTATGGCTGACCGATTAAAAAATGATTTTCAATTCATCGATGTTGCACGTAAAGACCCGGCCAAAAAGGCTATGGATGAGCGTACAACTGAGTTTGTGGAAATCTACCAGCCGTTTTCACAGGAGGATGTTGCGAGTCAGTCACATCGTTGTCTGGATTGCGGTAACCCGTATTGTGAATGGAAGTGCCCCGTGCACAACTACATTCCTAATTGGCTCAATCTCGTCTCAGAAGGCAAGATTATAGAGGCCGTAGAGCTTTGCCACGAGACTAACTCGTTACCCGAAATGTGTGGGCGAGTATGTCCACAAGACCGGCTTTGTGAAGGTGCTTGTACACTCGAAGATGGTTTTGGTGCAGTTACTATCGGCAATGCGGAAAAATACATCACCGACACGGCTTTTGCTATGGGTTGGCGCCCGGATATGTCTAAAGTCATACCTACGGGTAAACGCGTAGCGGTAATTGGAGCTGGGCCTGCGGGACTTGGCTGCGCAGATGTGCTTGCACGTAATGGTGTCAAGGCGACGGTTTATGATCGTTACCCAGAGATTGGTGGCTTGCTGACTTTTGGTATCCCAGAATTTAAGCTTGAAAAGTCGGTTGTAGTCCGCCGCAGAGAAATCTTTGAATCTATGGGTATTGAGTTTCAGCTCAATACTGAAGTGGGTAAAGACGTCGAAATGGATACGTTGCTAAGTGATTATGATGCGGTGTTCATGGGTATGGGCACTTATACCTATATGAAAGGTGGATTTCCAGGCGAAGATCTACCTGGTGTTCACGATGCATTGCCGTTTTTGGTCTCTAACGTGAATCGTAATCTTAATTTTGAAAAAGATCCGAGTGATTTTATCAGTGTTAAAGGTAAGCGAGTAGTCGTCCTTGGTGGCGGTGATACCGCGATGGATTGTAATCGTACTTCTATTCGTCAAGACGCTCAGAGTGTGAGTTGTGCATACCGCCGAGACGAAGAGAATATGCCCGGTTCGCGTCGCGAAGTTGTGAATGCCAAAGAGGAGGGAGTCGAATTCTTATTTAACCGTCAACCTGTTGCAATTGTGGGTGACGGTAAAGTGGAAGGCGTCAAAGTTATTAGTACGAGTTTAGGTGAACCTGATGAGAACGGCAGGCGACGCCCAGAAGTAATTGAAGGCAGCGAAGAGATTATTCCTGCGGATATCTGTTTAATCGCGTTTGGCTTTAAACCGAGCCCGGCTCCTTGGTTCCAAGATCACGATATTACAGTGAATAGTTGGGGCGGTGTAGAGGCTGCTGAGGAGCAAGAGTTTAAGTTCCAAACGACTAACCCAAAAGTATTTGCTGGGGGAGATATGGTGCGTGGCTCCGATTTGGTCGTCACTGCTGTTTGGGAAGGGCGAGAAGCCGCTAAAGGCATTCTAGATTACCTAGACGTGTAAATTGAGGCGATGTTTCTGGGAGTGCTTTCTTTTTGGAGGGCTTCTCTCGATCTGTTTGCCAAAATCGCACTAACGACATTTGCCAATGGGGCTGACAATGCAAGAGTTGAAAAACGACCGTTTATTAAGAGCGCTTTTACGCCAAAGTGTTGATCGCACTCCCGTTTGGATGATGCGTCAAGCGGGGCGTTACTTGCCTGAATACCGCGCTACTCGTGCACGAGCGGGTGACTTTATGGGTTTGTGCACTAACCCTGATATGGCATGTGAAGTCACAATGCAGCCCTTGGCTCGTTACCCCCTAGATGCGGCCATATTATTCTCAGATATCCTGACGATACCTGATGCTATGGGTCTTGGTTTGTATTTTGAGACCGGTGAAGGGCCTAAATTTCGTAAGACAGTGTCTACACCTAAAGAGATTGAAGCGCTTTCTGTTGTTGACCCTCAAGCCGATTTACCTTATGTGTTAGATGCCGTTAAGACTATACGACGCGAGTTAAATGGCAGCGTTCCGCTAATTGGGTTTTCTGGAAGCCCGTGGACTCTGGCGACCTACATGGTAGAAGGTGGGTCGAGTAAAGATTTTCGGCGTACCAAATCGTTGATATACAATGAGCCTGAGGCTGCAGCAATGCTGCTTGATAAACTTGCAGATTCTATTATTCAATACCTAAACGCGCAGATTTTAGCCGGGGCGCAAGCCGTACAAATCTTTGATAGTTGGGGCGGAGCTCTTTCTCATCACGCCTATCAACAGTTCTCGTTAGCCCCTATGAAAAAAATTGTTGCGGGCTTAATCAAAGAGCATGAAGGCCGTAAAGTCCCAGTTATCTTATTTACCAAAGGCGGCGGGCAATGGCTAGAGCTGATGGCGGATACCGGAGCTGATTGCCTAGGGTTAGACTGGACTACCGACATTGGTCAAGCACGCACCCGTGTTGGTGGTAAGGTATCGTTGCAAGGGAATATGGATCCAGCGGTACTTTATGCCAAACCAGAGCGGATCAGGGAGGAGGTTGCTCGTATATTAAAAAGCTATGGCTCGGGCTCGGGGCACGTATTTAATCTCGGCCACGGAGTTACGCCAGAAGTTGACCCGGCTCACGCGGGTGCATTTTTTGATGCCGTACATGAGCTATCGCAGCAGTATCACCAAGAGCTATAACGAAAAGTTATATGGCTATGCCTTTAAGCGAGGGGTAGTCGTCAAATTTGGAAAACCATAGTCCTTCGTCGTATACCCTCTACCCTGTATGGTTTACAATTATCTATTGAATGCGCAAAGATAAGTTAAGCTTGTCTTTGATTGGGTGTTTCATTGCCGCTTAGCTTCCCTCTTTGTGGATCACCCATAAGCAGATCTTAAATAGACGCTGGTTTGAGGTTAATATCGTGGGTATTAAACAAGTCAAAATCGATGTGAATGAAGTCACAGTCGGCATGTTTGTATCTGGCTTGGATCGCCCGTGGACGCAAACACCATTTCCCCTGCAAGGTTTTTATGTTCGAGATCTAACTGAGATCAAAGAGCTTAAAATACATTGCCAACATATCTATATCGACGTTGTAAAAGGCGTTGCGCCGGTTCAGTCAAAGCTGAGAAAGCTTCATACACCCGCTAAAAAAATACGTCGTATGGAGCGTACCGAAAAAAGCTCCAAGACATTTGACGTTGCGCCTTTAGCAATTCGTAGGGATGTCTATACTGAAGCTGCCCCCCTAGAGAGTGAAATCGGCCGTGCGAAAGCATTGCATCAACAGGTTTACGATGCTGTTGGTTTGATCATGAAGCAGGTCGAGTTTGATAATCGCAATGTCCCTATTGTCGAAACTCGTCGTGCAGCTAGCCAAATGGTGGATAGTGTTATTCGTAGTCCCGATGCTTTTACTTGGTTAGGGCGTGTTCGCGATAAAGACGAGTACACCTATAGCCATTCAGTGCGATCCGCTATCTGGGCTTTGCTGTTTGGGCGTCATGTAGGTTTACCCAAGGAGGATTTAGACGTCCTTGCCATGGCGACGTTATTGAAAGATATAGGTAAAACGAAATTACCTAAGTCTCTACTGGAGAATGACGAACGAACTCCTGCGGAGCAAAAAGAGTACGAAAAATTTATTGGCTACGGTGTTGATATTCTTCGTGTATTGCCAGAAGTTAAACCCCGTATAACCTCCGTTGTAAAATCGCATTGCGAACGTGTTAACGGTAGCGGTTTCCCTTCACATTTGAGGGGCGATAAAATTCCTTATTTAGGGAAAATCGCTGGAATCGTAACTTTTTACGATGAAACCATTAATCCGCGTGGCAGCGATAAACCGCTGTCGCCGTCTCGCGCTGTTGCTAAGCTTTACGAGCTGCGCGGCATTGAGTTTCAGGATGAGCTTGTTATTGAGTTTATTCGTGCGATTGGCCTTTACCCTACCGGAACCTTGGTTGCTTTGTCGAATGGTGAAGTGGCCGTAGTCGTGGAGCAAAATTTTGAACGTCGTTTAAAGCCAAAAATTATGGTAGTGATGGATGCGGTTAAACAAACGTTGTCTACACCACAGTTTTTAGATTTAGCGGAAATTGATAAAAGTAATCAAGCCAAAATTGATTCGGGTAAATATACTCGTGGTGAAATAGAGACGCTCGATATCGTACAAGACCTTGAGCCTAGCGCTTATGATATTGATATTGAGGTGATTAGAGAGGCTTACTTGAATCGTAAGACCTCTGGTATTGGCGGTATTATTGGAGCTGATGGTTTGTTGTCTCGCTTTAAAAATAAAGTCCGCTTGTTTCCATCTGGGTCAAAAAAAGCCTCGAAAGGCTAGTTCTTGCTTGGCACTTTCCACCTTCGCCGGTTTCTTTACCAAAACGCTATTACTTAAAAGTCGCATGGATGCGAGCAAGTTTCAGCAACTAACTCCCCCATTTTTACGTCTTGTCCGGGCTGAATGCTTTCCAGCCAATTAGCTGCTCCCTTAGGGAAGAGTAAAACCACGGTTGAACCCAGCATAAATCGCCCCATTTCCTCGCCTTGCTTCAAACGTATATCCGCTGGTGTTTGGTAGTCAACCGTTGTGACTGCGCTGCTACGAGGGGCTACGAGACCCGCCCAGACGGTTTCTATCGATGCCACTATCATAGCGCCGACCAATACCATTGCCATTGGTCCGTGTTCGGTGTCAAACATACACACTAAGCGTTCGTTACGAGCAAATAGCCGCGGAACCGAAGCCGCCGTTTGTGCATTGACAGAAAAGAGCGCACCAGGAACGTGGGTCATCTGGGTGAGCTTGCCGTTAACCGGCATATGCAGGCGGTGATAGTCTTTCGGGGAGAGGTAAATCGTTGCGAAGCTACCATCTTCAAATTGCGCTGCGGTGCTGGGTTGGCCTCCAAGTAGCTCAGTACAGGTAAAGCTGTGACCTTTCGCCTGAAAAATACACTCGCCTTCAATTTTTCCGAGCTGGCTAAATACACCATCAGCGGGGCTAGATATGCCGCCTACAACATCACTAATTGGACGAATGGCGGGTTTTAATTGGCGGCAAAAAAACTCGTTAAAGCAACTAAACTGTTCAGGATCAGAGATTAGCGCATCTTCCATGTTGACTTTAAATGCTCGAATAAATCGCTTAATCAGTAGGTTTTTAAGCCACGTTACTTCGCTCCGAGCCAGGTAACCAACCGCTCTGGATAACAAATGTTGCGGTAAAATGTATTGACTAACAATAAACAAATTCGTTAATAAGTCCTTTTTAGTCTTTTGGGTATCAGTCGTCAAAACCTAGCGCTCCACTTGCGTATTTGGGTTGTTCCCCCATTCGGACCACGAGCCATGATAGCCCCGCATGTCAAAACCAAGATATTTACCCACTAAGTAAGTGAACCCCGAGCGGTGGTGCGATTGGCAGTGTGTAATCGTGGTTTTTGTGCCGTCAATCCCGCGTTCTGCCAGCATTGCTTTGGCGTCTTTACGTAAGCGCAAGCCTTGGTTTTTATCCATCAGGTCAGTCCATTCGCAGTGTATAGCGCCGGGAATGTGGCCGCCTTTTGCCGCTAGCACTTTGGTTCCTTGGTATTCCTCAAGGCTGCGCGCGTCCCATACGGTGATGGACTGGTCTGCAATGCCTTTCTCGATATCACTTATTTCTGCGATTACATCGGTATTGATCTCGATTTTAACTTCTGTCGCTTCTGGTGCCTGGATAGCTTGTTCAAGCGGAAGCTGCTCTGCTTTCCAGGCGACCATGCCGCCATCAATACAGCTATAGCGCCGGTGCGAAATAACATCCAGAGTCCATATGAACCGTCCAGCCCAGCCGCCACCTTCGTCGTCACACACAATGAAATGTGTATTTGGCGTGAGTCCAAGCCTGGAGAACAGGGCTTCTAATCGCTCAATGGGTGGCAGTTTTCCGGGGGCGGGCGGTTGGCCTAGCATCAATTCTTTTGGCGATACATGAATAGCGCCGGGAATATGACCACTTTGGAAGCTTGCTTCCGCCGAAAGATCCACAATGCACACATCGGGGTTGCCGACGTGCTCAAGTGCTGCTTTAGGTTCGATCAATAAAGGCGTGCTGTTGTTGGAGCTTTGCTTGGAGCCGGCAGTTGAATCAGTAGTTGTCATAATCGATGCTTTAACCTTTTGCGCCTCTAATGGCGACGTCATCAATGGTAGATAGAATATGTTGGTAGCTTTTAAATCGAGCTGACTGGATTTCACCTGATTTAATCGCCTTAGTGATGGCGCAGCCGGGCTCGCTGGCATGAGCGCAATCTCTGAACTTGCATTGATCGGCAGCGTTGCTGATCTCTTTGAATCCACGCAGTACATCATGCTTATTTAAATACCAGAGGCCAAACTCTCGAATTCCGGGTGAATCAATACAGAACCCGTTGTCTACAAGACGATACAGTTGCGAGTTGGTGGTAGTATGCCGCCCTTGCTCGTCTGCCTCAGATAGGCTTCCGACCTTGATGGTCTCTTCGGGCAGTAGGGTTTGAACGATAGAGGACTTGCCTACACCTGATTGCCCAACAAACACACTAGTCTTATTTTGTAGATGGTCGGTTAGCGCGTCCATATTGATACTGTTTGCGGCGCTAATGCGCAAAAACGTATAGCCTAAAGAGGTGTATATGTTTTCAAGTGCTTGGAGTTTAGGTATATTCTCATCGACGACTAAGTCACACTTGTTCAGCACAATAATGGGCTGGATCTCTTGAATTTCTGCAGCGACTAGGTATCGGTCGATCAAATTGTAGTGCGGGAGGGGTTTCGGGGCAATTGTTACAATAATTTGATCAATATTTGCCGCAACTGGCTTTAGTTTGCCGTATGGGTCGGGGCGATTAAGCTCGCTGGTTCGAGGCTCTAAAGAAACCACAACCCCCAAGTCCGGGCCGTCACGCCAGACGACGTTGTCCCCAGTGACAACCTTTGTGCCGGCCTCTAAGTTGGCACGTACATGGCATCTTCTTCTGAGCTGGGTTTTGTGGCATTCAATTTCAACTTGAGTGCCAAAGTGAGCGACGACACGTCCGCGAGTTTCAGGGCCTAGTGTCGTATCTTCAGTAATTGTGGTTTCGCTGGTGTTAGCGCGTTTGACGCTTGCATCCAAATTTTCGCGAATTCGACGAGTTTGATTTTTTGAGAGGCGGCGTTTAGCCATGATTAGTTGTACCTAAAGCGATCTGATTCATGCAACGTAGGCTTTTTTTAGGTTGATGGGGCGTAATCGTCACTAGTCTTCGTTAACTCGTGGGAAGTTCCGCTGGTAAATGCTAGAATTTTTAATAATACGTATTGTACTGGAAATATTGATGACTATCAGCGAAAAGAACCTCATTTGGCTTGATCTTGAGATGACCGGCTTGATTCCTGAGCGAGATGTGATTATTGAGATTGCCACGGCGGTTACCGACGAGCAGTTGAATATCCTTGCGGAAGGTCCAGCGTTCGCCATTTATCACCCAGATCAGGTGTTGAACACTATGGATGAATGGAATACTAATCAGCACGGGGGCTCCGGGCTGATTAAGCGTGTTCGCGAGAGCTGTATATCCGTAAGTGAGGCGGAGAAGCAAACTCTGGCGTTTCTTCAAAAATGGTTGCCTAAGGGGGTGTCGCCGATGTGTGGTAACTCCATAGGTCAGGATCGTCGCTTTCTCGCCCGTTATATGCCATCGCTAGAGGCATTTTTTCATTATCGTAATATCGATGTTAGTTCGTTGAAAGAATTGGTCGCAAGGTGGCAGCCGGAAAGCTTAAAAGGTTTTAAAAAGCAGGGCAACCATTTAGCTTTAGACGATATCCGCGACTCGATTAACGAGTTAAGGCACTATAAACCAGCGCTTTTTGATAAGCGTTAATGTCATCAATTTGGTGTAAAACCGGGGTTATAAGTGGGGCTTATTCTTGAGTTTATTTATATAGCGAAAAAGTTTTTGACATCTGAAAGAGAAACATTCAGTCTGAACCACGCTTTAAACTAACTCATCAATACTAGGGTATTCGTAATGCCGCTAGCGCCTAAACCCCTGTATAATGTTCCTTCGTCACACGATCGCCGCCGTGGCGACGTGGACGAGCCATTAAACCTCTGCCAGCTACTGAGTTCTGATCAGCGCGTCTCGTTACGTCAGATGGCTCGTTACGGCTGGCGTCTAGCCTTCGTCAGGAGCTGTTTTAAACAGAGGCCTAAAGTCGTCGTTATTAATGGCGACGGTAAGACTTACGGCTTACTGGAGTCTGATGGCTCAATCAATGTTGAGCATAACTTGCTGATCCGGCATTGACGTGATTGCAATTTTAAATTGCTTTTCAGTATGCACTTCGGTTTGCATTTCAGTTTGAAAGCCCCTGCTACTCTGCCTGAATTGAAGTGTTTTTAGATAAATTCTTAATCTTGCGTTTGCGGTGACGTTTAAGCTTCGCTTGCTGGGTTAAAGCCCAGTCTATATGTTCGCTAACGAGTGCGTTTGCGCTTTGTTTTTTTTCTTGTAATGCTGTGACGATATCATTTGAGCTTGGGGCATTCCCTAGTCCGATGGCCAAATTTCGCAGCCAGTTTTGATATCCTATGCGGCGTATAGCAGAGCCTGCGGTTCTATCCAAAAACTCCTGTTCGGACCACAAAAAAAGTTGGAGTAGGTCGCTACTATCCATGTTGTGTCTGGGAGTAAAGTCATCTTCGTTTGTTGTCTGTGCCTGCTTATTCCACGGGCATATGGATTGGCAATCATCACAGCCAAAAACTCTATTGCCTATAGGCTCTCGGAATTCTTCAGGGATCGCGCCTTTATTCTCTATCGTCAAATAGGCAATGCAGCGGCGAGCGTCCAAAACGTAAGGTGATGGAAATGCATCTGTAGGGCAAACTTTTAGACAAGCGTCACAATCACCGCACTCATTTTTGCTTGGTGTGGCCAAATTTTCCAATGGCAGGTTGGTATAAATCTCCCCGAGGAAAAACCAACTACCTGCATCTCGATTGATGAGCAGGGTGTGCTTGCCTACCCAGCCTAATCCGGCTTTTTCAGCGAGCGGTCGTTCGAGTACTGGTGCGCTATCGACAAATGGGCGTTGATGTAGCGGTGCATGTAGTTTGTGCTGTTCACAGAAGACGCGAATTTGATCGGCAAGCTTAGCTAAGCGTTTGCGCATAAGTTTGTGATAGTCCCGTCCAAGTGCATAACGAGCGATATAAGCTTTTTCTGGCGATTTTAGGGTGCGAATGGGCTGCGTTTGCTCCGGTAGGTAGTTCATGCGAACACTAATTACATGTGTGGTTTCGGGCACAAGCTTATCCGGCTGTTGGCGTAAATCTTGGTTTTCTGCCATCCAGTTCATTGTTCCGTGAAAGTTATTGTCTAACCATTTTTGTAGGTGTTCGGTTTGTTGAGATACATCTGCTTCGCATATGCCAACTTGCTGAAAGCCTAGCTCTTGCGCCCACGTTTCAATGTTTTGGGCGAGTACTTGATAGGGGGAAGGGCTCGGCATAGTGATATTTCGGTTAACCTGTTATTCTTGAATTTTTGCGGGACTGGGCGATATTAAAGTATGTGCTCATATTGGCTTTACGCATCATTTGTTCTAACCTAAATTGTATCGTTTATGCCTGTTGGAATGTTAACAGTCTGTATTCTGTATATTGACGTATCGGTCATATGCCGATGCTTAAGCTAATCCCCTTATTGTATATCTAATACTTAGCGACATTATGCCAAGGTCTAAATTACCAGAAAAACTCTATACCTGTGAGCAATCGAAAGCTCTGGATCAAACCGCGATTCAAGCAGGGGAGATTCCCGGCATTGTATTAATGGAGCGGGCAGGGCGAGCCGCATTTGATCAACTGTTGAGCTTATGGCCTGAATCGCGACGATTGATCGTCTATTGTGGAGGCGGCAATAACGGCGGTGATGGCTATATCGTTGCAGCGTTGGCTTTACAGCACGGTATGGATATTCAGGTTAAGTATTTGTGCGCCCCGGAAGAGTTGAAAGGTGATGCTATGCTTGCCTTTGAGATTGCCTGTAAAAGTGCGGTACCAATTAGTGCTTGGAAAGCATCATCGGCCGATGAATTTACGACCGAAACCGTGCTTGTTGATGCTTTGTTGGGAACCGGGTTTTCTGGCAATGTGCGTACTGATTATGCTGCTGCAATTGGTGAAATGAACGCTAATCCATGTCCCGTATTCGCAATCGATTTGCCTAGCGGCCTTAGTGGGGATACGGGAGCTTGTGGTGACGCGGTTGTGCAAGCCGCAGCTACAATTAGTTTTATTGGCTTAAAGAGAGGCTTGCTAACAGGGCGCGGGCCAGCATTTTCGGGGCAGGTTTTTTTTGATGGCTTATCCGTCCCAGCTTCTGTTTTGAATGGCGTCTCGTCAGTGTCGCGTATCGGTTTAGGATTGTATCAGCTGCCTAAGTTGGATGCCGATGCACACAAAGGGCATCGCGGACATGTACTCTTAGTTGGGGGAGATAACGGTTTTGGTGGGGCGATTATTATGGCAGCCCATGCCGCTGCGCGAACAGGTGCAGGGCTTATCAGTGTGGCGACTCGGCCAAACAATGTTTCAGCGCTATTGACTCGAATGCCAGAGGTTATGGTCAATGAGGTGGCTGGCGCGCAGGATCTTAGAGCTTTGTTGGAAAAAGCCAGCGCAGTTGTTGTAGGTCCTGGCTTGGGTCGTTCTGCGTGGTCTGAGCAATTATTGCAGCCTGTACTGCAAAGCGGTTTACCCTTAGTGCTTGATGCTGATGCTTTGAATTTAGTGGCCAGTCATGTACCGTCATCGGTCAATTATCCGAAAGAGCATACTTGGGTGTTAACGCCGCATCCCGGTGAGGCCGCACGATTATTAAACTGCTCGATCACTGATATTCAAGCTGATCGTTTCTCGGCGGTGCAATCTATTGCACAAAAGTACCATGCCGTGGTCATACTAAAAGGCGCAGGGACGCTAATTGCTACACGTGATCAACTTGTTGTTGCTGATGTTGGTAGCGTTGGTATGGCAGTCGCTGGTATGGGGGATATTCTTAGTGGAATTGTTGGGGCTCTTTTGGCTCAGGGCTTGAGTCCTTGGCAGGCGGCATGTATTGGAGTGTGTTTACATGGGGAAGCTGGAATGCTGGTGACTCAAAAACATGGTCTTCGTGGCGTAATGGCAACTGATTTGCTGCCTTATGTTCGCCAATTAGTGAACGCAATGTGAAATAATGCGCCATGCGCCACTGATTAAGTAAGCAGTTAGCTCTCGTTGGCTTGTTATTAGTGAATTGTTGTTGAAGCTTTATGTGTTGAATTAGGATCTATTCGGTTATGCATACAGAATTTCTTGTGGACGAGCAGGCAACTGTCGATTGCGGTAAGCGCTTAGGTAAACAGCTTTTAACTGGTGGTGTGGTATATCTGCTCGGGGATTTAGGTACGGGCAAGACGACCTTAAGTCGGGGGATATTGAATGCGTGCGGTTATGACGGTGCAGTCAAAAGCCCAACCTATACTTTAGTTGAGCCCTATGAACTTGACGAGCTGCAGCTTTTTCACTTTGACCTCTACCGCTTGTTGGATCCTGAAGAGCTTGAATACATGGGCGTACGGGATTATTTCCAGCCCTCACATTTATGCCTGGTTGAATGGCCTTGTCGCGGATTGGGGGTGATACCGCAAGCGGATGTTATTGTGGAGCTGACCGTGGCCGATCACGGTCGGACAATTCATTTAAGCCATGAAAGCACTAGAGGAGAGCAGTTATTAACGGATTTTGCACCTTGATATCTTTTTTTGTATACAGCGGTACTTTATATGCAGGTACTTTGAACTCTTTGCTGGGTCGTATTTTTGTATTCTTAAGTCTTGCACTTAGCGCCTTCCAGTTAAACGCTGCGGAACTCGATGGCGTGAGGGTTTGGCGTGCACCCGAATATACACGTTTGGTGTTAGATCTTAGTGGGCCGGTTGAGCATACGCTCTTTAAGTTAAGTGGGCCAGATCGCCTAGTAATTGATATTAAAGGTAGTAGCCTCGGTGCAAGTGCCAATCGCCCCGATTTAAAAAACACGCCAATCGTTAATTTACGCTATGGGCAGCGTGAAAATAAGGATTTGCGGGTGGTGTTTGATTTGAAATCTGCCGTTAAGCCTCGTAGTTTTAGCCTAAAGGCTCATGCTGGCAAGCCCGACCGTTTGGTTATTGATCTTTATGATGCCCAAAATACAGTTGTAAAGACGGTTCCGAGCGCTTCTGTTAAAGCGCCAATGAAGCGCGATATCGTGATTGCAATTGATGCTGGGCATGGTGGCGAAGACCCCGGGGCATTGGGGCCAAAGGGCTTAAAAGAAAAAGACGTTGTTTATAAAATTAGCCAACAATTGGAAAGGTTAATATCCAAAGAACCCGGATATAAAGCCGTAATGGTGCGTAGTGGTGATTATTACGTGCCATTAAAGAAGCGGCGCAACGCAGCGCGAGAATTGCGCGCGGATTTGTTTGTCTCCATTCACGCAGATGCTTTTGTTAGCCCTAAAGCTAGCGGCGCTTCCGTATTTGCGCTTTCTCGCAAAGGGGCGACTAGTGAAACGGCTCGGTTTTTAGCCTCTAAAGAAAACGAAGCTGATTTGATTGGTGGGGTTGGAGGTGTCAGTTTAGAGGACAAGGATGACGATGTTGCGAAAGTTTTGGTCGATTTGTCTATGACGACGACCTTAGCAAATAGTCTGGATGTCGGCTCAGAAGTGCTGAAGGAAATTGGCAGCATTACCAAGCTACATAAGAAACATGTTGAACAGGCTGGATTTAGGGTTCTCAAGTCGCCTGATGTGCCGTCGATCTTAGTGGAGTCCGGTTTTATTTCTAACCCAGGAGAAGCTAAAAAGCTTAACAGTCGTAGTCATCGGAAGAAATTAGCTAAGGCGATTTTTAATGGCATCGTGAAGTATTTCGAGCGCCAAGCGCCAGAAGACTCCTTAGTTTGGTGGAAAAAGCAGGGTGGCGGCCACGTAAGTTACACTATCGGCAAGGGAGATACGCTGTCCGGGATCGCTAAAAAATATAAAACCAGCGTAGCTCAGATTAAATCGCATAACCGCCTTAAAGGTGAGCGTATTCGCGTTGGTCAAGTCATTCGTATTCCCACAAGTTAAACCTTAGCGCTGCAAGTACTGCCATATTCCGTTAAAGTAGCGCTTTTAAATCATTGGCAGCTGTTGTTGTCATTGTCGATGTTTACCTACTGCCAATTTAAATTTCTATGTCTACAGATATTGCTGAATTGGGCGCCTCGCCCTTAGAGTCCGATGATAATAATGTGCCCGCTAGTCCCGTGAGCCGGGATATTAAGCGCCTAAGTACCCGCCTTTCCAACCAAATTGCTGCCGGAGAAGTTGTTGAGCGTCCGTCTTCTGTTATCAAAGAGCTGCTAGAAAACAGCATTGATGCGGGGGCTACTGTACTGGATGTCGAAGTAGAGGGGGGCGGTACAAAGTTGATGCGTATCCGTGATAACGGCTTGGGTATTAGCAAGGCCAACCTGCCTTTGGCCTTAAGCCGACATGCAACTAGTAAAATCCATTTATTGGATGATCTTGAAGCCGTTAGCACGCTCGGTTTTCGGGGTGAAGCGCTTGCGAGTATAAGTTCTGTGTCGCGCTTGAATCTAGCAAGCCGCAGTGTCAGTGAAGACTCTGCTTGGCAGGTGCAAGCAGAGGGGCGCGATATGGATGTGAATTTGTCTCCGGTCGCACATCCGCAAGGATCCACGGTTGAGGTGCGCGATTTATTTTTTAATACGCCTGCTCGACGTAAGTTTTTGCGTACAGAAAAGACCGAATTTAATCGTATTGAAGAGGTTGTCAAGCGCTTAGCTTTATCTCGATTCTCTTTAAGTTTCTCCCTAAAAAACAACGGCCGCGTTTTGCATAGTTGGCGTAGTGCCAATACGCGTGCTGAAAAAGAGCGACGCGTTGCCCAGATATGTGGGCCTGTATTTATTGAGAATGCTGTACATGTTGATATTGATCGAGCGGGTTTACGTTTATGGGGCTGGGTTGCTTTGCCAACGTTTTCACGCAGTCAAGCCGATTTACAGCATTTCTATGTCAATGGCCGTGCGATTAAAGACCGCCTTGTATCCCATGCTGTTAAACAAGCCTACCAGGATGTGCTTTACCACGGCCGTCACCCTGCCTTTGTTTTATATTTGGAATTAGACCCCTCGAATGTTGATGTTAACGTGCACCCGACAAAACATGAGGTGCGCTTTCGGGATGGGCGCTTAGTACACGATTTTCTATTTAGTAGTTTGCACAAGGCTTTAGCCGATGTACGGCCAGGTGACCATGCTAATAATGTGCCGCATACTGAGGGCTCTGAACTGTTGTCGCCAGCTAATCAAGCTGCGATGCCAGTAATGGACGCGTCCGTGCCAACGGAGCAGGGCAATTTAAACCTAAGTAATCGTCCTGTAGGCGTCCCTTTTGGCTATGCTTTGGCGCCAAGCCAAATGTCACCGGGGCAAACTACGAACGAGCAAATAAATAGTTACAGCAACTTGGTGAACCCACAAGGCGTTGTACCTGTTGGCGGAGTGCAAGAGTCTGCAGCGGCATATTCGACTTCGCAGGGCAGCGACGTATATGCCGASACCTCCCTCGTTCCGCCGCTTGGCTTTGCTCTTGCGCAGTTAAAGGGGATTTTTATCCTAGCAGAAAATCAAGCGGGCCTAGTGGTGGTGGATATGCACGCCGCGCATGAGCGCATTACATATGAGCGCATGAAGACGCAATACTTACAGCAGCGTATTCCTTCTCAGCCTTTATTGGTTCCGCAATCATTAGCCGTTAGTGAACGCGAGGCTAATTGTGCTGAAGAGTTTAACGATAGCTTTTCTCAGTTAGGCTTTGCGTTGGCGCGAGTTGGGCCTGAGTCCTTGCTAATTCGTGAGGTTCCGGCCATGTTAATTCACTCAGACGTCGAGCAGTTAGTTAGAGACGTGTTGTCTGACGTCATCGAATATGGTGTAAGTCAGCGCGTAGAGCAGAACGTGAATGCGATTTTATCGACAATGGCTTGCCATGGGTCGGTTCGGGCGAATCGCCAATTAACGATTGCGGAGATGAATGCCTTGCTGCGCGATATGGAGGAAACCGAGCGCGTTGGGCAGTGTAATCATGGTCGCCCAACTTGGTCTCAGCTTGGATTGTCAGATCTTGATAAATTATTTATGCGTGGTGAATAAATCGATGTGTTTTATGTTAATACTTGGTCAGCGCGATGACAGATAAACCACTCGTTATTGCCGTCATGGGGCCGACAGCTTCAGGTAAAACAGATTTAGCTATCGGGCTGCGTGGAGTGATGGATGCAGAATTAATTAGCGTTGATTCTGCATTAGTTTATCGTGATATGGATATTGGAACAGCAAAACCGACACGAGAAGAGTTGGTCATACATCCTCATCGTTTGGTCGATATTCGAGACCCCTCAGATTCATACTCAGCAGCCGCATTTCGATTAGATGCAAAACGCGAAATTAAAGCCGTATTAGCTGAGGGCAAAACACCAATATTGGTCGGCGGGAGCATGTTATATTTTCGTGCGTTACTCGAAGGTTTGTCTGATGTGCCAAGTGCCGACCCGCAAATTCGAGCTAAAATAGAGGCGCAAGCTCAGAGTGAGGGCTGGCCTGAAATGCATCGACGTTTGAGTGAAGTTGACCCAATTTCTGCCGAGCGTTTACATCCTAATCACTCACAACGTATTTCACGTGCCTTGGAAGTTTATGAAGCCTGTGGTAAACCACTGTCGCATTTTCATGGAGACTTAGTTGGTGGAACGCTTAATGATTATCGCTGGGTGCAATTGGCTGTTAATTGTCGGGAACGCAAAGACCTACATGCTCGTATAGAAGTGCGGTTTGATGACTTGCTTGAGCGGGGATTTGTTGAAGAAGTTCGTCAGTTAAAGGCTCGTGAAGACTTGCATGCGGAGTTGCCCTCAATGCGTGCAGTGGGCTATCGTCAAATATGGGATTACCTTTGTGGTAATTATTCCTATGATGAAATGCGTGAAAAGGGTATTATTGCGACTCGTCAATTAGCTAAACGGCAGTTGACGTGGTTGCGCTCTTGGAATGACATCGATTGGGTTTTTAATCAAAACCTTAATGGCGAATATTTGCCTACGGAACAAATTGTAGATAAAGCCTTGAGTTTTATCAATGAAAGACCCGGCTAAGTCGTATGCCGTTTCAATTGTATATGTAACAAATCACTTTTATTTGCTTGTGTCCTACTTGATTTGAGCAGATAAATAAAACTTTCCCGGCACAGCCCATAGTATGCCTTTATACTACGGGCTTAGTAGTCGCCTAATTAATTTCCCTATTTATGGAGTGTGAAAATGTCAAAAGGGCATAGTCTACAAGACCCTTACCTGAACGTATTGCGAAAAGAGCGTATTCCGGTTTCTATTTATTTAGTCAATGGTATTAAGCTGCAGGGGCAAGTCGAATCGTTTGACCAATTTGTTGTGTTGCTAAAAAACACTGTAAGCCAAATGGTTTACAAGCATGCAATTTCTACTATTGTTCCGTCTCGCCCAGTACGTGTTCCTATGCTTAATCCTGAAGCTGGTGAAGATATCGATAGTGGCGAATAAGCCTCGGTTTAGAGTTGGAGTAGTCGTTGTTTTTTGATCGTCCAGACTCTGGCGAGCTAGCAATTTTAGTTCACCTTCAGTTCACGAATAAGGGCAGTGGCGCCATCGTAGCAAATGATCCGCGAGAGTTTGAAGAGCTCGTTTTATCTGCTGGTGGTGACCCAGTTACGACAGTAACTGGTTCGCGGTTCATGCCCAGTGCAAAATTTTTCATCGGTACTGGCAAGCTCGACGAGCTTGCCGAATTAGTGCAGCTGCACTGTGCAGGGCTGGTGATTTTCAATCATGAGCTTTCCGCCAGCCAGGAACGCAACATCGAAGAAGTCCTCAAGTGTCGGGTGTTAGACCGGGTAGGGCTTATCCTTGATATTTTTGCTCAGCGCGCCCGTACATATGAAGGTAAACTTCAGGTTGAATTGGCGCAATTGCAGCATGCTTCTACACGCTTAGTTCGCGGTTGGACCCACCTTGAAAGACAGAAGGGGGGGATTGGCCTGCGCGGACCTGGTGAAACTCAGCTTGAATCCGACCGACGCCTCCTGCGCGAGCGAATCAAAGCCATTCAAAAGCGCATGACACGCTTACGTAGTCAGCGAGATCAAGGGCGGCGATCTCGTAGTCGTGCCGACGTGGCGACAGTTTCGCTTGTTGGTTATACCAATGCTGGGAAGTCCACACTCTTTAATTCTTTGACCGATGCTAACGTCTATGTAGAAGATCAGCTGTTTGCAACCTTGGATCCTACAATGCGCCGGATCCCGATAGCAAATGCCGGTCACGCTGTTCTTGCGGATACTGTGGGTTTTATTAGTAATCTACCGCACCGCTTAGTACAGGCTTTCAGGGCAACCCTGGAAGAAGCGTCTAAGGCTGATTTGTTGCTTCATGTGATTGATGTTGTTGATGAAGAGCGCAAAGAGCATATTGAGCAGGTGAACTTAGTACTTGAGGAGATCGAGGCTGGCGATATTCCTTGTTTGCTCGTTTACAATAAGGTCGACATGGTGCCTGATGGTGCTGCTAGGTTAGACCGGAGTGAAGATGGTAAGCCCTGTGCGGTTTGGTTGTCAGCGCAGTCTGGGGTGGGGCTTGATTTGCTACGGGAAGCTTTATCAGAATTACTTGCCGGTAATGTATTTCATCAGGTGATTGGCCTTAAAGCTGATCAGGCGCGTTTTCGTGCGCGACTTCATCAGCATAACTCGGTCATATGTGAACGTTATGACGAGGTGGGCACTTGTCAGTTGGAAGTAAAAATCCCTGAGAGCGATTTGTTGAAAATGTTATCTGCCGAAAGCTTTGGGTTCGACGATATCGAAATAATTGATGCTGACATGCCAAAGTCTGATTAATAATCGCAATACTTTACTTATTACCTTAAATCACTGCTCAGAATTATCGAAATTAACCGTATAATGTGCGAGAAAATCAGCTGGTTTTCTGGAGATTTGACTGTTTCGCCTCTACGGTATGTCGGTAGAGTCTTTTAAGCAGCAGATAATTAACAAATTAAGGCACGAATCGTGTCGCGCTGTATTGAAAAACTGAATTAAAGCGTCATATCTAGTCATTCATGTTTCATTTACATTTAAAGGTGGAGAACTCCTATGGCTTGGAACGAGCCGGGTGGCAACAATAAAGATCCTTGGGGTGGCGGTAATCGTGGTAACGATGGCCCCCCAGATCTAGATGAAGTAATCAAAAAATTCCAGAACAAAGTCAGTTCTATTTTTGGTGGCAAATCAGGCGGTGGCGGAGGTAATGGCGGCGGTGCTGTACTGGTTGCTCTAATTGCGGCTGCTGTCGTTGTGGTTTATATATTTTTGGGCTTTGCAGCTATTAATGAACAAGAAAGAGCTGTGGTGCTGCGTTTGGGTAAACTTAACTCGATAAAGCAACCAGGCTTACGCTGGAACCCACCGGTGGTGGATTCGGTTCATATCATTAATGTCACTAAGGTACGCAACTGGTCTACTTCTGAGCAAATGCTCACAGAAGATCTCAATATTGTTGATGTTAAAGTTTCGGTGCAATACGTTATTTCGTCCGCACAAGATTTTGTTTTGAATGTAAAAGACCCAGAATCTAGCTTGCGTCAAGCCACTAATAGTGCGCTGCGCCATGTTGTGGGCTCGGGTTCAATGCATATGGTGTTAACTGAAGGTCGTGAAGATGTGGCGCTTCAGGTTATGGGGCGATTGCAGGCATATCTTGATTCTTATAAATCAGGTATTGATATTGATAAAGTTAATATCGAAAACTCCACACCTCCTGCTGAGGTTCAAGACGCCTATGATGAAGTGATTCGAGCACGTGAAGATGAAGAGCGTTTTAAAAATGAAGCGGAAGCTCATGCGAATGGTATTATCCCAGAGGCTCGTGGCCGAGCGCAGCGCATGCGTGAAGAGGCGGCAGGCTATCGAGCAAAAGTGATTGCCAGAGCTGAGGGTGAAGCCAAGCGTTTCGAATATTTGCTAGCAGAATATCGTAAATCGCCGGAGGTGACTCGTAGTCGTCTTTATTTGGATGCTGTGGAAGAAGTTATGTCAAATAGCTCTAAAGTGATGATTGATGTGAAAGGCGGCAACAATATGTTGTATTTACCTTTAGATAAAATGATGACGCAGTCAGCTTCTGGTTTGACGAATAGTTCCGGGACACTAGGGTCGTCTGATAGTGACCGAATAGTTAATGAGGTGCTAGACAGAGTGCGGCGCGAGATTAATCAAGTATCTAGCCGAAGAGGGGGTCGTTAAAATGACGCCAAAATTATTAGTAAGTGCCATTGTGGTTTTTGTTATTGCGCTAGTTGCGGCTAATACGCTTTATGTTGTTAATGAGTTTGAGCGCGCTGTTCGACTACAGTTTAACCGTGTTTTAGATAACGATATTGAGCCTGGCTTGCACTACAAGTGGCCTTTTATAGATACTGTGCTTAAATTTGATGCGCGTGTATTAACTTTGGATGCGCGCCCAGAGCGGTATTTTACCGAAGAAAAGAAAATCATGATGGTTGATTCTTTCGTTAAATGGCGCATCATCGATGTAGGTAAATACTACAAAAAAACCAATGGTGAAGAAGCCTCGGCAAAACGCTTATTGGCGCCGCGCATTAGTGAGGGTTTGCGAAATCGTTTTGCGCTTTACTCTTTGCAGGACGTTGTTAGTGGTGAGCGTGATGAACTTTTAGCCGATATCACTCAACAGCTCAATGAATTCTCCCAAGAATCTTTAGGGATTGAGGTGATTGATGTACGTGTCAAAAAAATTGATCTGCCTGACGAGGTGCGAGGCCCTGTATTTAAACGGATGATGGCTGAGCGTGCTCGCGAGGCTCGCGAGCATCGGTCAAAGGGTATCGAAGCGGCGGAAAAAATTCGAGCTGAAGCCGAACGATTGAGCACGATCATCGAAGCTGAAGCCTATCGCGATTCTGAGTTGTTGCGGGGTGAGGGCGACGCGAAAGCTGCGGCCATATACGCGGAAGCTTACAATAAGGATCCTGAATTCTACGCCTTTGTTCGCAGCTTGAATGCTTACAAGAAGACTTTTAGCGATAGGCGAGATGTATTGTTACTTGACCCTGATAGCGACTTTTTCCGCTATCTCAATAGCGCTAAAGGCGAATAAAGCGTTAATCGAATTGTGGGCAGGTTTTTCTGCCTTTAAAATTCAACCGGCTACTGGTTAGCCGGTTTTTTTGCGTCACAGGCATGGGGAAAATAAGCCTTATGTGAAGGGGGAGTTGGAGCGGCCTGTTCAGCATTAATGCTTTAGGTCGAGCTTCTGTTTTTCTGCCATTTCTAAAGTGGCGTCGCTTACATATCGAAATGAATAGAATAATAGAAAGAGCGCAGTCAGTTTGTGCAGTGCTTTCCGGAATTTCCGGTTTGCTACGTGCTTACACTGCGTATATACCTGCAATAGGACCGAAAGAATGAATAAAGTCGACCGTTGGTTGCTGCCAGATGGCATCGAAGAGATGTTGCCGCTTCAGGCTATGCAAATTGAAACTTTACGCCGCCGTTTGATCAACTTATTTCAGCGATGGGGCTACGACTACGTCATTCCACCTATGGTGGAGTTTACTGACTCTTTGCTGGTTGGTCTGGGGCAGGATATCGAGCTGCTAACCTTCAAAGTTACGGATCAAATTAGCGGTAAAATGATGGGTATTCGTGCTGATATTACGCCGCAAGCCGCGCGTATGGATGCCCATAGCCTTAAGCGTAAAGGTATTAACCGTATGTGTTATGCCGGGCACGTAATGCACACCAAAATGAAAGCTCCGCTCAGCTCACGTACACCCATTAAAGTCGGTGTTGAGTTGTTTGGTGAAGCTAGCTTAGATGCCGACATTGAAATCGTTAGTCTGTTACTTGAGACCTTAAAAGAGGCTTCTATTGATAAGCAGTATATCGATATCGGTCATGTCGGGATTTATCGCGCATTAGCGGAAGCTGCCGGTTTGGATGATGAAGAAGAAAATGCGTTGTTTAAACTCCTGCAAACCAAATCGATGGCGGATATACATGCCTGGATTGATAAACATGTAAAGGATGCTGACTGCCGTTCTTGGTTGAGTGAGTTGCCAAAACTCTCCGGGGATATCGGTATTCTAAATAAGGCATGTGAACTATTTGAAAGCGCGCCAGCAGAAGTTAATGTTGCGCTTGAAGAGTTAAAAGCCGTTGCCAATATGATAGCGAAGCGTTATCCAAAGGCTCAATGCTACTTTGATTTAAGTGAGCTTCGTGGTTATTACTACCATACGGGTATTGTATTTGGTGCTTTTGCACCTGGAGTTGGTAACGCAATCGCTAGCGGTGGGCGTTACGACCATATTGGTGAAGCGTTTGGTCGTGCGCGACCAGCCACAGGGTTTGATTTTGACCTTACCGCTGTGGCTAAGTTGATACCCGCTGTTGATGAGCGCGTGCCGGGTATCTTTGTTCCGCTTTGTGATCATGTTGATTACTGGACTACGATCCAAGAGTTACGTGAGCAGGGTGAGCGTGTTGTCTGTGGATTGTCTAGTCAGACACGTGCCGATGAGGGCCAATTCTGTAATCGAGAGTTGGTGGAAAAGGATGGTATACTTGCCGTTTGTGAATTAAGTTGAATCGATAGCAGAGCTGATACGTAATGGGTAAAAATGTAGTTATATTAGGTACGCAATGGGGTGACGAAGGCAAGGGTAAAGTAGTCGATTTGCTGACGGAGCGTGTTCGTCATGTCGCACGTTTTCAAGGGGGTCATAATGCAGGCCATACACTTGTTATCGATGGTAAAAAAACCGTATTGCATTTAATCCCTTCGGGCATCTTGCGCGAGGGAGTTGTTTGTTTAATAGGCAATGGCGTTGTGTTGTCTCCGGACGCCTTACTAAAAGAAATGGCTGAGCTTGAAGAGCAGGGGGTACCTGTTCGGGAGCGTTTAAAGCTTTCTCCTTCCTGCCCGCTTATCTTGCCTTATCATAGTGCGCTTGATGTCGCCCGTGAGGCACGTCTTGGCGACGACAAAATTGGCACCACTGGTCGCGGCATAGGGCCTGCGTACGAAGATAAAGTGTCACGACGCGGGATTCGTTTGGGTGATCTTCTAGATGAAAAACGCTTTGCTGCGAAGTTGAAAGACGTTCTTGAGTATCATAACTTCTCGTTGACGCAGTATTACAAACAAGAATCTGTTGATTATCAGCAAGTCCTTGATAGCTCACTTGCTTTTATCGAGCAGGTTCGCCCCATGATCGTTGATGTCAGTTCTCATCTACATCAGGCGCGTGCGGATGGCGAGAACATCCTTTTTGAGGGGGCTCAGGGGTCTTTGCTTGATATCGATCACGGTACTTATCCTTTTGTTACTTCCTCTAATACAACAGCTGGCGGTGCCGCTGCTGGTACCGGTTTTGGTCCCTTATATTTAGACTATGTGCTCGGAATTACAAAGGCCTACACCACGCGTGTTGGCTCAGGCCCGTTCCCAACGGAGTTGACTTGCGATGTCGGTCAGCGTTTGGGCGAAAAGGGGCATGAGTTTGGCGCCACAACAGGCCGTAAGCGGCGTACCGGTTGGTTTGATGCCGTAGCAGTTGCGCATGCCGTAAAGATCAATAGCTTAAGCGGTATGTGTCTAACCAAGCTGGATGTAATGGACGGTTTGTCTGAGGTTAAAATTTGCGTTTCATACGAGAATATCAAAGGCGAAAAGGTCGGCATTCCCTGCGATGCTGAAGGTTGGGAAGAGCTAGTTCCTGTATACGAGTCGATGCCAGGTTGGCAGCAAGCCACTGAAGGCTCACAGTCGATGGATGATCTACCTACCGAAGCATGTGCTTATATTGCTCGTCTGGAGGCGCTCGTCGGTGTTCCGGTTGATATCGTTTCTACAGGGCCTGATCGGCTTGAAACTATTATCCGTCGTCATCCATTTGAAGCTTGACACTGTTGAGTTTAGTGGCACGTGCGAGTATTTGTAGGAATTTATATTGAAAAAGAAAGGGCCAGTCGACCGCTTCGCAGGTCGAGAAGCGTCGAAGTATGAAAACCCAATTCCTAGTCGCGAGTGTATCACCGAGACGCTAGAGGCGGCTTTAGGGCCGCTTAGCCATCGCGCATTATGCGTCGAACTTTCTCTGAATGACGAAGAGCATATAGAGGCGCTTAGACGGCGTTTAATCGCCATGGAGCGCGATGGTCAGCTTGTCTCAAATCGGAAAAAAGCCTACGGTCCTGTTAGTAAAATGGATCTTGTTAAAGGGCGTATTCAAGGGCATAAAGAAGGCTTTGGTTTCGGGATACTTGCCGATGGTAGCGGCGACGTGTACCTGACCAACCGTCAGATGCGTAAAGTTTTTGATGGCGATGAAGTGCTAATTCGTCCGGAGGCAGAAGATTCCAGAGGTAAGCGTGAGGGGGTGATTGTGGAGGTTCTCTCTCACAATACACATCAGCTTGTAGGTAAGTTCCTTAGCGAGCGAGGCATTAGTTTGGTGCGTCCGGATAATCCTCGAATTATCCAAGACGTACTGGTCGCTATCGAAGATGCTAGCGGTGCCGAAGATGGTCAGTTGGTCGTGGTTGAAATCATACAGCAGCCAAGTCGCTATCAGCGCCCGACCGGTCGTGTCGTTGAGGTACTTGGCGACCACTTAGCACCGGGTATGGAAATTGAGGTATCTATTCGCTCTCATGGTATTCCGCATGTGTGGCCGTGCGAAGTTGAGAATGAGGCGCTAGCATTTAACATCGATGTGGCCGACGCCGATAAGAGCCATCGTGTAGATTTGCGCCACCTGCCTTTGGTTACCATTGACGGCGAAGACGCGCGTGACTTTGATGATGCAGTCTATTGCGAGCCGAAGCGCTCCGGCGGTTGGCGTCTTTACGTGGCGATTGCTGATGTAGCGCATTACGTTAACTGCGGTAGCGCCTTGGATCAAGAGGCCTTGGCTCGAGGTAATTCGGTGTATTTCCCGGATTTCGTTGTGCCTATGCTACCTAAGGTCTTGTCGAATGGTTTGTGTTCCCTAAACCCTCATGTAGATCGTCTTTGCATGGTATGTGAGATGACCATAAGTGCCGCCGGCAAAATTAGCGGTTATAAATTCTACGAAGGCGTTATGCATTCGCACGCTCGCCTTACGTATACGCAAGTGGCTGATATTCTTAGCGATCAAAATGCCGATGAGAAAGCCACTCGAGAGCCTTATCACTCGCAGCTTAAGCATCTCACTCACCTCTACGATCTTTATCATGTTTTACGGGATACGCGTGACGTGCGTGGAGCGATTGATTTTGAGACGACAGAGACCCGTATAATTTTTGATGCAGAGCGAAAAATTAAGAATATCGTCCCTGTGCAGCGCAACGATGCGCATAAACTGATCGAGGAGTGCATGTTAGCCGCCAACGTGTGCGCAGCTAAGTTTCTAGAGGCGCATAAAGTTGCCAGCCTCTACCGTGTGCATGAGCCGCCGAAGCTTGAAAAGTTACAGATGCTGCGCGAATTTCTGACAAGTCTTGGTTTGGGCATGTCCATTGATCACGAAATCAGCCCATTAGATTACAAAGAGTTACTTGCTCGGGTAGCCGATAGGCCAGATTACAATATTATCCAGACAGTCTTATTGCGTAGTATGAATCAGGCGGTTTATACGCCTGAGAATAAAGGTCATTTTGGTTTAGCCTACGCCGCATACGCGCACTTTACATCTCCGATTCGGCGCTACCCCGATTTACTTGTACATCGCGCACTCAAGGCGATAATTCATGCTGATCTACCAAGTAATAAGGTTAAGCGTATTGATGATGCGCCTGTATTCGCTTTTGAACGCAGTTATCCATACTCAAATGCACAGATTTTGGAGGCGGGGGAGCAGTGCTCGCTCACCGAACGTCGGGCAGATGAGGCGACACGTGACGTTAATTCTTGGCTGAAGTGTGAATATTTGAGTGGGCGCATTGGCGAGAGTTTTGATGGAGTGGTCAGCGCTGTGACGGGGTTTGGCTTGTTTGTTGAGCTGCAAGAGGTGTTTATCGAAGGCCTAGTTCATATCACCTCGTTGCCTCAGGATTATTATCACTTTGAGGCGGCTCAGCATCGATTAGTTGGCGAGCGCAGCCATAAAATATTTCGTCTTGGTGACCCGCTTCGAGTGAAAGTCTCGAGGGTAGATTTGGATGAACGTAAAATCGATTTTGAACTCCTTGATGTTAAACCACAGGCGCGCCCCACTATCAAAAAGCGAAAAAAGAGGCGGTAAATTACGTCACCATGCGTAATGGCACATTTCCTAAGCGGCGGCCGGGCATTATGTGCTCGATAGCTACTTTCTACATTTCAATTAAACCAAGTCAATTAATATATTTCAATCCAACTTATGGCAGATAACGATAGCAAGCGTAATAGCGGCAGCGGTTTAGAAACGATTTTTGGTATTCATTCAGTGCAAGCTGTTTTGAAATCCTCACCTGATCGGGTGCGAGCCTTGTTTTTAATGCGAGGTCGGCAAGATCAGCGTGTGCAAAAAATTTCACAAGCGGCCAAAAATGCGGGTGTCCAAGCGCAAATACTTGATCGCAAGCAGTTTGATCGCATGTGCGATGGCAATCATCAGGGGGTGCTAGCGCATTTGGCTCCAGGTAAAAGCTATGATGAAGGTGCCCTCTATGAGCTGCTAGAGACCGTCGATACTGACCCATTGATTCTGGTGCTTGATGGTGTGACAGATACGCACAATCTTGGCGCTTGTTTGCGAACCGCTGATGCGGCTGGTGCCCATGCTGTCGTTATTCCAAAGGATAATTCCGCTAGCTTAAACGAGACCGCACGTAAGGTAGCTTGTGGTGCGGCTGAGCATGTCCCCTTGATACCGGTCACCAACCTTGCGCGCACATTAAGAAAGCTTCAAGAGTTAGGTTTGTGGGTGGCGGGTACTTGCGGAGATGGGGCTGAAGATATTTATCAGTCTGATCTTAGTGGGCCGCGCGTTATTGTTATGGGGTCTGAGGGTGATGGTATGCGGCGATTGACGAAGGAGACTTGTGACATGTTGGTTAGGATTCCAATGATGGGTACGGTATCGAGTTTGAATGTGTCTGCGGCGACCGCAGTGGTGTTGTTCGAAGTTCACAGGCAGCGCAATTATTGAGCCACTCTATTTAGAGCTTGTTTTTAAGCTGCTTTTAGCATAGAATCCGCGGTCCTTAAACGGGCTAATTTTGTTAAGAATTTAGCCCACTCCTTGCTTCATCACACTGCTCGTGTGGGAAGCATTAACCCGTAAGGAGCGAGTATATGCGTCATTACGAAATTATCTTCTTGGTTCATCCTGATCAAAGTGAACAGGTGCCAGGAATGATTGAGCGTTACACCACTACTGTTACTGCCGATGGCGGTACGGTTCACCGTCTTGAAGACTGGGGTCGCCGTCAATTGGCTTACCCAATCAACAAAATCCATAAAGCTCATTATGTGCTACTTAACGTTGAATGTAGCGATAGCGCCTTAGAGGAGCTAACCACTAACTTCCGTTATAACGATGCCGTTTTACGTAATTTGGTGATTCGTGCTGATGAAGCGATTACTGAAGAGTCGCCTATCATGAAAGCTGAAAAAGAAAGTCGCGAGCGCAAAACGCGTACTGACCGACGTCCATCCGAAGGCGCTGAAGTAGTTGCTGCAAGTACAGAAACTCCTGCCGCCGCTCCTGCTGCCGCAGAAAAAGTTAACAAAGAAGGTAAGGAGGGCTAGTCATGGCACGTTTTTTCCGTCGTCGCAAATATTGCCGATTCACCGCTGAAGGCATCAAGCACATTGATTATAAAGACCTTGATACGCTAAAAGCATACGTTTCTGAGACAGGTAAAATTGTCCCAAGTCGTATCACTGGTACTAAAGCAAAATATCAACGTCAATTGGCCACTGCTGTTAAGCGTGCACGCTTCATCGCACTGCTTCCATACACCGATAGTCACGATTAGTTTACGTTTGGAAAAGTTTACTTTTGGGGAAAAAGTCTGAGCGATGCGCGTACTGGCTGAATTTATCATGCGTGGTCGAGCTCAATCGGTATTGATTGCGGTTCTCGGTGTTTTTTTTCCATTCTTGACACAAGCCTGTTTAGGCTTGGTCACTTTACGTAAAGGTTGGTTGGAAGGCGTAATATTGCTGTTTTGGTCAACTTTACCCTACGTCGGAGGTTTAATACTTCTCGGCGTTGATGCATTTGCGTTGTTAGCGCCGTTGGTGGTTATTTTAGCATCCTACGTTTTAGCGTTAGTACTTCGTCGCCAGACTTCTTGGCAGATCGTGTTGCTAATGTTGGTGGGTATAGCTGCACTTTCAGGTGTAGCACTTGATTATATACTAGATGGATTGACCTTAGCGGATGTCGCTCTAGTGAATATGAATACGGACTCGCAAGAGCAAGTTGTTCAGAATCAAGAGCTGGCGGATGCATTAAACTTGCCTATTACGGCAGGGCAGATCGCGTACAACTTTATAGCAATGCCGGTAGTCTTAGGCTTGATGTTAGCGAGATATATGCAGGCGAGCTTGTATAATCCCGGTGGTTTTCAGGTGGAAGTTACCCGCTTGCGTATTGGAGCATTCATCGCAATGCCGTCAATGATTGGATTTGTACTGTGTAATTTGTTGGGTGAGGGTTACCAAGAGTGGGCCGTCGTTTTTGCCTTGCCGTTGTTGGCTAACGGCGTAGGCGTTGCACAAAGCGTCTTCCTAGCGACAGGCTGGCGTACCATAGSGATAGTTTTGTTCTACGTGGCTGTGTTGTTGTTACACCCTTTGGTAATGTTATTAACAGTCTTAGGGTTTAGTGACATCTGGTTAGACTATCGAAAAAGGTTTAATTTAGAACGGTGACTAATAAGTTGTCGCTCGAAAAATAGAGGAAAACGAGATGGAAGTTATTCTGCTCGAAAAAGTAGGTAAGTTAGGTGGCGTTGGCGATAAGGTCAATGTTAAATCAGGCTTTGGTCGTAACTRTTTAGTGCCTCAAGGTAAAGCAATTATGGCTTCTTCAGCYAATATGGCTGACTTTGAAGCACGTCGTGCTGAGTTAGAGCTTGCGGCAGCTGGCAAGAAAGAATCTGCGGAAATTCGCGCTGGTCAATTAGCTGAGCTGCAAGTTGTAATTGCAGCTAATGCTGGTGACGAAGGTAAGCTGTTCGGTTCTATTGGCGCACGTGACATTGCTGAAGCTATTACTAAAGCTGGTGTCGAAGTGACTAAAGCTGAAGTTAAGTTGCCGCAAGGTACTTTACGTGAAGTAGGCGAGTTCGAAGTAACTTTACAGTTACACGTCGAAGTTACTCCTACCGTTACAATCGTTGTCGAAGCTGAATAATCAGTATCGAATTTAACAGCGTTATAGATGTGCGTTAGCTTTAATCAATCTTTGAGGTAGTGTTTAACTATTTCGGGTTAAAGTTGGCGCACGTCGTTGTTTCCGCTTGTAAATAGTCGCGGCACTTTTAAGCCGCCAATTCCTTAAGGCCGACTTTTACTCTAAAAGGTTTTGGGTATATCGGAAATTTGAGTTGGACCTCTCCCATGTCAGACCTTGACGCGCAATCTTACCCTGATGATATTGGCTCAACACCTCGTTCTTCAGGTATGGAAAAAGCTCCGCAATCGATGGATGCCGAACAGGCAGTTATCGGTGGTCTTATGCAAGACGCAGGCAATTATGATGCGGTTTGCGAAGTTTTATCCGCTATCGACTTCTATAAAGAAGCACATAGTCTAGTTTTCACCATTATGGCCGACTTGATGGAGCAAGAGCAGCCCATTGATGTGATTACTGTATCGGACGCCTTGCACCAAAGCGATCAGTTAGACAGTATTGGCGGTTTAGATTACCTTACCGATCTTGCGACCGACGTTCCGAGTAGTGCGAACGTTGTTGCTTACGCCAAAATTGTTCGTGAAAAATCCACTCTCCGCCAGCTGATCTCCGCTGCGACTGAAATCTCTCGTGCTAGTTATAATCCTGCAGGCCTTGCCTCTGACGAGTTGTTGCAACTGGCTGAAAAGCGCGTACTCGAAATTTCTGAAGATCGTCCTAAAGAGGGTGGCTTTCAGACCGTTAATTCGCTGCTGAAAAAGACGATTGATAAAATTGATTTTCTATTTAACGCAGAAAGCGATATTACCGGCTTGCCAACGGGTGTTACTGAGCTGGATGAGAAAACTTCCGGCTGGCAAAACGGCGAGATGATCGTACTCGCAGCACGTCCGTCTATGGGTAAGACGGCCTTGGCGCTAAATTTTATTGAAGCGGCGTTATTTTCCTCGGAAAAACCCGCTCTTGTATTCAGCATGGAGATGCCAGCCGACTCCTTGGTGATGAGAATGCTGTCGTCCATTGGCCGTATTGATCAAGGGCGTATTCGTAACGGTAAACTCAACGAAGAAGATTGGCCCAAGCTTGAACTTGCCGCGCGAAAGCTCAAAGATAAAAAGCTGTTTATTGATGACACTCCAGCGCTGACGCCTAATGAAGTGCGTGCGCGTGTTAAGCGTATTGCGCGTGAGCACGGTAATCCTAGTGTGATTATGCTCGACTATTTACAACTAATGACGGTTGCCGGCTCCGGCGAGGGTCGAACACAAGAGATCTCAGAAATATCTCGCTCGCTCAAAGCCTTAGCGAAAGAGTATGACTGCCCTGTGATTGCGTTGTCTCAGTTAAATCGTAGTGTTGAGCAGCGCCCTAATAAGCGGCCAATGAACTCAGATTTGCGGGAGTCGGGAGCGATTGAGCAGGATGCCGACGTTATTTTGTTTATTTACCGAGATGAATATTACAACGAAGATAGTCCAGATAAAGGCATTGCAGAGCTTATTATAGGTAAGCAGCGGAATGGTGAAATTGGCACTTGTCGTGCGGCGTTTATTGGGAAATATACGCGCTTCGATGACCTGTCGCCTGAGCACTTCCAGCAGGAAAATTAATCTGTTAAGCATGTCGCTTGTTGTTGAGGCGCTAAACCTTGTGGCGGTACTAGTGGCAGTACTAAATATTACTGCACTGAATATTAGGGCACTGAATGTTGCATAGATGCGATATCTAAGTCGGAGTAATCATGCAAATATATCATCATATTCATAGTCTTCGCGAGGTATTGAGCGAAGCGCGTGTGCAAGGAAAGCGCGTCGGTGTAGTGCCGACCATGGGCAACCTGCACGCAGCTCATATCGCATTAATAAAAACGGCTCAGCTACATTGTGATGTGGTGGTGTGTACGATTTTTGTTAATCGCCTCCAGTTTGGTTTAAACGAAGATTGGGATCGTTACCCACGAACCCTCGAGTCGGATAGTTTAAAACTCAATGAGGCGGGCTGCGATTTTCTGTTTTGCCCAGAAGAGCAGGAAATCTACCCTAACGGTATGGATTCGCAGGCGCGTGTACGGGTGCCTTGTATGGCAGATACACTTTGCGGCAAAAGCCGTCCTGGGCATTTTGACGGCGTTACCACTGTGGTGGCCAAATTGTTTAATATTATTCAACCTGATATCGCGGTGTTTGGTATAAAAGATTTCCAGCAGCTGGCGATTGTGCGCCGTATGGCTGAAGACCTATGCATGCCGGTAGGTATTATTGCGGGTGATATTGTGCGTGAACCCGATGGTTTGGCGATGAGTTCTCGCAATGGATTTATCTTGGCTGAAGAACGTCCCCGTGCTAATCAATTGAATCAATCTTTGAGCTGGATTTGCGAGCAAATTGCGAGCGGTGAACGTGACTTTCATGCGCTTGAGCAAGAGGCAAAGCAGCAAATATCTGAGTCCGGTTTTAAGCCTGACTATGTACAAATATGTAACAGTAGGACACTGGAAAGCGCTGCGCATGATGACGCTCAAATTACCGTGTTGGGTGCAATGTATACTCAGCACGCGCGATTGATTGATAACATATCATTGAGCTTGAAGCCGCCGTTATAGTCGGACATGATCAATATTAGGCGCTAACTGAAGGCGACCTAAAAGAAAGATAGAAGAGGTAAATTTTATGCAGATTTCACTACTCAAGGGCAAGTTGCACATGGCCTGCGTGACGCAAGCTGAGCTCTGGTACGACGGCTCGTGCGCAATTGATGTTGATTTGGTCAAATTGGCAGGTTTGCGCGAGTTTGAGTAAATTGAGATTTACAATGTCGACAATGGTGAACGTTTTAGCACTTACGTGATTCTTGCTGAAGCCGGTTCTGGAACTATTTCGATGAATGGCGCCGCCGCACGGAAAGTGCAAGTAGGGGATCGAGTCATTATTGCGGCCTATGCTCAATTTAGTGAGCAAGAGGCCGAAAGTTATAAGCCTAAATTGGTATATCTATACAACGGTAATAAAGTTGAACGTAGCACTAATACCATTCCCGTACAGGCCGCCTAGCGGCTTGATTCTATTGCTTTGCTTTACTCAAATTCCCGTCGAAAGCGTATCCTGATTGTGCTTTAATAGGCCGCACTTATTATTGGTAATTTAAGGAAACAGCGGTATGTCTAATCCTGAGAAGTTGTTTGTTGTAGTGGATCCTTCTGATCACATACATGTCGCGCTTGAGCGCGCATTGATGACCTCCAAATTACGTAAAAATGAAACCATACTTAAAGTCTTTGTTGGCGTTGATAACGAGTCAAGCGACATGCGTGCGAGCAATGATGCGCTCTGTCGTAGCCAAGCATGGTTTGAGGATGTCATCAGAATTCCGTGTGAGGCTTCCGGTATTGAGTACAGTATTGAAGTTTCCTGGGCATCTGAGTGGCAGCAAGCAATACTTAACTCAGCTAGTTATTTTGGTGCTGATCGGATTTACTTGCCTTTGCACGAACGTAGTGGCTTATCGCGCTTTACCTTCTCTGAGTCGAAGTGGGGGATTCTGAAAAATGCCCAGTGCCCAGTTGTCTTAATTCAGCCTGACGCACCTAAGCAGCGCAAAGTTGTTTTAGCGGCAGTGAATTTCCAAGCAATCGAGAATATTCAGAAAACACTCAATACAAGTATTCTAGACTGGGGTAAAACAGTTAAAGATCTTTACGATGCTGAATTTCACGTGGTCAACGCCTACAAAGATTCGATGAATTACCCTGACCGAGGTCAGTTAGCTACTCAGACAGGCTTGCCAGCCGATCGCATTCATGTGGAGCAAGGTTTTACGGGGGACGCGGTGTCCAAAGTGGCTAAAGAGCTTCAGGCGGATTTAGTCGTCTTGGGTTCATTAGGGCAAAATGGCATGATCAAATCACGTCGAGGCAACACAGCTGCGCGTGTGATTGCAGCCTTGTCACAAGATATTATGATTGTTAACTGCTAAGCTGTTAGCGACTTGTTTTAGGCGCCATCCTGCCTAGCAGTGCCCGGTGTTTCCTTGCCGGGAGCTGTTTCGCATGCGCATACTTCCTTTCTATTCAAGGGAAGTTATTCAAAAAATCATTCAAAAAAAGTCATTCAAAATTATTCAACGTCATTCAAAGTTATCTATTGAAGTATCATTTTTTATAAAAACAATAAGTGGCAAATCGCATCGCGAGCGGCATATTAGCAAGCATAATATATTGCCAGTAAAGCATTAATGACCATACGAGGTGTTGCATGAGCGATTCTAAAATCTACCCAGTACTTCCGGCATTGGCCGAGTCGGCACATGTTGATGAGCGTGGCTATCGCGAGCTATATGACCGCTCTATCAATGACCGCGATGCTTTTTGGTCAGAGCAAGCCGAGGCGATGCTCAGCTGGGATCAAAAGTGGACAGAGGTGTGCAATTTCGATTTTCATCAAGGCCGAGCCGAATGGTTTGTTGGTGGAAAGCTAAACGTATCAAGTAACTGTATTGACCGACACCTCCCCGCGCGTGCTGAACAAACCGCGATTATTTGGGAAGGGGACGAACCTGGCAACGAAAAGCACATTTCTTATCGAGAATTGCACGAACACGTATGTCGTTTAGCCAACGTGCTTAAACAGCGCGGCGTCCGTAAGGGTGATCGAGTTTGTATTTATATGCCGATGATTCCTGAAGCTTCTTATGCGATGTTGGCTTGTACACGCATCGGCGCAGTACATTCAGTTGTCTTCGGTGGGTTTTCTCCTGAAGCATTAAAAGATCGCATCCTTAATTCTGACTGTCAGCTTGTGATTACAGCAGATGAAGGGGTTCGTGGGGCTAAGGCTGTTCCCTTGAAGCGCAATGTCGACCTAGCCGTATCGCACTGCCAGAATGTACATAGCGTAATCGTTGTTAAGCGTACGGGCGCCGAAGTCGATTGGTCTCCTGAGCGCGACCTTTGGTATGAACAAGCGGTATCCGAAGCCTCTGCCGAATGCGAGCCGGAGTCCATGGACGCCGAAGATCCGCTGTTTATCTTATACACCTCAGGTTCTACCGGTAAACCCAAAGGGGTTTTGCACACAACAGGCGGCTATTTACTGCAAGCTGCAATGACGCACAAATATGTATTTGATTATCGTGAAGGTGATATTTATTGGTGTACGGCGGATGTCGGTTGGGTGACCGGCCATACCTATATCGTCTACGGGCCACTTGCGAACGGCGCGACCACATTAATGTTTGAAGGGGTGCCGACCTATCCCGATGCGTCGCGTTTTTGGCAGGTGTGTGATCACCACAAGGTGAATATCTTTTACACCGCCCCGACAGTCATCCGTGCACTTATGAGCCGCGGTGACGACTTCGTGACGAAAACGTCACGAAGTTCATTAAGAATTCTTGGCACCGTTGGCGAGCCCATTAACCCCGAAGCGTGGGAATGGTATTACAACACCATTGGCGAAGGCCGTTGCCCTATAGTGGATACTTGGTGGCAAACTGAGACTGGCGCTCATATGTTAACCCCATTACCCGGCGCTATGGCTTTAAAACCGGGCTCAGCGTGTTTGCCGTTTTTCGGTGTTGAAGTGGCTCTTATGGATACGGAAGGCAACGAAATTGAAGGCGAAGGTGAAGGCAGCCTAGTGGTGAAAAGCTCTTGGCCGAGTCAGATCCGCAGTGTTTACGGTGACCACGAACGCATGGTGAGCACGTACTTTAGTCAATACCCTGGTTATTATTTTACGGGTGATGGTGCCCGCCGTGATAGCGATGGCTATTATTGGATTACCGGCCGTATTGATGATGTGCTAAATGTTTCCGGGCACCGTATGGGCACAGCTGAAATCGAGAGTGCATTGGTGCTCCATGAAAAAGTCGCTGAGGCTGCCGTCGTTGGTTACCCGCATGATGTGAAGGGGCAGGGGGTTTACGCTTACGTCTCCCTGATGAGTACGGAGGCGCCAAGCGAACAGTTAAAGAAAGAGCTGCTTGCTTTGTGTGCGAGTGAAATTGGCAGTATTGCCAAGCCTGATCTAATCCAGTGGGCGCCGGCATTGCCGAAAACCCGATCGGGTAAAATAATGCGCCGTATTTTACGTAAAATTGCAGCCAATGAAATTGACACCTTGGGCGATACCTCGACACTGGCTGACCCTGCTGTCGTCGATGAGCTTATTGATCGTCGCTTAAATCAATAGTTTGTGATCTGATTATATACAGCGCTGTCATTTGGGCGGCGCTTCTGAGCGCTTTGCCATGTAGAGGTTTTTAAGTTTTGACAGATAAAGTATCGATTAAAGTTTTACCTGAAAACGCGTTAGAAGTACTTTCTCAGATCGAGGTGAAACATCTCGTTGATAGCAGTATTCAGGAGGTGCACGATAACTTTCGTCGCTGCGCTTTAGCCGTACTGAACACCGGCGCCAAGACTGATAATACCAAAGAGATCCTAGAGAGCTTTCTTGATTTTGATGTTAACGTTATCCAGCAAGAACGCGGTATTAAACTAGATATTCGCAACGCACCAGCGAATGCTTTTGTTGATGGGAAGATGATCACGGGGATTCAAGAGCACTTGTTCTCAGTCTTACGTGACCTTGTTTATATCAACCATGAGCTGCTGGAAAATCGAGATATCGACTTCGAACAGTCGGACGGTGTCACCAATGCTGTTTTTCATATTGCTCGCAATGCGGGGCTCTTAGATGAACGTACCGAGGCAAATATTGTCGTTTGTTGGGGCGGGCATTCGATTGGCGAAGTGGAGTATAAGTACAGTAAAGAGTTGGGCTATCAGCTTGGCCTTCGCGGCCTAAATATTTGTACCGGGTGCGGGCCGGGTGCTATGAAAGGTCCAATGAAAGGCGCGACCATCGGCCACGCAAAAATGCGCGTTAATGGGCGCTACATCGGCATTACCGAACCAGGCATTATTGCAGCAGAGGCGCCCAACCCGATTGTTAACAAGCTGGTGATTATGCCGGATATCGAGAAGCGTCTAGAAGCGTTTGTACGTGTCGGCCACGGTATTATCGTTTTTCCTGGAGGTGCTGGTACGGCGGAGGAGATCCTTTACATACTTAGTATCTTGTTGCATCCAGACAATCTTGGTTTACCGTTCCCGTTAATATTTACAGGTCCGGAATCATCTCGTGATTATTTCGCGCAGATTGACGATTTCATTGCCTGTACTTTGGGAGCAGAGGCGCAGAGTAAATACGAAATCGTGATCGATGACCCTGTGCTCGTGGCACAAAAAATGAGTGCGCACATGGTAGCTGTGAAAGCGCACCGTAAAAAAACACAGGATGCGTTCTATTTTAATTGGGTGTTGAGAATCGATCATCAATTACAGCAACCATTCCGGCCGACACACCAAAATATGGCGAAGCTAGACCTCCACCGTAATCAAGAGCCCTACGTTCTGGCGGCTAATTTACGTAAGGCTTTTTCTGGTATTGTGGATGGTAATGTGAAGGAGCAGGGGATTAAGAATATCGAAACGAATGGTCCTTATGAGATTCGTGGTGATAAAGAGATTTTAACGCCGCTTAGCGCATTGCTGCAGGCATTTGTTGATCAGAAGCGGATGAAAATTCCTACCGAAGCGTATGTACCTTGTTATAGAATCGTAGAGTAAGCCACTTGTTATAAACCACTTGTTATAAACCACTTGCTATAAACCAGAATGCCCATGTCGGACGATGATTTTATTAAGAGTATGCTTGGTGATGACGTTGAGCCGCTCAATGTTGATAAGCGTGTCTCGCTTAGTACAGATAAGGAGCCGCGCGTCGATAAAAATCCAAGGCGCGTTGCTGCCACGGCTGCTCCAAGCGTTGAAATGGATCCATTGTCGACCTTGCCGCAAGAGATGGTCGACCCTTTGGCCATTTTATATTTTCAGCGGCCTGGCGTTCAGCATGGTGTGTTTAAAAACCTGAGGCTGGGTAAGTATCAACTTGATGCGCGTCTCGATTTGCATCGCATGACAGTAGAGCAAGCGCGCGTGGCGGTGTATCAGTTTGTGAGCGATTGTGTTGAACACGATGTGCGTTGCGCACTTGTGACGCACGGTAAAGGCCTGGGGCGCGAGAAGCCCGCCTTGCTGAAAAGCTGTGTAGCCCATTGGCTACCAGAGCTGGAGGCTGTTTTAGCGTTTCACAGTGCTCAAAAATATCATGGTGGCTCCGGCGCAACCTACATCTTGGTGCGTAAGAGTGACAAAAGGAAGCTCGAAAATAAAGAGGAAAACCGTAAAAATAGCCGTTAACGGTTTAGCTTTAGATGTTGGTTAAAGGGTCAGTTTATATTCAAAGCGCCTTAGCTGTACGCTGGTTATTTGAACAAAATCGTTCGCAATCCGTTTAATATCGTATAGTCTGGCAGAGCTAAATTGTGTGGCGTATTTAGCATGGCCAATCATATTTATCTTTACAATTTACAGCGAGTGTTAAGGCTTTCTGAGGTGGCAAATGGCAATTGATAGCGGCGGTAGCATTCTGAGCTCTATCCAACGAGCGTCAACTGGCATTATTAATGCGGCAGAACGTATTGGCTCTGGCCAGCGTATTAACTCTGCGAATGACGACGCTGCTGGGCAAGCCATTAGTGAGGGCTTGCGTTCTCAAATTTCTGGCTTCACTCAGGCTACACGTAACGCTAACGATGGCATCTCGTTGTTGCAAACCGCAGATTCCAGCTTTTCCTCTATTAGCGATGGCGTACAACGTTTGCGCGAGTTAGCGCTTCAGTCGAGCAATGGCACCTTAAACGATCAAGACCGCTCTTTAATTGACGATGAGGCTCAGTTAATTAAAGATGAAATCTCGCAAACAGTGAGTAATAGCAGCTTTAATGGTCGGCCTCTTTTGAGCAGCGATAGTCCACTATCTTTGCAGATCGGGCCAAATGAAGGTGATAACTTGCAGCTCGAAGTTAACGACTTTCAAAAATCCCTTGATGACCTTGATTTCTCTTCAATTGACTTATCTTCTGCAGGTGGAGCAAGTTCGGCTTTAAATTTGTTGGACGACGTTCAGTCGAGTATTGATAGTGGACGGGCTCAAGTCGGTGCAGGTGTTAATCGTTTGGGGTCAACGGTTGAGAATCTTGCGACGAGTGAACTCGCAGCGCAGTCGTCAATGTCACGTATAAGTGATGCCGATATCGCGAAGGAAGTGTCGGAACTTACCGCAAGTCAAATTCAGCGTGATGTGGCAATCGCCCTACAGGCACAGGCTAATAGTAACCAAAAAAGTGTGTTGCAACTGTTGGATGGCATCTAATTAACCACGTGTATATCTTCTCTTCTCCATTGAGGCAAACTGTCCTGTTTTTTTGCTAAAATAATTAGCAGGTTTAGTATCTTTGCTTCATAATCGACGCCAGCTTTCAATGGCTGGCGTTAACAGCCATATTACTTTCAAGCTATTCTTTATCGAACATTCAAAGTCAACTTTTTGTTTTCCACGTTTAATTTAATTCGTGGCTTTTGTCGTTATTTGAGAATTCTCGAAACGGTATCAAAATGCCAACGATACGGAGATTATTATGCTTGCTTATAAAAGACTTGTTTTAGCTGCAACGGTGTTGGCTTGTGTCGCGCCTTTGTCTGTTGGTGCCGAAGAGCGAAGCGGTGTCACATTAACACCAAGTGTTGTTTATTATAATTTTGATCACGGCGTCGATGCTGACGATGCAATAGGTTATGGTTTAGGGCTTGGCTATCGCTTTGATTCCCCTTGGGGTATTGAGTTGCAATATCAGTCTGTCGATGCGGATCTTCGCAGTTCTACTGGTGAGCTGTCTTTGGATCAGTGGCGTATTGATGGTTTGTATCACTTTGAAATGCAAGATAAGTGGCAGCCGTATGTAGCTTTGGGTGTTGGTCAAAGTGATTCTGATGCTCTCTCTATAAGTACCGACGAGGACTTTATCAATGCCGGTTTGGGGCTGAAGTATCACATAAACTCAAGTCTTGCGTTCCGCCCAGATTTACGGTTTATTCGTGGTTTAGATTCAGACAATACAGATGTTGCTTTTAGTGTTGGCTTACAGTTCAAATTTGGCGGGAGTAATGCTAGTCGCCGCCCTGCCAAGAAAAAGACGCGAACGCCTGTCGAGTTAGAAGTTACACGCTTAGATGGCGATAATGACGGTGTTTACGACGATCAAGATAGCTGCCCTAATACGCCTGCTGGCCGTCCAGTCGACGCCTCTGGTTGTGACAACGATAAAGACCGGGATGGTGTTGTTAATGCACAAGACCAATGTCCAAACACCTCTACTGGTGCGAAGGTAGATACTGTTGGTTGTTACGAGACGCTAAATGAGACTGTCACTATTGAGCTGAATGTGACTTTTGATAATAACTCAGATGTTGTTAAGGCTGAGTTTTATCCTCAAATCAAAAAAATCAGCGACTTTATGAAAACCTACCCACTTACTGTTGTGCAAATTGAAGGGCACACTGATGAGCGTGGCAAGGCGTCTTACAATCGTAGCCTTTCGCAAAAGCGTGCGGATGCCGTTGCAAAAGTTTTGGTTGATCACTTTAGTACGAGTTCAGAGCGTGTGAAATCTGTTGGTGTTGGTGAGGATCGACCATTAGTACCAAACGACTCGGAAGCAAACCGTGCGAAAAACCGTCGAGTAGTGGGTGTTGTGAGTGCAAAAGGTGAAAAATCCGGAGGGTAGTGACTTATTTAGTCGCTACTACTTACCGGTGATAACCCACCAGTAAGTGATGAAGAGAAGCCCGTGGAGCTTATGCAGCTTTACGGGCTTTTCTTTGCCCGCCTTTTTTTGGCTGTTCTTCTGTTCGTCGCCGGAGCAGATACAGGTTAATTAATGTTTTGGTGACGTAAAGGCATATATAAACGCCTATTATAATATTTCACTATGGTTAATGTGTGAGTCGCTCGGAGGGTATGATGAAAACAGTGAAATTTTTTGTTGGTGGTCGTGTACAGGGGGTTGGCTTCCGTTATTGGGTACAAACACACGCGGTGACTCATGACGTTGATGGCTATGCGAAAAACCTTTCAGATGGGCGAGTCGAGGTGCTACTTCAGGGAGAGGCGTATGCGGTGTCCCAAGTCTCAGAGGCTGTTCGGGCGGGGCCTGTGATGTCGCGAGTTGATCATGTAGAGGCTACGGATATTAATGTAGCTAGCAGTTATCAAGGCTTTGTCAGCTGTTAGTTATTATTAAATACCGATTTTGTGCAGTACTTGAATGATTTCGCGAACACAGCCAGCGGCTACCGGATGCTCTGATTCAAATCTGGTTTCCAGTGCCATGGCTAAGTCAACGCTAGAGGACAGCGAATCACCCTGGGTAATCCCTTTCGTCTCTAAGACGCGTTCCAGTTCTCGCTCTAGCTCAAATGCCAGCCGGACGGTTTCATCGTCAATATTATCGGTATTTGACAACGATTTTTTGATATCAATAAGTGCTGTTTTGATTTCGTCGGTATTCATTGTGCCTCTTTCTGTCTTTATTCAAGCAATTAGGGGCGGCTCAAACATCGAGTCTTTAGTTAAGTATATAACGTTTCTTCTTCTGTGGCTTTAAACCTGCCAAATCTCCATACATAAACTGTCGAGATGGCCACCAAAACCTTGTTCAAACACTGCAAGTACTTCAGTCTTTATAGTAGCTGTAGCAGTTGCTTTTGCTGTTTTTCTATTAGGCTTTGAAAGGGCTGTTCAAAACAGGAGACTACTTTACTGTCGTTATCCTCATCAAGCGGCATAAATTGCACGCGTCGTTGTAGAAGCTCTTCGTCTTCTGCATCCACGCTTAATATCAGACCTGAAATAGGGAGCCGGACGCGGTGTGAACTGTCGTTCTTAGCCGAAACTAATCCGGCGAGATCCAGAGGAACATTGTTGATGGTGCCGGTGAGGTCTAATACGAGGTATGCGCTGCATACACCTCTAAAAATTGCCTCGGCGCGGCTGTCGTGAGCTGGAAAGTTTAAAATGAAGTAGTTTTCTTCGAGAACAAATTTACTTCCCCCGTAAAGGGCGAGTACATCAGCAATAATTTTTTCCATGCGGGAGAAGGTTTTGCGGAAGTTTTGACCGCTGAGTTGTTGTTGTAGCACATCGTAGTTTTTAATGTGAATAACAGCGTAAATCATATCTTCGCTGCGGCCTTCGCCCCCATCGCTGTCAGTGGATAGGTTATTGTTGATGCCGTCGCTGTTAGTTGCAGTGTCGGTACTCGACGGGAAGTCGTTTGTCAGTGCGTCATTGCTTGGCGCCACTTCTGAGCTGGATTCTGGGTTAGATTCTGAATTGGAGTTGTGTTTACTGCCAAATTGTATGCTAATTATTCTATTGTGATAGAGCGACCATAGGCCGAGGGCGAGCAATAAAGCGCTAAGCATCGTAAGTAAGACTGTTGCGGGGTTAACTATCGCAGCGTCATTAATTATGGTGATACTTACGTAGCCTGCAATACTGTCGTGCAAGGTAATGGGGGCTGAGTAGGTGTGCGTTAATGTATTGGTTTGGCGGCCGTCGCCAGCTTGCACAAGTAAATTATTTTCAACATCGTGAATCGTTGCCAAGATCACGCGGGGGTTGCTGGCGACGTTCTGCAAAATGACTTGGAGTTTTACTAGGTCACGATTAAATGTGGCGTCGAGTGCTTGCCTGGCAGCTAAAGAGGATAGGGCATGGCCATAATCGCTACGATATTGTGCGTGCTTTGTGTAGTGGCGTGCGCTCATCACGGCAGTCGATAAGGCTATAGCGATAAACCCGCCAAGACAAAATACTGCAAAACGTGGAAATGCATGAACATGTAACTGCAATTACTGATCCTCTATAGCGGTATTTACTGGCAATTAACGTTATAATGATTAAATTGCCGTTACAAAAGAACTATTGTTGTGTGTGAACTCATATTAATTACCATTACCGGTCAGGACAAACCTTTTGTCACTTCAAGCGTGACTGAAGTTTTAGCAAAATTTAACGTCAATATTCTAGATATTGGCCAAGCCGTAATACACGAGAGGCTGTCATTAGGCATGTTAGCTGAGCTGCCTGTAGGCTCCAATACAGACACAATAGAGCAACAGCTCAGTGCCCGCATGAGCGAGTATGGCATGCAAATCAATTTTAGGCCCATCACCAAAGAGAGTTACCTCGACTGGGTGGAACAACAGGACAAACCCCGCCATATTGTCACCTTACTCGCTCGTCAAATCGGTGCTGAGCAAATCTCTAAACTCACGATGATTATGGCTGAGCACGGTTTGAATATCGACAATATTAGTCGGTTGTCGGGTCGCGTTCCGCTAAATAGTCGGGATGTTCACGCTAAAGCTTGTGTCGAGTTCACGGCTCGTGGGAATCCTAAGAACCCTATCGAGCTTCGGGCGAGCTTTGCGGAATTGGCTAATTCTTTGGATGTCGATATTGCCTTCCAAGAAGATAATATGTATCGCAGAACACGTCGCTTGGTATGTTTTGATATGGATTCGACGTTAATTGAAGCGGAAGTGATTGATGAGTTGGCCAAAGCTGCAGGCGTTGGTGATGAGGTCATTAAAATTACGACTGCCGCTATGGAAGGGAAGCTGGATTTTAATGAAAGCTTCGCCAAGCGTTTAGGTTTACTTCGTGGGCTCGATGAATCTGTACTTTCGGATATTGCGGCGAATTTACCTATTACCGAAGGGGCTCTTCACCTTGTCTCCACACTGAGAAAGCTGGGGTATAAAACGGCTATTCTTTCCGGTGGCTTTAATTACTTTGGTCGTTATTTGCAGGAAAAGCTCGGCATTGACTATGTCTACGCAAATGAGCTTGAGATTGAAGATGGCAAAGTGACCGGGCGAGTTGTCGGTAAGGTGGTCGATGGTGAGCGAAAAGCAGAATTACTACGCAAGCTTGCTAAGAAAGAGCAGATCACGCTTGAGCAAGTTGTAGCTGTCGGCGATGGGGCAAATGATCTACCCATGCTTGGTATTGCGGGTTTAGGGATTGCATTCCGTGCGAAGCCGCTAGTGAAAGCTGAGGCGAACCAAGCTATTTCTCATCTCGGGCTCGATGCCATTTTATACCTTATGGGCTTTCGTGATCGTGATATTACGGAGTAGCTTGCTCTAGAAACTAGAAACTAGAAACTAGAAAAAGAGGAGCTAAGTGCTCCTCTTTTTAGTTTTATTTCAGCGTTTGACTTCTCACCAGTTAATCGATTTTATGCTGTTAACTTTCCATTTCAAAGTCGTAGTTCATCTCGCCTGCGGGTTCTTGCAAGTAATAGCCCTGGATATAATGTACGCCAGATTGCCAAAGCTTTGAGAGTACGCTCGCATTCTCAACGAAGGGCACAATAGTGATTTTATCTTGTTGGTGAAGTTGGCTAACCAGTTCATTAAGCGCCTCCACATCGGTATTGTTGTTTTGTAAATCTTGGGTAAACGAGCCATCGATTTTAATGTATGCAGAGCTGACATTTTTCAGTGCATTAAAAGGGTTGAGCGCGCAGCCAAAGTGGCTAATGCTGGTGTCACAGCCTATAGCTTGCAGTTGCTCAGTAAAGGTGCTCGCAACATTTAAGTGGTCGTTAACGTCGATCTCTCGGATCTGAAATACAATGGCATCTCGTGGTAAATCAGCGGCTTTAAATGCGACTCCGAGCCATGGCGGAAGCGTGGCGTCGAGCATCGACTCACGGCTAAGGTTTAACAGCAGTTGCGTATTATGGCCTTTCTTGCGGTGTCCAGATAAAAGCTTAATTGACTCCAGTATTACCCAGCGATCTAGCTTGGTCGTCGCCCCAATTTTTGCTGCAGTAGAGAGAAACTCAGTCGGTGATATTTCTTTACCGTCATCATCAATCATTCTTAGCAAAACTTCGTAATGCTCTTTGTTGGAGCCTCGCAGGCTTAAAATGGGCTGGAAGAGTAGTTTAAACCTATTCTCGTCTAAAGCGCGCTGCACCATGCTTGCGATGTCTTTACGCGTGGCTTTTTTGGCTTCAGGCTCGTAAATCTTTGCAAGTACAGCACTGTCTTTCTCTGCTACTTCTTTCACGAGATTTAAGGCTTTTATCGCATGATCGATAGGAACTTCGGTGTTGGCACTTGTCTCGGTGATCAGCGCGATCCCGATGAAATAGTTAAACTGCAGCGTAGAGCCTTCAATATCTACAATGTAGTCGCGTAGCTTCTGGCAAAGAATTTCGGCTTTTTCGAGGGCTTGGCTGGCACTGATTTTTGGCACCACCAAGATGAATGTTTCATCATCGAAGCGGCAGAGTAACTCTTCTTCGTTCCGCAGTGATTTTGCATAAGTAGCAATGGTGCCGAGAGCAATATCTGTGGCAGTAGGCCCCAGTCGGTCGTGCACGATTTTGCGGAAGTTGTCGATGCCAATATGGAATAGGGCGCTGTTGTATTCTTTTTCGATGGCTTTATCGACAATGCTCTCAAGCGTTTCTAGCAAGTAAGCGCGGTTAAATAAGCCTGTTGTAATATCTTGGTTGCGAATTTGTTCGATTTGAGCTTCAAGTTCTTGGCTATCGACTGAGCGGGCTCGAACCACAAATTGAATACAGGTTTCTTCGTCGTAATTGGTTTTACGCACATCGAAGGTTAAGTTCTTCTCTTCACCGCTTTCAAGTACCACTGCGACTTTGAATTCGGTGGCGTCGATGTCGTCGCCTTTAATGGTAAAGTCTCTCAGGAATTCTTTAGTTCGACCGTGTTCGCTCTTGGCTACGATATCAATGACGGGTAAACATTCAAGATCGTCTCGGGCATCATAGTTGAGCAATTCTGCAAAGGAGTCATTAGCGTAGAGGAACATGCCGTCTTGCACGTATGCGATGGCGTCACGTGAGCTATCTAAGAGCTGTTGGTTGCGGCGTGTAATTTCGTTAAAACGGCGCTCAGCAAAACGTCTCTTATCGCGTTCTTCTCTGTTATTGAGCTCACGCTGAATGACGAGGAGTAAGTGTTGGTCTTCGTCGACGGTGACAACGTCGGCGGCACCCATCTTCATTCCTTCAGTAACCGCTTGAGCCTCATGGCGGTCGGTCTGAAGTATGAGGGGGATGTCTTTGTTTAGGCGGCGGACGAGTTTTACGACTTCGCTAGGAGGTAATTGATCGCAGCCATCTTGACCGATTATCAAGTCCCAGCTTTTTTCCTGGAGTATCTTGGTTAAGGCCTTGGTGCTATCCACATGCTGCGCGCGCACAGGGCGGCCAGCGTTGTGCAGCATGCTGATTAAACGTTCAGCTTCGGCGCGAGAATCATTGATAATGATCAGTCTGGTAGTGTTTATTGCTTGAGTCATGCTTCTCTATGTTTTTGCAGTAAGTGCTACGCTCTCGGTGCATGTAAGGCATACACATGAATGATCGTCGTGCATAATGTTTGCGATGTTCAAATGCTTTATCAGTTCAAACTAGCCCTATGGACTTACACTGCTTATTTTAACATTAACAGAGTAAGCTTAGGCTATATTGCGTCTATTCTTGCACTAATATCATGGGCTTAATAAAAATAGCGGATGTTTTTAGAGGGAAAACCTGTTTAGCCAGTAAACCCGGGGATGCGAGCTGTAAATTTTAGCTCCAGGATGAATCAAAGTTCTCGTCGCTTTGAGAGCCTGAATTGGCATTGTTTGCTTGATTTTTGGAGCTTTGGTCGTTCCGGCGGTGATTTGTGCTTTCTGGTTTGACTGAGTTGGCACCCGCCTCATTCGAGTTGTAACTACGCTGATCGAAGTTGCCAGAATTACCTAGAGTACCGACATTTTGGCGTTTGTTATCTAGGGGGTGGAACAAAAATTGTTGCGTACTGGTGGTAGAAAAAATGGATTTGTCGAATTTGGCAGCCCATTCCCGATCGCCATCAATGACTTGGACTTTATCGAACTCTTTAAAGGGAACTTTAGTGGTCAAAATTGATACTGCGTCGTTACCGAGTTCGGACGGCGGGAAATATAAAGCTCGTGAGTAATCCGACTCATCTGCACTTTCCAGGCACAGCGTAACGCCATAGGGTTTGGGCTGTTTGGATAGTATTTGTACACCAAGTTGCGAGGCTTGTTTGAGCTGTCTTACCCAGCGTACGACGCCAACGCTCCAAGTGCGCTGACCGGTCTCTTTTATGCCTAGAAGTTCACCCGCTTCCATTTTGGGCGCTTTATCGCCTTTCCATAATAAACAGTAGCCACCAGGGCTTTGATTTTTCAGGCTGACGCGATATACGTGGCGCCCTTTACGAGGCTGTGTTTCTTCATCGAAGCCATAAGAATTACTGCCGTAGTTATTTGTTTGGCCTGAGTTGCGCACAAAATAATTGAATTCTTGTCCGTTACAAAGGAAAAAATGGCAGTTTGTTAAACCAGCGCAAATTTCAGCACTACTGTTGATTCTCTGGCGTAGCTGTTTGCGTTTAGCGATGTATTTCCAAGTATGTGACAGGTGATCTAGCAGTAGCGTCGGCACGTCATTGGGCATGCGTAGACCTGAGTCACTTAATGCAGGAAGGTCATCAGAAGAGTTGTCTAGCTGCTTCATGAGAGGTTCGAAGTCAAGCTCAAGGTAGCGGCCGCGCTCGTCATGATCGATGTTGAGCTTGTATACCGGAGGTTTGTTGCCGAGTAAATCTACAGCATAAATGTTGTCACCACCCTCGGATAGGTTTGGCTTAACTTTGACGAGTTGGCACCATAGTTCAAAATGATCAAACGCCGTTTCAACTAAGTATTGGTTGAGTTGATTGGTTTTCGACGTTGCGAGCATGAGTACGCGCACATAAGCATTTGTAATGCTGAGCGATGACACTTTAGTTAAGGTGCTATCTTGAAAGACTTTGTTCCGTAACTCGTAATAATTGGCAACGATGTAGAGCGAGTGCAACACAGCCCAAAGGCTTGGCGGTGTTTTGGTATACATCTGGTAGTTTCTAAAAAATAACAAGCCAATACCGCTGATGGCACGGTGTAGTGCTTTAGCAAGCATGTCCATGGTCTGGCTGTTGGCTCGGCTTTGGTCTTTTATCTGCATGATCACCGCAAGATAGCCGTCGATCATATTCTTTTGCATGCTTTGAGCGACAATGGCGGCTTTCTGTGACTCTTTTGGTAAGATGATTGGTTGGTTAAGAAAGTTCTTTTTTAGCCCTAGGACGCAGTAATTGACACTCGGGCGTAGTGCTTCGAGCATTTCCAAGCGGTTTTTAAAATCGGTTTTGAGGCGCGAGACTTGAGAGGTGGCTTTATAAAGCTGGGTACTGGTATGTAGCACTTGTGTAGCGAGCAAGCTGTCGATCCAGTTTTTAACCGCGACAGCTTTGTTACTTTCACAAAATTCGAGGCGGCTTAGGTCTTGCTTTGGGATGTGTATCTTAGCAAGTTGCTCGCTCGGGCTAATTTCTTTCTTCATTGAGTGCTTTCCGTAATTCCATACTTTATATCCGCTACTGTGTAAATGTTATTCACAATTCAGCTGCGGAAAATGTTCAAATCCCCTGAAACAAGAGCGATTCGCAATCGACTCACTAAGAGCGAGGCGCGCAATAGAATAGCGGTCTTGTTGTCGGCAGTTTCTACTTTCCATGCAAACAACTGACTAAATCTCACGTTTGGTTAAATTTTAGGCGAAAAAGCTCGCTTGTGCCATTCTAAAGCAGTCGTCATTTCAAATGTCGGCTAAATTGTTTTATCTCGGACGTTACAAGGTTATTCAAGCCCGTTCTTATTACATTTTATTGATTTTTCTGTACAAAACGCAAGGCGCAATTATAAACACCGCTCAAGCACTGTACATCTACCACGTCACATTGCCGATAATTTTTACACTGCTGCAATTTTAGATTTTTCGTGGGGAACCTCTCGCACGAATTTAGGCATCAAAAACCCAGGTAAGAGTGCGAGCATTTCTCGGTGTAGTGCGTTGATGTCCTCTTCTTTTACGTCAAAATGAGCAGCGCCTGAGACTGGGTCAAGTACATGTAGGTAGTAGGGGAGTACTCCGTAACGGAACAACGATTCGCTCAGCTCCACCAGTGTTTGTGTATTATCGTTAACGTCTTTTAATAGTACTGATTGATTTAGCAGTGTCACATCGGCTTGCTTTAGTTGATTGAGGGCTTGTCCGACTTCGCCATTCAGCTCTTGTGCGTGGTTGCAGTGCATGACTAATACTTGTTGTAAGCGAGACTGTTTTAAACGGTCCGTTAATGCTGTGTTAATGCGCTTGGGAAGTACCAGAGGAATACGGGTATGAATGCGAAGGCGATGAAGGTGAGGGATTTGTTCTAATTGCTCAAGTAGCCAGAACAAAACCTTATCGGCGCTGGCGAGCGGGTCACCACCGCTGAGGATCACCTCTTTAATGGATTCAGTTTTGGTAATGTAGTCTAAGGCGGGTTGCCATTGTAATCGTGACGGTGTGTTGTCGATATAATCGTAGTGTCTACGAAAGCAATAGCGGCAGTTGATGGCGCACTGGGCGCTCGCCATGAGTAGCACGCGCCCGTGGTATTTGTGAATCAGGCCTTTTGCTGGTGTAAACGCATGTTCTTCTAAAGGGTCTTTGACAAAGCCTTCAGGCTGCTCGAGTTCTTTCCCGAGGGGAAGGATTTGCAGTAGCAAAGGGTCTTTAGGGTTACGCTTTTCTATGCGTTGTAAGTAAGAATGTGTACAACGCAGGGGGAACAATTTATGGGCTTTTTGCGCCAATGGTAGCAATGACATGTCGAGTTCGAGCAGTTCTAACAGGTGCCGAGGGTCGGTTATCAGCTGAGAAAGCTCTTCTTGCCAGCTCTGGGGCTGCCAAGATGGGTTGGTTCGAGGTATCATGAGCGTTTTTTTCATGTGATGGCTTTTTCGGTAGGCGATATCTTCTCGCGTTGTTTGCATTTATACAGTGAGAACAGGTGATATTTTGCTGCTCTAAATTTTAACTGTCGCTGATTTTATCTCGTATCACTTTAAATAGGGGTTTAAGGCTTAAAATGGCTAGTTATTCTACCAATGAATTTAAGAATGGGTTGAAAGTAATGCTCGACGGCGATCCATGTACGATGGTCGAAAATGAAACGGTTAAACCCGGCAAGGGGCAAGCCTTCAACCGTGTGCGCTTACGTAACTTAAGATCTGGACGTGTTTGGGAGCGTACCTTTAAGTCTGGTGAGTCAATCGAAGGCGCCGATGTTATGGACGTGGATATGGAGTATCTATATAACGATGGCGAGTTTTGGCACTTCATGGAGCCTGAAAGCTTTGATCAACACCAAGCAGATAAAACTGCCGTGGGCGAAAGTGCTAAGTGGCTTAAAGAGCAAGATACGGTTGTGGTCACTTTATTCAATGGCGCACCGTTAGCGGTTGCTGCCGCGAACCATGTTGAGCTTGAGGTTGTTGAGACGGATCCTGGCCTTAAAGGTGATACCGCTCAAGGCGGCACTAAGCCTGCGACCTTGTCTACCAGTGCCGTTATCAAGGTGCCGCTATTTATTACCACGGGTGAGGTGGTTCGTGTTGATACCCGCACTGGGGAATATTTAGGCCGCGCATCTAAGTAAACTTTATGTCTGAGTATTCGATGCTAGCGCAGCGTGCTGCGCTTTACCGTCACATCCGCGAGTTTTTCTATGCTGTGGGTGTGATGGAGGTTGATGTGCCTGTTCTGGGCGCATCTACCGTGACTGACCCTCACCTTGAGGCCCTGCCTACCCGTTACGATAATCGTACCTATTATCTGCAAACCTCCCCAGAGTATTTTTTAAAGCGACTACTGGTGAATGGAAGTGGCGCTATTTACTCAATGGGTAAAGCCTTCCGTTACGATCAAGCCAGTAAGCGCCATAATCCAGAGTTCACGATGCTGGAGTGGTATCAGCCGGGGTTTGATGAGCAAGATTTAATTGACCAAGTGCTAGGTTTAATCGTTAAGCTCAGTCCGCAAAGTGAAACACGCAAATGCAGCTATAAGTCTTTATTCGAGCAATACCTAGGGGTGAATCCACACACGGCAAGTGCCGATGACTTAGCCTCGATTGCGAAAGAACGCTTGAGTGTTGATTGGCCGGACGAGCCGCTAAGTACTTGGTTTGATTTGCTGTTTTCTCACTTTGTTGAGCCGAACCTGACGGATGTTGTTTATGCGGTTTATGATTACCCTGAGTGCCAATGCGCACTCGCTCGGATTGCTGAAAACGATGTCGGCGAGACTGTTGCTCGCCGGTTCGAGATATACTGGCACGGCCTTGAGTTGGCGAACGGCTATTGGGAATTATGCGATCCGGAGGCTCATCGCGAGCGCTTTGATCGTGACAACCAGCTTCGTCAAGATATGGGTTTGCCTGTTATGCCTTTGGATGAAGCCTTTTTAACCGCGCTTGAATCGGGTTTACCTGAATGTGCGGGGGTGGCTTTGGGGGTAGACAGGCTTCTAATGTGCGTCTCAGAAACCTTTGATATTGCCGATGTCATGCCCTTTCCCTTAAAGCGGCTTTAAGCCAGTAGCCTGAGCTAAGCTGTAAGTATTAGTAATACCTGTAATTCGTTAAGTATCGTAGCCTGCATGGAGTAACACGGAATATGGGATTGATTACCGTTGAAAAGCCCCGGATTCCGCGTTCTGCTACATGTCCGTCATACGTCACTTTTATGTTCTCCTGTTAATGATTTGTGAATACCAAAAACAAAGAGCGTTCCTACACCCCAAAAAACAATGCAGGTAAATATATATACTTCGCGTCGGCGCGTAGATAAGTGCTCGTGGTATGGGAATAGCGGACTAACAGGCAGCCATAGCAAACACCCAAGCAGTATTAAGTAGCGGTTTTTGATTTTTTTAATATCCACTTTCTTCCGTTATCGAAGAGTGACGGGTAATTACTTAGTGTGAATTCGGTCAGAATGTAACTGAGTGTTGTGGGCTGTGGTTTGCTAATTGATACTTTGTGTTTTCGGGTATTGGTTAGCGAGTTGGGGGAGGGTGTTTTTGATCTCGCAAATCGTGGCGGTGCTAATGGCGGCGACAAAGGCCGTACTGTTTTAATGGGAGGTGTTACTGTAATCGTGAAAGGCTTATGGGCGTTTAGCCTGCAAGCCTCGCTACAAAAGATGTGTTGTGATGATTTACGCGGGTTTTTTACACTCATCACTACTGTAATCACACAGAATCTCGTGGTTCATCTCAAGCGCTGGTGACGCACTGGCTGGGGTGCCGACAATCTTCGCAGGAACACCCACAACCGTCGTGTGTGGTGGAACATCAATTAATACCACACTACCTGCGCCAACTTTAGCGCCGACGCCAACCTCGATATTGCCTAAAATTTTAGCGCCAGCGCTGACCAGTGAGCCTTTGCGAATCTTCGGATGACGGTCGCCACCTGCTTTACCCGTGCCGCCGAGTGTCACGGCCTGCATGATAGATACATCATCTTCAATTACTGTGGTTTCCCCAATGACAATACCCGTGCCGTGGTCAAGCATAATGCCCTTGCCAAGTTGTGCGGCTGGGTGAATATCGACACTAAAAATCAACGAAATATGGCTTTGTAAAAAATAAGCCAGCTGCTTGCGCCCACTCATCCATAAACAGTGAGCTACGCGGTAAGACTGTAAAGCGTGAAAACCCTTGAAATACAAAAACGGCATCGCGTAAAGATCGCATGCTGAATCACGGTCAAAGATCGCCTTGATGTCGGCACGAGCCGAGGCGCCAATGCTGCAGTCGCATTGGAAGGTGCTTTCGATGATCTCGCGAATTTGCAAGGCCGAAATTGCTGGATTTGCAAGCTTATTGGCTAAGTGGTAACTCAGCGCGGCCTCAAAGGTATCGTGGTTCAATATAGTGGCGTGCAGAAAACTCGCCAGTGCCGGTTCATTCTCAACTTGCGCGGTAATCTCGTCACGAATAGTCGCCCATACTGGGTCTTTTGCGTGAATGTTGGGTATATCTATATCCGTTTGCATCTAATGTCTCCGGGTCTGCGGTGGTACTTGCCTCAAACGTAAAGCTGTTAAGTATACGATTGTCACGTTAAAATAAAGTCAATATACCTAAAAGTGGAGGCATTAGTGGAAAGATTCAAGCGTTACTTGCTCAGCAAACCGGAAAGCTTTGAGTGTTACCCCTTTGGGGAGGACGCTTGTGTGTTTAAAATAAAAGACAAAATGTTTGCGATCTACGTTGTGAAAGACAGTGGTGATATACACGTTAATCTTAAGTGCGACCCGAATGAAGCCTTGGCATTAAGGGATGTATTTGAAGATGTGCTCCCTGGTTACCATATGAATAAAAAGCATTGGAATACAGTGATAATTCGAGGCACCATTCCTGAAGGCGAAGTAGAGCGCATGATTGATCGATCGTATGGTTTAGTAGTGAAAGGCTTAAAAAAGGTGACACGTGATACTTTGATTTTGAAGTATGGCGAGGATGAAATTTTTCGCTAAGGGTTTTCGCTTAGTCTGTTAGCCGCTATGTTGTCGCTATACGTGTAACCATGTCTTTAAACTATGCCTGTGGACTGTTGGAGTGAGTCGCGTAGGAAATTAATACGTGGCGCCCGGAGTGCTCCCGCCGAATGGGGCGAGGTTTGTTGTCTCTTAAACTCATCGCTTTATACAAAATATTTTCTTTTAATATCGTTTGACGCTCGTGTTCGCCAGCGTAGATGTGCTTGCCTGTCGATGGTGACCCCATGTCAGTTGCCGGCACTTCGTAAACGCTGTGCACATGCAGCAATTCATGTAGCAGGGCATCGGCCTGTGAGGCGACGCAAAATGGCGTCGTTTGTGCGAGCGCATCGTAAAACTGTAGTTTAGCGGCGGAGCGACGTGGGTCAAAGTAGACTGTAACTGTCTTGATGCTATTGCGGGTGCCACAAATGTCGGTTTGGAACGTGTGCGGCGCGTATTTCAATTCCCAAGTACGATGGCTGACATTGCTGATGAGCTTAAGTGCTTCTTTGTGGGCACTAAAGTACCGTGACATGGCTTGAATGTCGTTGTCTATTTCTTTGGGGTCGTTCGCTTGTGGTACGTAGTGGTCGCGTAATATTGCGCTGATGACTGTTGAGTTGACGTGATCATAAAGCAGTTCAGTTGGAAGTAGTTCAGACGCTTCAATGTTGTTGATGTCGGTTTGGTCGGCAGTGGTTGCAGTTGCTTGCTTGGCTCCTAAAGGGGCTTGGCGTTTTTGGCCTGAGCTTGAGCAATGCGTCGTGGCGATGTTGGTATGTGAGCCACCGGCTTGGGTTATTTTTTCAATATTTTTATTCATGACCGCGAGGTCATTCATTACATTTTTGTTTTCCAGCTCGCATTGACCCTTCTCTACACCAAAAGCAAAAAATACGATAGGTAAAAGCTTTCTGCGACGGCAGTCGTTTTGCAGTGCGCCGATTGTGCGCCGGTCTGGAAGCATTTCTAATTGATTGTGTTCTGAGTACTTTGTTAGACGCTGGTAAAAGGCTAAATCGCGTTCAGGTAAGTCTGGTGCATGCACGCAGTGGCGCTGACCGTTAATCACACAAAAGTGCAGGGGGTGAGCGGTATAATCACTACCGGAGGTTATCGGAAACAGCAGATAACATATGTCTGACCATACATCGAGTGTCGTTTTCATAAACATGCTCACCGGCTACGAAGTCATGCATGCGGGACATGTTTCTGTCGCCGCTTACTTAGGTTCGATTTACTGTTGAATGGCTAATGTTGTAATTATATTTAAAGCATCCTTAGAGAATAACACTAGCATGCTTTTTGAGCGCACATGCGAGTATTTAGTTTTGCTGAATGGGTTTTTAATTACCAAAACTGTGAGCGCTATATCAAAGCGACTTTGTTTGCCAATCTGTGCTGGCAACACCGAGCTAAGCCGTCTTAGCGGCTCTTAACAACCACAATTTGGGTGCCAAGTAATGATATGAGGCAATAGGCGGTGAAATAGTAAAAGCCGCTGTGCAGCTGTGCTGTGACGCTAGAATGGGCATTGGCCGCGAGGAAGGTCATCATCAAAGCAACAGCAAATACATCGGCCATCGACCATTTGGCGATGATATTAATAAAACGATATAACACGGCACGGCCTTGCCAGCGGGACAGGGAGATAACGGCGAGTAATGAGAGGGCTTTTATGAGCGGTATGATTACGCTAAAAAATAATATCAAACTTGCGACTAAGTTATCACCATTTTCAAACAAGGATTGAATGCTGCTCATAATGCTCTGAGTTTGGTCAAACAGCTCTAATGTACCCAATAGCGGGAGGCTAGCACTGATGTTGATATTTAGAATATCTAAGGTTAAGCCGGGGTAAAGCAAGCCTAAAGAGCACAGCGTAAGTATCAATGCTATGGCGTTACGGATTTTGTCGATCGTGGAATTTTCGGGTTGACTCATGTGTTAGTGCGCTACTTAGTCTATTGATATAAGCCGACCTTTTATAGGTACTTGGGGCGGCCAGCGAGTTCGAGGCCTGAGATTGTTACGATGAAAGCGCTTGCTGTAAAGTGATAAGCACTTAAAATAGCGTTTTTAGCATTAACAGGTCTGCTGTCATGTCTCAATTAAGGGACGATTTACCCATATTTTACTCTTTTCGTCGTTGCCCGTATGCGATTCGTGCTCGTATGGCAATTGCTTATGCGGGCGTGCCCGTGCAGCTGCGTGAAGTGGTGTTAAAGCATAAACCCGATGAGATGTTAGCCGCATCGCCGAAAGGCACTGTGCCGGTATTGCTGGCATCTGATTCTCAAACATTGTCGAAAACATTGCTGAAAACATTGGAGCAGAGTTTGGATATCATGCACTGGGCGATAGCGATGCGAGATGAGGATGACTGGATACGTTGCATGAGGGGGGAGGTGGGCTGTGAATCGACGCGTTTGCTTGATGAGACCGATGGCGACTTTAAGCGTAACCTTGACCGCTACAAGTACGCTGATCGTCACCCGGATACCTGTGCGGCACAATCCAGGCAGGATGGGGAGGTGTTTCTTCAGGAGCTGGAACTGCGGCTTAAACAGCATAGGTATTTGTTTGATGATCAAGTGAGTTTTGTGGATGTTGCGATTTTCCCCTTTGTGAGGCAGTTTGCGCATGTGGATCGAGAGTGGTTTTATCAAAGCACTTACACGGCTTTGCAGGTGTGGCTTGATCGTATACTGACGAGTACATTGTTTCTGGGGGTGATGAAGAAATACCCAGCATATGATCGTGAGGCGGTGATTTCTGAGCTACAAGCTCCGGTAGTCTTTCCTGATACGGAAGCTGATTTGTGATATGTATCGCTAAATATGTCGATTTTGGTGACAAAATGTGACGGAAAGTGTCGCCTTCAATGTTTTGTGCTCGCTTGCTTTATAACGTCCAATCGTTGCGGTTCTAATCTTCTGTAAGGCTAGAGCCTAGATCTTTACTGGCGTGTACTTTGAAATGCCCCTTAGTCTGGGGAGCTTAAATATTTATTTGGCATCTACTTTGCAATTCTCAATTTAACTATCAGCGACAAATGCGTTGCAGGTTGAGTATATATAAAGAGGTGTCACATGACGACTGAATTGAAAAAACGTTGTGCCGTAGAGGATCTCAGTGTAGGTATGTACGTTACCTCGTTAGACCGCCCTGTGAGTACAATACCGTTTCCCCTCGGTGGTTTTTATATTCGTTCGAAAGAAGATTTAGCTGAAATTGGGAAGCATTGTAATCACGTTGTGGTTAATGTGAAAAAAAGCCAGTTTGTCAGGGATTTTCGGAATAGCCTTCAGCTTGAAGTGATCGATCTTCCTAAAGCATTGACCGCTCCAGAGGGCTTTCGTGCACATGCGCGCAGCCTTCGACCAAGAAAGGTTAAGCCACGGCGCAAAGGGCGTCCATGGCGCTTATGCTTTCTTTTGGTTTTGAGCGCTGCGGTTTTGTACTACTTTGGTTAAAAACTGTTTTATCTAAGCACTGAGTTGGTTAAAAACTGCGTATTTTTCTCGAAGCTATTTAACCAGTTTTAAT